>JAJQCG010000155.1:0-11504 GCA_021202815.1 Lachnospiraceae bacterium | reverse complement strand
TTATTATTTTTTATGAAAAAGCATAGACTTTCGGCGCAATGTGGGAAGTTTTTAACGGAGTTTTGACGCAATATGAATTTTTGAGATAGGTGGTGAGTGCTTTGAAACCGACAATGGAATTACTTATGGCTGACTTGTTTCCAGACGGTACTTTGGAAGAGTTAGCCGAGGAAAGTGTAAAAAAGCTGTGCTTGGAATGTGGGAAACCGTTAGAGCAGAAGCATACAGGCAGATCAAAAAAGTTCTGCTCGGATAAATGCAGGAGCCGCTGGCACTCAAAACACCCGGCTCCCGAAAACTGGTCAAGTACAAGAGTTGCCATCTGTCCCCAGTGCGGCGGCGAATTTTTGGCAAGTCGGGAGACACCGAAACCGAGAAAATATTGCAGCAGAGCCTGTGCGAACAGGGCAAGGACAAAGAAAAATAAGAAAGGAGAAAAATAATGGGAGTTCTATATGATGTGGCGGTTGAAGGCAAGGCACTTAAGACCGTCGGAGTTTTTACGGTCAGTAATACGCTGGCGATTTGTGTACATGAGATTGACTATGCGGATGACCAAGTGTTGGCTTCCGGCAATGGCGACAGTCCGAAGTGGTATCCGATAACGGAACAGAAAAACGAGGACACAGGTGAATGGGAGCAGGGCTTTATGTTCGGCTCTTTTTTCATACCGTTTTCCGAAGTTATGAGAGTGTGAAGAAAGGAGAAGAGCAAAATGAAAATGGACAAATTAAACATCCGCACAATGAAACTGGCGGATTTGAACCCTGCGAAATATAATCCGAGAAAAGAACTTAAACCCGGTGATTCCGAGTTTGAAAAGCTGAAAAATTCTATTCAGAATTTTGGCTACGTGGAACTGATTGTGGTCAATGAAGCAAATGACAATACAGTTATTTCGGGACATCAGAGATTGTCGGTGCTGAAACATCTCGGTGAGACGGAAGCAGAGTGTGTGATTGTAAATATGAATGAGGCTGACGAAAAAGCCCTTAATATTGCTATGAATAAGGTTTCCGGTGAATGGGATACCGTTAAGCTGGCTGACTTGTTAGATGATTTGAAATCACTAGACTATGACCTTGAGTTTACAGGTTTTGATGCCGCTGAGATTGATGACTTGTTCAGCAATGTACACGATAAGAACATCAAAGAAGATGACTTCGACATTGATGAAGCATTGAAAAAACCGAATTTTTCAAAAGCAGGCGACCTGTGGTTTCTTGGTAAACATAAGGTGCTTTGTGGTGATTCAACATTACAGGAATCATTCGATAAGCTGCTTGGAGATGAAAAAGTTAATCTTGTGCTTACCGATATGCCTTACTTTGTTAGTTACAAAGGCAAAGCTGGAACAATCAAAAATGATGACCTCGGAGATGAGGAAGCATACCAATTCTCACTTAGAGCTATGAACTGTATGCATGACGCAATGGCAAACGATGCCAGTATATATATTTTCCACTCGGATTCAAAAGGACTGATTTTCCGCAGAGCATTTCACGATGCAGGATTTTATCTTTCGAGCTGCTGTATTTGGGAAAAGGACAGTCTTGTTTTGGGACGCAGTCCCTACCAGTGGATAAGCGAGAGCATTCTCTTTGGCTGGAGACGAGACGGAAAGCATAAATGGTATGCCGGACGCTCGGAAGTTAATGTCTGGCATTTTCCGAAACCGAAGAAGAATTCGTCACATCCTACAATTAAGCCGGTACCTTTAATGGCGTACCCCATGAAGAACTCCACGCAGACTAATGGAATAGTTCTTGATCCGTTTTTAGGTTCAGGCAGTACAATGATTGCCTGTGAGGAATCCGGACGCATCTGCCGTGGTATGGAGCTTGATACGAAGTATATGGATGTCATTGTTCGCCGTTGGACACAGTACCGAAATGGAAATTGGTCTGACGTTAAGTGTATAAGAGACGGACATGAATATACCTTGGAGGAAATAGTAGCGCAGATGGATGAGCCGTGCAGCATGGATGATTTTGTAAATGGAGTGGACGGTTCAACAGCAGAATAGGAGGTGCAATGAATGTCATTAATAATTGATGAGAGTATGTTCGGTAAGCCGCTTAAGGTAAGCGGCACCATTGTTTTAGAAGATGCCTCCGAAGATGATGAGGCTGTGGAAACCGAGGTTGGTACAGATACTGATACTAATACTGAGGAACAGAACACAGAAGAACAGAATACAGAAACCCAAAGTTCAGACAGTCAAGAAGAACAGAATACAGATGAACAGCAGGAAACCCCTGAGACAGATGCTGTGGATACCGGCTCAGTTGATGATGCTGAGAATGACGGAAATACAGAGGTTATCGGCTATGCCAAGCTGCGGACAATGATGAATATCAGGGATAAAAATTCTCTTGATTCCGAAATTGTAACAATCTATAAAAAGGACACCATTGTTCCCATTCTTCAGTATTGCAGTAATTCATGGGCGAGGATAGTTTGTGAAGAGGCAGACTGCGGTTATGCCTATGTTTGCAATACAGACAATGTATATCTGATTATCGGAAAGAGTATCTACACTGTGGAAAAGGGAGATACCATAAAATCTATTGCCGCTGCCTTGCTGGAAGATGAGGAAAGGTACACAGAAATTAAAACTCTGAATGAATTTTCCTCAAACGTCATTGCAGAAGGACAGGTTCTTCTGATACCGGAGGTGTAACCGATGACAGAAAATTATGAACAAAATAAAAAGCAACTGACCCTCGGCAGTCTTTTCTCAGGCTCCGGGGGTTTTGAATTGGCAGGGGTTCTTGCCGGGATTAAACCTGTGTTTAATTGTGAAGTTGAACCTTTTGCTATAGCAGTAACAAATAAACGATTTCCTGATGTGAAACATTATGGAGATGTGTCCGCACTTAGCGGTGCAGAACTGGAGCCGGTTGACATTATCACATGGGGAAGTCCTTGTCAGGGACTCTCTCTGGCTGGAAAAAGAAAAGGTCTTAAGGATGAGAGAAGCGGTCTGTATATAGAAGCAGTCCGTATCGTAAAAGAAATGCTTGAATCAACTAACCGTGAATATCCGAAATTTTGTGTCTTTGAAAATGTAGCGGGCCTTCTGTCGAGTACAGATGGCGAGGACTTCATTACTTGTTTGGATAAAATGCAGGAACTTGGATTTCTGCCGGATGCCAATATTTTGGATGCACAGTTTATGGGTGTACCACAGAGAAGAAAGAGGGTGTTTATCACATGGCTTCAGGTAGATTATATACTGCGGAAGAGGACGCCTTTATCCGACAGCATTACACTACAACTCCTCACCGAGATATTGCAGATAAACTTGGCAGGACTGTTACGAGCATACGGCATAGAGCTGAAAAAATCGGCTGCCCGAAAGTTTACCGATGCCGGAGATGGAGTGAAGAGGAGGATAAATTTATTCTCGCTTCAAAAGGAAAACCGCTTGCAGATGTTGCAGCAACGCTTGGAAGACATCAAAGCGACACTCTCAAAAGGGCAAAGCAGCTCGGATTCAAGTCTTGGAGACGTCCGGACGGTGAAAATTATATCGACACCAGAGGATATGAAGTCAGAAGGTTCGATAACGGAAAGCCGATCATGGAGCATATGGCAGTTGTTGAAGAGTGCATTGGAAGAAGGCTTACAGATAGAGAACGGGTCCATCACATCGATTTGGACAAAAGAAATAATAACCCGGAAAATCTTTAT
Organism: Lachnospiraceae bacterium; assembly: GCA_021202815.1. Lineage (GTDB taxonomy): Bacteria > Bacillota > Clostridia > Lachnospirales > Lachnospiraceae > Hominiventricola. The sequence goes on along the minus strand of JAJQCG010000155.1, from coordinate 7,808 downwards.
TTATTTCCAAGTCCTTCTGAACACACTCGATGTCACCATACACTTATTTCTCTCGTTGGAGAAGGAGCCGATGTTGCTGAATTGCTTCGAATGGGTACGATATGTTTTGACAGAAACGAGGGGATTTATAGATGAGACAAAAAAATATAAAAGAAGCTCTGGACAAATGGTCTGGCATGACAATATACGGTTTTTCGAGCAGGAATTTCAAACAAAAGAAGAGCAGATTGAGCGATATTTTGCAGAAATCTGTGGACACGAAATATTACCTGAGTTCAAAAGCCTGTTTTGGAATTCTTCGGAGGGCTTCCGCACGTGGAAAGGAACTGCCGGAAATACTCCGCAAGGCACTGGAACGGCAGGCGGCAGCAGGAGAAGTGAAGGAGAAGGAATTGTTTTAAATGACCAAGGCGGTCAGCGTATGGATGTGACAGAAGATGTCACCTGTACCTTGCGTGCTGAAAGTCATCATCCGCCTTGTGTAATAGACGGTGCGGTGGGATTTTGTACCGAGCATTCCGCAAAGAGCAGGAGCATTGGATATGAGGAAGAGAAAAGTCCGACACTTCGAGCCGGAGTTGTTCCGGCTGTGCAGATGTATGAAAATCATTCACAAGACACACGTTACACAGGACCTTTGGAAGTTGCACCAACAGTTAGTGCTACCTACGGCATGGGTGGAAATAATCAGCCGTTTGTGACAGAGGAAGAAAAATCTTGCTATTGGGACGGAAGTCAGACAGCAGGAACACTGACCCACAGGAATGCAAGCGGTTCACAGCGTATGCCGGACAAGGAAAATTTCAACTGTGTATTGGAAACAGAGAAAGTATCGAAACAAAAGGCCTATGGCATAAGTGCTTTTAAGTCAAATGCTATGCTTTCGGGTAATCCTCACTCCGGCATTTACGAGGCTGAAACAAGCAGAACCCTTGACTGCAATGGTGGATCACCTATAAACCAACAAGGCGGCATTGCCATTGTGGAAGAAGAGTCTGTGGCTTTTGCCCAGAACCAACGTAACGAGGTCAGAAATTTAGGAGATAAGACAGGGGCTTTACAGGCAGAGTCGGGAATGAAACAGCAGACCTATGTTTTGCAGGGAAATATGATAGGCAGGTCTGACAAGAACGGTCCGCAAGGATGTGGGGTTAGTGAGGATGTGTGTTATACGCTTACCGATGTTGACCGTCACGCGGTTGCGGCTCCTGATCCTGTGCCTATGGATACAGAAAAGAAAAACGACCCCAGCTATGGAATAGACAGGGCGGCATTCAATCAAGGGCAAAATGCAAAGTTCGGTTTCTCTATTGAAGAGGAATTATCTCCAACGCTTGTATCAAAAGGCCCGAATGCTGTGTCCAAAACAGATCCTGTATCTAAAACGGAAACCCATTATACTGTGAGAAGATTGACACCTACCGAGTGCGCCAGACTGCAGGGATTTCCTTCTGTTGTAGATGTTAAGACAGGTGACTTAAGCTGTGATGAGGTTGCACTGATTGCACTTGCAGCTGGATTTATTGAAGTTGATGAGTCCACAGGAAATGTATATGGTACAAGAGGACCGGGCGGAATAAAGCGTGAACAACCTATAAAGTTAAAAGGCTCTATTGTCAATGGCTACCGTGTGTATAGCATTCATGCCGAAGGAGTAAAGAAACAAATTCGGGCAAATAGGCTCGTATGGATGTCTGCACATGGAAGAATACCAGAAGGATATGTTGTTGACCATATAAACAACATTAAATTAGATAACAGACTATGCAATCTTCAGCTTTTGACTGCTGAAGACAATAGCCACAAAGCAAAAGAAGATGGTTTGTACCCAACTGGGGATGCATGTGCATATAGTAAGATTAGTGTAGCTAACCGAAAAAAATTGAGTTTTTTATATTGGAGCACAGATAAGCCGATTTCATATTTTGCTGAAATGTTTGGAATAAGTTGGTCTAGGGCTCAGCAAATAATTCATGAATATGAATGGGTAGATGAACTTGCTAACCAAAATCCAACAGACGAGGAGCTTAAGTTTTGGATGGATGTTTGGGAAACTCATCGTAAAGTTGTGTCGCATGCGTCCAAACCGAAAACCGAGAAGCAGGTTAGAAAGTGGCTGGCTAATCCTTATTCCGATAGTGCTGTTTACCGCCTTTATGGTAATGGGGTCGCCTTGCCTTGTGTTTATTTTGTTATGTGCGGTATTGTTTGGGCGGCTGAAAAAGAAATGTAATAAAGAGGTTCGTTTGAGATGTAATAACGTAGTCCGCTGTATTTCTGAGTAGGAATCCCACTTAGTGATACGGCGGACAGGTTTATTACATAAACTGCACAAATTCTTCCACATAAATTGTGAAATAGGTAAAATCTGATAATAATCAGAAAAATGACTTGCAATTTTTATCGAAAAGAGTGATTAATACAATAACCAAAAGAAAGGAGTGATAATGCTATGATGAAATTTGAAAAAAACATTGATGACCGTAAGGTGCTTGTAAAACGGTTGGAAGAACTGACAGGCTTGCGTTCGGTTTATACTTTTATGCCGAGGAGTGCATTTGAAATCGGACAGTATACTGTTGAAAGGGACGGAAGCCTGACTGTGGAAGAAGCCGAGGCAGACAATGCCGTATTGAACACACTTCTTGAAGAGGGCTTGATTATCGGTGACTTGCCGGAGGAAACAAATGCGGAGCCTGTGGAAATTACAGAAACTGCCGAAGCAGAGACTTCCGAGACTGCTGAAACTTCCGAGACTGCCGAAAGTGAGAATACAGACTGCTTAAGCATAAGTTTCCTGGCTTCACAGCACACAGGAAATTCCCTGCGAAATCTTATCCGCTTGCTTTACAGCCGAGGCGATATGATTAACAAGGCTGTGGGTTCCCACTTCCGAATTGACAAAGGTTTGATTAAGGCTCTTTCCGATGACCGCTGTACCTACAGCCCTGTCAGCCTGAGAACAGCAGTTGAGGATTATGAAAATGAAAACGGTGTTTCAATGTCAGGTATCAGAATTACCGATAAGGAAGTCGCCTTGACAGGCTTTCCGCTTACGGAGGATTCAAACCTTACCAAAGCCTGTACTGAGCTTGCTGTGTTGATGAACAAAATGTCAATCAAGCAGAAAAGGATCCAAGCTAAAGAGATTGACTCCGAAAATGAGAAGTACGCTTTTAGGATTTGGCTTTTGCGTTTGGGTATGAACGGCACAGAATACAAGCAGACAAGAAAACTTCTTATGGAGAATTTGGAAGGCAACTGTGCATTCCGAACAGAGGAAGAAGCCGAGAAATTCAAGGTGAAGGAAAAGCAGAAGCGTGACGCTCTTAAGGCTGCGAGAGAAGCCGAGCAGGATAGCCCTGATAATGAAAATTCTGAATAATGGGGAGGCCGAAAAAATTTGAGGCCGCTCTCCCATTATAGACATATTAACTCAGAAATGTGTATTTATCAAGTGATTTTTGCATAGTAATGTACACAAATTTTAGGCAAACAGCGGACTGTATCTTTGGTGGATTTATTATCGAAAAATGACTGGATATATCTCCGAATAGACGGTAATATGTGTTTAACCGAAGGGGGAAAACCCCAGAGGAAAAAACAAAAAAGGAGATTAACACCATGAACGAAAAAACACAGAGACAGATTGAAGAAATGAAAAAAACCACCTTCGGAGTTGAAATTGAATTCAACAACATAACGAGGAAAAAAGCAGCCGAGGCACTTGCAAGACACTTCGGAACACAAGCCTACTACGCAGCCGCAGAATACGGTTACATGGCATGGGCAGTCAGAGACCCACAGGGTAGGATTTGGAAAATCCAAAGGGATGTAAGCATTGAAGGACCTGATGACCAAAGGTGCGAACTTGTAACCCCGGTTCTCAGATACGATGACATGGAGCTTTTACAGGAAGCAGTCAGACAGCTCAGACACGCAGGAGCAAAAGCCTCGGCAAGCAGAGGAACAGGAACACACATTCATTTGGGAAGCGACGGACACACACCTCAGACCATCAGAACACTTGTAAACATGATGGCAGCCCATGAAAATCAGCTTATAAAAGCCATAAGGATTGACCGCTGGAGAATGAGCCGCTACTGCAGAACGGTAGACCCCCATTTCCTCGAAAGACTTAACAAGCAGAAACCCAAAACAATGGAAGCCCTTGCAAAATGCTGGTACAACGGAAGAATTCAGCACGAACATTACTCAGAGACAAGATACAGAATGCTGAACCTCCACAGCTTGTTTAACAGATACCACACAATCGAATTTCGATTGTTCCAATTTGATGAACCTACGGAAGACCGCAAGGGAGGATTAAACGCAGGACAGCTTAAAGCACAAATTCAACTTTGCCTCGCAATGAACCAACTTGCCAAAATGATAAAATTCGCAAGCCCAAAGCCACAGCAAACCGAAAACGAAGCCTTCGCATTCAGAACATTCATGTGCAGACTTGGGATGATTGGGGACGAATTCAAAACCGCAAGGGATTATTACATGAGAAACATGGAAGGCAACAGTGCATGGAGATTCGGCAGACCGTAAAGGGAAGCCTTCACACCAAAGCCCCACAAGGGGCAGGGCGGGAAACCGCCCTTAAGGTGGTAGAAGGCAAGGTCGGGTGGGAAATCCGGTCAGCCTGAAAGGAGGAATAAAAATGGCAGAATACAAAGAAAAGAAAATTTATCGGGTAGCTATTGTGGAAGTCCTGCGGAGGGTAGTGACTGTGGAAGCCGAGGACGAATTTGAAGCCCATCAAAGGGTATCCGATGGCTGGTACAATTCTGAGTACATTCTTGATTCAGAGGATTTTGACGGAGCAGAGTTCCATGTGCTTGGGGAAAAGGCAGATGATAGTTTTGAAGGCTTAAAGCCGAAGGGTGGTGAGGTTGATGGCTGAAAAAATAAGGTTTGAATTCAGCCGAGGTCTTTCCCACAAGCCTTCCGTTTTCTACCTTGCCTACGGCAGTAACCTTTGCAGGGAAAGAATGGAAACAAGGTGTCCTAACGCAGTAGCTGTGGGAACAACTAAAATTCAGGGATTTCGGCTTTTGTTTAAAAGGAGCTGTTCAGGCTTTTATGCCACAATCGAACAGGACGCTAACTGCTTTGTTCCTGCAGCGGTTTATAAAATTTCGGAATACGATGAGGCACTCTTAAATAGGTACGAGGGTTATCCGAAGTATTATTATAAGCGGTACTTTCAATTGCCGATAAGGACACTGGCTGGGGGAAGGCTCAGAGGCTTGAAACAGTGCATGGCTTATGTTTTGCATGAAGAACGCAGTCTCGGAGAGCCGAGCATGGATTACTTCAGACTGCTTGACAGCGGATACGAGACTTGGAAATTTGATGTGGAAATCCTCGACAAAGGTTTGTCGGACAGTATCGGAGTGAAGTCAGCGAAAGAATACATAAAACAGTTTGAACAACTGTAAACTACACAGTTTTTTCGGCACATATTTGTAAGGTTTACATCTTGAAATTTGTGCCGAAAAGAGTGATTAATAACATACCGCCTTAAAGGGTGGAAAACAAAAATAGGAGTGTGACAATGAAATGAAAGAGAAAAGATATTACATTGCCTACGGCAGTAACTTGTCGGAATGGCAGATGAGGTTTAGAACACCTGACGCAAAGATTGTGGGAACGGCAGTTCTTAAAGACTGGCGGCTGCTTTTCAAAACCCATGCAACAATCGAACCCTGTGAAGGAAAGGAAACACCTGTTCTTGTTTGGGAGATTTCCGAAAAGGACGAGGCTAACCTTGACCGATATGAAGGCTACCCAAGCTACTATTACAAGAAGAATTTGGAGCTTGAAGTTTTACCGATTGGAGAAGTTGTGCCTGTGACCCTTACCGCAATGGTCTACATTATGACAGAAGGCATACAGCTTTCGGCACCTTACCCCGGCTACTACAGGACTTTAGAGGCAGGCTACCGCAGATTTAATTTCCCGATTGAGATTTTGGAACAGGCACTTGCGGACAGCATTGATAAGGATGGAGATGAGAGCTGTGAAGTTTGCGACTAAAGAAGAGTTGGAACAGCTGCGCAGGGAATTCCCTGCCGGCTGTCGGATAGTTTTGGATTCAATGGACGACCCCTACACGAAAATACCTGTGGGAACACATGGAACCTGCAAAGGGGTGGACGATGCCGGAAATGTAATGGCATCGTGGGATATAGGCAGTTCCCTTTCTGTTGCCTTCGGTGCCGACTGTTGCCATCGTGTTGCCTCGGAAACGGAGGCAAAGGAAACCCTTGAATGCCTCGGAAAAAGCCAACACAGCGGCTTACGTTTGGCCACACGCTGCCCACGCTGCGGTGTTGAGATTACGGAGGATAACCGACTGCTAGCTGTAAGCCGCTTTGCCCATATCTTGATTTGTGAAAACTGCGGTACGGAAGAGGCACTGATTTCCATAAGCGGTTTAAAACCCATGCCGCTGCTTGAGTGGGCAGTCTTAAATCCCGAAAAGAAACCGAAGTCTCAGGAGGTAACTACTGTTTGCTATGGTGAAAAGAAAATATGGAAAACAAGAATTGAAGCCTTAAAATTTTTCTGGCAGGCAGTACAGGAATGCGACGGGTCGGAACGTGACCGATATATAAATGTGTACACAAAATTGAAACTGGGATTTGATGTGTGCAGCGACGGGGAGGAGTTTTGAAAATGAAAATTTTGATGGTAAGACCGATGGAACATCCTGTGGAGATGGACATTCCGAATAAACTTGAAGAGTACTATAAGGTTTTGGAATGTGAAACCATTACAGCCACCTACCCTTGGGAGGAACCGATAGCTTTGGTCACTGATGACAACGGATTCTTTTCAAAAAAGCGACCAAGCAGATTTGTTGAAGAGCTTAATCAGCCTATTATGGGAAACTTCTTTTTATGCGGTCTTGGGGACGAGGACTTTGCCGATTTGCCTGAAAAATTCGTTAGGAAGTTCAAAGAGCGATTTTGGAAACCCGAACTGATTTTTACTGTGGGTGACAGATTGTCGGTTGTTCAGATTGATGACGGGACAATGCCTAAATAAAAATATGGGGGGAGCAGCCTGAAAAAATGGACAGCTCCCCCACTCTACCTTATATTAACTCTGAAATGTACGTTTATCAAGACAATTTTGAAGCATAAATGTACCAAAGATACACCGCAAAGATTGTGTACATTATTATTGATAAATAACTGGCTATTCTCCGAATACAGAGGTAATATGTGTGTAACCGAAGGGGAAAACCCTACGGAAATCAAAAAAACGGAGGATTTACAAAATGAAAACGATTTACAGCATTCAGGGAAAGAGAGTTACAAAGAAAGCCCTTGTTGAAAGGTTCGGAGCAGAAAGAGTTAAGAAAATGACCCAAGAGGCAAAGGAAGGTTTTATGGAAGACCCCTATACCGAACAGAGCTACTTCATCGGAAAAGACGGAGTATTGACAATCGAGTTTGCATAAGAAAAAAATACTGGAGGGGCAAAAACAGCCCCTCCCAAATAAAGAAAGGAAGGTCACAGAATGAACAAAAACAAAATTTACGATGAGGATTTGGAACTCAGCAATGAGCAGTCGGACAGAGTTGACGAGGTTTGCGAAGCAGTTATGGATCTTTGCAAAGTAATGTGTGAGGACCCTGAACTTGAATGGGATATGCAGTTTATCGGAGAGATTGCCGATACGGCAGCACACATTCTTACAAGCTGCGGAAAGCGAGTACGCTACCCTTCGGTGGTAACCGAAGCCGACGGAAGCCAGTACATTGAAGAATACTACGGAGAGTAAACAG
>JAJQCG010000166.1 GCA_021202815.1 Lachnospiraceae bacterium | reverse complement strand
TATAATCATCCACCCCCAGATCAAATCCCAGAAGCTCGTCTCTTTCATCTCCCTTGGCCGTCAGCATGATGATCGGAACCTTGGAATACTGGCGTATCTCGCGGCAGACCTGCCAGCCGTCCATCTTCGGCATCATCACATCCAGTATGATGAGCGCAATGTCCTTCTGTTCAAAGAAGATGTCGATCGCCTGTTCTCCGTCCCCGGTTTCGAGCACCTCATAATTCTTTTTTACCAGGAAGTCCCTCACGAGCTTCCGCATGCGGCTCTCATCGTCCACCACTAAAATCTTCAGCTTCTCCATAAGCCCACGCTCCTGTAATCCAGTTTTTTTTCATTCTATCAGTTTATTATGTCCATTTTGTGAATGATTTGCTTGACAAATGTGTTTCTTTTCGTTATAGTAAAGTCCGCTACAAAAATCTTTTGCGTTGCCTCTACAATCTTTCAGGGCTTGTAAAGGTTTCGACGGGGGTTTTGAAGTTGTGGCAGCCATCCGAAGGCACCGCGCAAGGTGCAAACCTAAATATAAACGCTGAAGATAATTTAGCACTCGCAGCCTAAGGGCTGCTGTCCGACTTGGGGCACCCGCACCCTGAGACCCGGGCATCATTGATGCGGGAAACGACATGCGTTAAGCTTTGCGCGCATGGGCGTATGATGAAGCTACTGAAGCCGTAAGCCTGCCGTCTGGCGTGCGGTGGAGGGAATGACAAACAAACGGCTGTGATGGGAGATACCGCAATGGAAGGGCTTTCGGACAGGGGTTCGATTCCCCTCAGGTCCACTTATGTATGCAAATCCGGACTCACGGAGTTCGGATTTGTGTGGTTGTAAGATAAGATCGTCCTGTTAATTCTGGATTCCTGATGAGATCTCATCGTATTTTCCGGATAAAAAAAGTATCAAAGCGTACGTTGATAATTGAACAAAGGCTTTACGCTATGGTATAATATCACCGACGAAAGGCGGTGATGGAAAGTGAGTGAATATATGACTGGTAAAGAAGTGGTAAACCTGATCAGAAAGCTGCGTGAAAAAGGAATGAGCAGTGATGAAATACTCGATATTATAGAGTATATTGAGACGCACGATCCAAAAGAGGAAACGAAATCATGATATCTGTGAGCAATTAACCCTGCCTGCGGTGTGAAGCCTTTGTTCAGAGATCAGACGGAGACTGAATGATGATAATTACAGAATATTTATGGTCCCGGCAGGACACGGGCTACCGGGATTTTCAGAGAAAGCTGATGCCGACCGTGCCGCCGGAGACGGTGATCGGGGTGCGCACGCCGAGCCTGCGGATCTGTGCGAAGGAATTGAGAGGGACAGAAGATGCGCGGCAGTTTATGACGGAACTGCCACATGCTTATTTTGAGGAAAATCAGCTCCACGCTTTTCTGATCTGCGAGGAGCGGGATTTTGACGCCTGTATGGAGGAACTCCTGGCTTTTCTTCCCTATATTGACAACTGGGCGACCTGTGATCAGCTTTCCCCGAAGGTTTTCCGGAAGCACCATCAGGAGCTGCTGCCGTACATTGATCAGTGGCTTGCCTCAGAGCATCCTTATATTCTGCGCTTTGGCATCGGAATACTAATGCAGCATTTTCTCGACGAGGATTTCAATGGGAAATACCCGGAGCGCGTCACCGCGATCCGCTCAGAAGAATATTACGTGAATATGATGATCGCCTGGTACTTCGCCACGGCGCTGGCGAAGCAGTATGACGCGGTGCTGCCCTATATTACGGAAAAGCGGCTTGACCCCTGGGTGCAGCGGATGACAATTCGCAAGGCGAGGGAGAGCTTCCGGGTCACGGAGGAGCATAAAGAGTTCCTGTCCCAATATCGTATTCGCAGATGACTGTAATTTTGAGTGTAATTTTACAGTTTTGAAAGCGATGGATATCCTTCGGTGCAGGATTGATGTCTGAGATTCTGTGTGTTCTTCGACGGCTCATGTCGCATGTTTTTTATCGCAAAAGCGCTTTCTGACATCGGATTTTTTTCTTTACCAGACTTTCAGCTTATGCTATGATAAGGGGCGAAAGCGAGGAAGGAAAGTGGCAGAGCTTACACCAATGATGAAGCAGTACATGAAGACGAAAGAAGAGTACCCGGACTGCATCTTATTTTACCGTCTCGGCGATTTTTACGAGATGTTTTTTGACGATGCGAAGACCGTATCCCGCGAGCTGGAGCTGACGCTGACGGGAAAAAGCTGCGGCCTCGAGGAGCGCGCGCCGATGTGCGGCGTGCCCTACCATGCGGTGGACGGCTACTTAAGCCGCCTGGTCTCGAAGGGATACAAGGTCGCGATCTGCGAGCAGATGGAGGATCCCGTGCTCGCGAAGGGCCTTGTGAAGCGCGAGGTGGTGCGCATCGTGACGCCGGGGACGAATCTGAATGCCCAGGCGCTCGACGAATCCCGGAATAATTACATCATGAGCATCGTCTATGTCAGCGACCGGTTTGACATCTCCTTTGCGGACGTGACGACCGGCGATTATTTTGTCACGGAGCTCGACTCCGCGCGGAAGCTGATCGACGAGATCGCCAAAATCACGCCCCGGGAACTGGTCTGCAATGAGGCGCTCTTTGTCAGCGGCGTCGATCTCGACGACCTGAAGGAGCGGCTCGGCATTTCGCTCTATTCCCTGGACAACTGGTATTTTGACGACGAACTGTGCCGGAAGGAGATCTGTGAGCATTTCCATGTAAATTCTCTCGAAGGGCTGGGCGTGCAGGACCTGGACTGCGGTGTCATCGCCGCCGGGGCGCTGCTGCGTTATCTCACAGAAACGCAGAAGACATCGCTCGCGCATCTTAGTAAGCTGCAGCCCTATGTGACGGGCAGCTACATGCTCATCAACAGTTCAAGTCGGAGAAATCTGGAACTGGTGGAGACGCTGCGCGAGAAGCAGAAGCGTGGTTCGCTGCTCTGGGTGCTCGATCGCACGAAGACGGCCATGGGCGCGTGCACGCTGCGCGGCTATATCGAGCAGCCGCTCATCGACCGGGACGAGATCGAAAAACGACTCAGCGCGATCGAGGAGCTGAGCAGTCAGCTCATCACGCGCGACGAGCTGCGCGAATATCTGAATCCGATTTACGACCTGGAGCGCCTGATCGGACGTATCAGCTACCAGTCGGCGAATCCGCGGGATCTGATCGCATTTAAGACTTCGCTCGAAATGCTGCCGCCGATCCGCACGCTGCTTTCGGAGTTGAAATCGCCGCTTTTGCAGGAAATTCTGGAGGAGCTTGATCCGCTCACGGATCTCTATGAGCTGCTTGACAAGTCCATTATCGAAGATCCGCCGATCTCCGTCCGCGAGGGCAATATGATCAAGGATGGCTACAATGAGGATGTGGACAAATACCGCAGCGCGCGCACGGAGGGTAAATCCTGGCTTGCCGACGTTGAGACGCGCGAGCGCGAGCGCACCGGCATCAAGAATCTGCGCGTGAAATATAATAAGGTCTTCGGCTATTACCTGGAAGTGACGAATTCCTTCAAAAACCTGGTGCCGGACGACTATATCCGCAAGCAAACGCTGACGAACGCTGAGCGCTACATTACGCCGGAGCTGAAGGAGCTGGAGGATACGATCCTGGGGGCGGAGGAGAAGCTGACGGCGCTCGAGTATCAGCTTTTCTCAGAGGTGCGTGACCACATCGGTTCTCAGGTGCTGCGCATCCAGCGGACGGCGAAGGCCGTGGCGCGGCTGGACGTCTTCACTTCCCTCGCCTGGGTGGCGGAGAAAAATCACTATGTCCGCCCGAAGATCAATAAGCGCGGCGTCATCGATATTCGCGGCGGCCGGCATCCGGTCGTGGAGTGCATGCTACCCGGAAATCTGTTTATTGCAAATGATACCTATCTCGACAACGGCGCGAACCGTGTCTCGATCATCACCGGCCCGAATATGGCGGGTAAATCCACCTACATGCGGCAGACGGCGCTGATCGTACTCATGGCCCAGCTCGGCAGCTTTGTTCCGGCGGACAGCGCGGACATTGGCATTGTCGACCGCATTTTCACGCGCGTAGGTGCCTCCGATGACCTCGCGAGCGGGCAGAGCACCTTCATGGTAGAGATGAATGAGGTGTCGAACATCCTGCGGAACGCCATGCCGGACAGCCTGCTGATTCTCGATGAGATCGGGCGCGGGACGAGCACCTTCGACGGCCTCGCGATCGCCTGGGCGGTCATCGAGCACATCGCAGATAAGCGTCTGCTCGGCGCGAAGACGCTCTTCGCAATGCACTACCATGAGCTGACGGAGCTCGAGGGTACGATGGACGGCGTCAACAATTACTGCATCGCGGTCAAGGAGAAGGGCGACGATATTGTATTTCTCCGGAAGATTGTCAAGGGCGGAGCCGACAAATCCTACGGCATCCAGGTCGCGAAGCTGGCTGGCGTGCCCGAGGGCGTCATCGCGCGGGCGAAGGAGCTCGTGGAGGAGCTAAGCCAGGCGGACATTTCCGTGCGGGCAAAGGAGATCGCCGAGGAGCGCCGGACGAAGGCAAAAGCAAAGAGTAAAACTAAAAAATATGATGAGGTGGATCTCGAGCAGATTTCCCTCTTTGACACGGTGAAGGACGACGACGTGGTGCGTGAGCTGACAGAGCTCGATATCACGAACATGACGCCGATGGACGCCATGAATACCCTCTACCGTCTGCAGAATAAGCTGAAGAACAGGTGGTGAAGCAATGGGCAGGATCGCGGTGCTGGATCAGCAGACCATCGACAAGATCGCGGCGGGCGAGGTCGTAGAGCGTCCAGCCTCCGTCGTGAAGGAGCTGGTGGAGAACGCTATCGACGCGGGAGCCACGCAGGTGACCGTGGAAGTGCGCGACGGCGGCGTCGGGTATCTTCGGATTACGGACAATGGCAGCGGAATCGAGAAGGACGACATTCCGCTCGCTTTCCTGCGCCATTCGACGAGTAAAATCCGGAGCGCGGACGACTTGTCCGGCGTTTCCTCGCTCGGCTTCCGCGGTGAGGCGCTCTCGAGCATCGCGGCGGTGGCGATGGTGGAGCTCATCACAAAGACGCGGGGCAGCGTAACCGGCAGCCGCTGCTGCATTGAGGGCGGCGTGCAGAAGAGCCTGGAGGACGCGGGCGCGCCGGACGGGACGACCTTCGTCATCCGCAATCTTTTTTACAATACGCCCGCGCGGAAGAAATTTCTCAAAAGTTCGATGAGCGAGGCCTCGGCGATCCACGAGCTGATGACGCATCTGAGTCTTTCCCACCCGGAGGTCTCGTTCCGGGTCATGATTGAGGGGCAGGAGCGCATCCACACCGCCGGAAATGGCAGCCGGAAGGACGTGATTTACCACATCTACGGCCGGGAGACGGCCCTGCGGCTGATCGAGGTGGAGCGCGAGGAGGGGCCGCTACACGTGAGCGGTTATATCGGAAAGCCGGAAATCTCCCGCGGGAACCGTAATTATGAAAATTACTTCGTCAACGGGCGCTATGTGAAGAGCAATATCATCGCGAAGGGCGTCGAGGACGGCTACCGGACCTTCATGATGCAGCACCGCTATCCCTTTGCGTGTCTGGATATCCGGCTCGACGGAAAGTTTCTCGACGTCAACGTACACCCGAGCAAGATGGAGCTGCGCTTCAGCAATCAGAATCTGGTCTATGATTTCCTGCTGCGGACCGTGAAGGATGCGCTGTCCGGGCGCGAGCTGATCCCGGAGGTGAGGTTGGACGGCCCGGAGCAGACACGGCGTGGCGGAGCGATGGCAGGAGAGGATCCGGGAAGGACAGGTACTCTTTCTGACGCTCGTTCCGGTCAGAGTACGTCACCAAACGGCGTTGCCAGTGATCATTCAGGCAGACAGAGCGCACAGAATGGCGTACCGGCAATCGGCAGGGGATCCCTGCCTGACAATGTTCCTATGGAAAAACGATGGAAAACGCCATCCTCACCAAGCCAGCCCGTGGAACCCCGGGATAAAAATCTCGACTATTTCATGGAGCAGATGCGGAAGCGAGTGGAGGAACGGCACCGGAGCGGAGTAAAAACGCAGTCAGGGGCAAGCTCCCGTGTAAATGGTTCAGAAGATATGGATCATACATACGCGCAAACTCCCTCGCAACGGGAAGGCATTCTCTGCGAGAGCAACGGTTACGAAGCCGCGGTCTCGTCTGGCGAGCCGCAGCAGCTTGACCTCTTCGACGGAAAGCTTCTGTCAAAGGAGGCCGCAGCATCGCACACGATCATCGGCCAGCTTTTCGACACTTACTGGCTCGTGCAGTACGCGGACAAGCTTTATATCATCGATCAGCACGCGGCTCATGAGAAGGTGCTCTATGAGCGTTTCATGAAAGAACTCTCAGAGCGGAAGGTGGACTCTCAGCTGCTCTCGCCGCCCATCATTCTGAATCTCAGCATGCAGGAGGAACAGCTCTATCTGAAATTTCAGAAGAGTTTCGCGGATATGGGCTTTGAGATCGACGAGTTCGGCGATCATGCGTACGCGGTGCGCGCCGTGCCGTCCAATCTGCCAGGCATCGACCGGCAGGATATTCTGATGGAACTGCTCGACAGCCTTTCTGAGGTCATCGGCAGCGGGACAAGCGAATCCCTGCTCGACAAGATGGCCTCCATGGCCTGCAAGGCGGCGGTCAAGGGAAAGCACCGCATGTCGACCGAGGAGGCGAAGGCGCTGATCGATGAGCTCCTGACCCTGGAAAATCCTTACAACTGCCCGCACGGCAGGCCGACGATCATTTCCATGAGCCGCTACGAGCTGGAGAAGAAATTCAAGAGAATCGTGTAGCGCGTAACGGAATATCAGGTAATGTTTCCCGGAGCGAGACATACAGCAGGGGCTTGTGCAGCAATTCCCAGACGTTTGGAAGTTGCTACAAAGCGGATCAAAGCAGGGGAAATGGGAAGAAATTCACCCTGAAAATCTGAGAGACATCGGAAGAGAAAAGAGGGGTAGGATATGAGCGCATATCAAAGAATAGAGAAAGCAGGAAATAAACTCTCCATAAACCGGCAGAACATCGAATCCGGCCTTACGGAATTCCCGATCTGTGAGTATGCCTTCATCGACCCTGCGGATCTGGCCTTCTCAGACCGTGTGCGCTGGGTTTGCGAGCACGAGTGCACGCGCTACAACACCTCCTGGGCCTGCCCGCCGGCGGTGGGCACGGTAGAGGAGTGTCGCGCGCGCTGTGGCCGCTTTACGGGCGGCTTTGTCTTCACGACCGTGAGCGAGGTTACGGATATTGAGAATCTGGAGGAGACGCTCGCGACGCGCATGGAGCACGAGGAGATCACGCGGCAGCTGCGCGATCTGTTCCGGAAGGAGAACCCGCAGGAACTGCTCGTGCTTTCCACGGAATCCTGCGCGATCTGCAGAAAATGCGCCTGGCCAGACGCGCCCTGCCGTCACCCGGAGCGCATGTTTCCCTGCGTCGAGAGCTATGGCATTATCGTATCCGATATCGCGGAAAAATACGGCATTTTTTTTCTGAACGGGCAGAACGTCGCGACCTGGTTCAGTCTGCTTCTTTTCCGGTAGAAATCCACATTTTCAGGAGTTTTTCAGAAGTTTGTGTATACTTATTAAATATAGAATCCGTGTTCTGTTCCAGAAAGGACGCCGGATGCCAGGAGGGAGGCATGCCGCTTATGAATATTTTGATTGTAGAGGATGAGGCGACACTGGCTCAGGCGCTTGCCCAGATTTTGCAGGATACAGGGTATTTTACCGATGTGGTGGGCGACGGGGAGATGGCGCTGAGCTACGCGGACAGTTTTTCCTATGATCTGGTAATTCTGGATGTTATGCTGCCGCTGCTTGACGGATTTCAGGTAGTTCAGGCGATGAGGGAGCATGGAAACAGCACGCCGGTTCTGATGCTGACGGCGCGGACCGCCGTACAGTACACGGTGCAGGGTCTGAACGCGGGCGCGGACGATTATATGACGAAGCCCTTTGAAATCTCGGAGCTGTTGGCGCGGGTAAATGCTCTGACGAGACGATCCGGCGAGATTATCATGAATAAGCTGAGTTTTGCGGACCTTACGCTGGAACTGGATTCCGCCCTGCTGTGCTGTGGTCAGAATTCCGTACAGCTCAGCCATAAGGAGCTGGGCGTCGCGCGGATGTTCCTGACCAATCCCACCATGCTTATCACAAAGGAGCTGCTGATTTCCAGCGTCTGGGGAAATAATGCCGAGATCACGGACAACAATGTAGAGTCGTATATTTCTTTCCTGCGCAAGAAACTGAAATATCTGAAATCCTGCGTCTCGATAAAAAACATTCATAAGCTGGGTTATCGACTGGAGACTTCTGAATGCTGAGACAATATCGAAGACGGTTTATTATACTGAATATGTGCATTGTCGGTTCGATCCTGCTTCTGGTATTTGTCTGCCTGGGCGTTTGCATGTATCACGATTACTATGATGCGTTGGAGAATACGCTGACTGAAGTAGTAAAACCGATAAGCATGCTTTCTGACAGAGCGGATGATCTGCTTGTCGGGGAAACAGATTCCGATATGGCAGGTGCAGATGACGAAAAACCGAAACCGGAAACAGAAACGCCCCCTGATGTGGCTGATATAGATTCCCGGCCCGGAAGATCCAATCCGCCGGACATGCGGGAAAAATCCGGCATAACGACAAGCGAACTCAGCGCGGAGGAAAGGAAGGGAATCACCACTGCCTTCTATGATGTCGAAGACGAAAAAATGACGGTCCTTTCCAGAAATCCGGTATTCAGCGATGATGTACTCATTCAGGTAATACCGGTGATTCTGGCTCAGGAGGAATCGTTTGGAACGCTTCGCGCGTACGGAATGATATATTACTATTCCGGCGGTGAAGGCGGCAGCTATAAGATTGCGGTGACACGAACATGGTACATCTGGGAGTCCATGCTTGAGTTCATGTTGATGCTGATTGTGGTTTTTCTCCTGGTAATGTTGATCTTTTATTTTATCAGTCGGAGGCTGGCAGGATTTGCCGCACAGCCGGTCGAGGCTTCCAATGCCAGGGAGAAAAGATTCATCGCGGACGTTTCCCACGATCTGAAGACGCCGCTGACGGTCATTCTGGCAAACAGCAGTATTTTGCAGAGCAACGCCTCCTCCACGGTGGAAGAACAGATGAAATGGGTGGAAAGTACACAGCAGGCTACGCGCGATATGCAGGGAATTGTAGAGGAGCTTCTGACGATTTCCAGCGTTGAGTCTCTGGAGACGGCGCTGCAGATGACTTCGGTGGATTTCTCCGCTGCCGCGGAGCGTTGCGCGCTGCAGATGGAATCTGTCGCTTACGAGCGTGGTGTTGTTCTGGATACACAGATTGAGGAGGAGCTGTGGGTTCAGGCAAACCAGGATTATTTACAGCGGGTGATTGGCAGTCTGATGGAAAATGCGCTGAAGCATGAACCAGACGGCGGTAGCATTTCTGCGCAGCTCGCCGCGGAAGCGGGGCATGTTGTCTTCACAGTCTCCAATCCCCATGGTTTCATTGCTCCAGAGGACATGCCGCATATCTTTGAACGCTTTTACCGGGCGGACAAAACCAGGACCGGAGAAGGGCATGGTCTTGGCCTGGCTATCGCAAAAAGCATGACGGAGGCGATGGGCGGTACGCTTCTGGTGCATAGCAGCGAGGAGACGGGAACCAGCTTCGTCCTGCGACTGAAGCGGGTGCGTTGAACTCTCCGGACGGCGCATCTGCGTTCTGTGAAAAAAATGTGAAAATTGTGAACTTTCCTGCAAAAAATTGAATCTTGTCTTGAAATCCATTATAATTGGAAAGAGAATTACATAAGACATGAAATACAATCGTGAAATTCTACAGCAATTAAAAAGGTATTGGAAGTATCCCGGATTGATTGTAGAGGAGGCAGCTATTTTATGAAAAAATTCTGGAAACGCATACTTGCGATAGTTTTGATCCTGGCGATGACGGCGGGCGATTCTGCCGTCTCTTATGCAGTGGAAGAAACGGATGTTTATGAGGAGTCAGAGTCCTCTTCCGAAGAGTTGTCGGACGGTGGCGCGACCGACGAGGAAGATGCAGAAGCTGATGACAGCGAAGATGCCGGGACAGAAGATGACAGCTCTGCGGATGGCGGCAGCACCGAGGCAGACGCGTCGTCTTCGGAGGAGGGGACGACCATCGGCAGCAGTGCGGCTGAGGAGGACAGTGCGGATGCGGCAGAATCCACTGCGGACGAGAACACAGAGTCTGACAGCGCGGATGAAGTATATACCGCCTATGAGGAAACAGAGAGCGGCAACAGCTGGGTCAGTGATGAGACGCTTGAGACGAATGCGGTGAGCGCGATCTCGGAGGAAGAGGAGACAGCGGAGTGGAGCGGCTCTTTCGGCGCGCAGCTTGATGATGGGACGACCGTTGGCGAGGTGGCTCTGCAGCTCTATGAGGCTATGGTGAATGGTTATACCGATACCACAAATTATACTACAGGAGAGTGCTCCTTTACGCTGTCGAATCCTTTCACTTTTGAAGCCTCGATCACTGAGAGCGAGGCTGAGGATGGCACTGTTACGAGGAGCATCACAACGGATGATAACTATAATGCTGCCTGCGATGATATGAGCGAGGCGTACAGCCGAGCTTTCAACGCGTTCTGGCTGGACTATCCGGAGGTTTTCTGGTTCAGCAGCATGAAAATCGGCTATAAGATCAGCGCCAGCACTGATTCCGGTTCGTCAACCGGTTATACCGGTAAGATTGCTGAAATTACGCTTACGGCCAGCGAGTATTACTCTGGTGCGATGTCGCAGGTCGAGGACTACTGGGAGGCGGTTTACAGCATTCTTGTAGAACTGGGGCTGAAAGAGGAGACGGTCGACGGGACGGGCGAGACCAGTTATACCAGTACCGGCTGCAGCGACTATACTGCCGTAAAGCTTATTCACGATTATCTCTGCGATACAATTACTTATAATACCACCGCCGCGAATCATATGGACGACACATCCTATGATTATGCACACACTTCCTCGGCAGCCTTCCTTGGATATGGAGATGTCGGGAAATCCGTGGTCTGCGATGGTTACTCCAAGGCCTTCAAGGTGCTCTGCGACGCGATGGGGCTCGACTGTGTGCTGGTCACCGGTTACGGGGTGACCTCGGCCGATTACGATATGGGCGCCCACGCGTGGAACTATGTGCAGATGGACGGTAAATGGTATCTTGTGGACGTGACCTGGGACGATCCGGATTCCGAGGATTCTGAGATTGCTTATACGTATTTTCTCGCGGGGAGCGGATCGGCGGGCTATATCAATACCTTCACGGTCTCCATGGATCATCTGCCGGAAATGACCTTCAGCGGTATGGGAAGTTTTTCTTTTATCTACCCGACACTGGAAGAGGAAGCCTATACGGTAACGGAACAGGACGATGAGGAGGCTCCGGTGCGGCTCTATGGCCTCGTTTCCGATGAGAACGAGGGAACGACGACGGCGACTGTGCTGGGATATTTTGACAGTCTTCGCGAAGCCATGGACTACGCCGAAGAGTGTACGGGCACTTATACAGATTTCCGTCTGGAACTGTACGATAATGTATATGTGTATGACGGCATCCTGGAACTGCCGGAGGGGGCAGAGTTCTGCGAACTGGATCTGAACGGCTTTCAGATGACGGTTTTCCTTGACACGACGATTCAGATGGATGTTTACGACAGTTCCGCCGACCGCAGCGGCAGTGTTGTGGTGGAGAAGGACCTCTCCCTGACTCTGAAAGCGGGAGATGAGGAGAATACAACGGTATATGATATTCCAGATCTGAGCTTTGATACTTCTTCCACATCAGGCGGTCTGACGATCAGCGACAGCAATGTCAGTCTGAGTGTGGACAGGATGACGATCAGCGGGACGCTGACAGCTGCTGGCGGGAGCACGCTCTCGATCCGCGGGAAGGCTGAGATTCCGGATCTCTCCATCGTCACGGGAAGTACGGATGCGGACGGAGTCTATGAACCCTTCTATATCAATCTGGATACGGTTTATCTGAGTACTAACACAGAAAATCCCTGTTTACAGGGGGAACTGAGCATTACCGGTATGCTCACGAAGGCGTCAGCGCTCAGCTACGCGGTCAGCCTGGGAAAGCGGGAAATGACCGTGATTGCCTGCACATGGGAATACTATGAAGACGCTGACCCGACTTATGTTTCCTTCGAAGACGGAGAGACGGCTCTCAGTGTGAGTCAGACGGATGCGAACATTCCCGTGGCATATTTCTGCCTGACGGAAAATGACGAGCAGTGCCTGTACCGGAATACGTCCACGATCACAGTCTATGACGCGGTGGTGCGCGTGGAATACGGGGATGCTTTCGCAAATTTTGGCAGCTTTGATCTGGCGGTCAGCGGCCTGGCCGCGGCCTTTGGCAGCGAGGAGGGAAGCTACACCTTTGTCTTTGTGCATGATTCGGCGATGACGAAGAACATCACCCTGCCGACTTATGTGACGGAGCTGATCCTGACGGCGGATTCGGAGGAGGATGAGGATGGAAATGTTCTCTATTCCTACGCGGAGTTTGATTTGAATGGTTATACGCTTTCCTCCTCAAAGGCGACGGTGACGCTGCACGAGGGACTTCGTCTGGTGAGCTCGGCGTCGACGAATGGCACGCTGAGTCTAACGGCGACGCCGTCTTCCGGGAGTTATTCTTTCCGGATTGTCACCTTCGCGGATGGAGAATCGCTGAACACGGCGGCATCGGATGATGCAGGGACGGAAAGCACGGATACAACTGCGTCGGAAAATGACGAGGAGGACAGCACACTCCTTATTGATGGCGTGAACATCATGGCGAGCAGCGGTTCCGTGCTGCTGGAAGAGACAGAGAGTACTGCTGCGACAGACGAGACAGCGGACAGTGACGAAACGCAGGAAGATACGCGCTCTTATACGTTAAATTCTGTTATCACGGTCAAACAGCTCTATGTAAATTCCGGCGACTGGTCGGTGGATACGGTATCCGGCTCGATTGAGAATTATGGCACGCTGCGCGTGGAGACGGCGAAGACGATTTCCACGCTGGACAATAAGAGCGGCGCGGTGTTTGTCTGTGGCACCTTTGTGCAGGCGAGCAGTGGGACGACGTATCTGGAGGCGGATTCCGTCTTTGTGGTGAAGGAGTCTGCCACAATCTACAATACCGTGCTCGGCGGCCAGGACGGCGAGACGGACGGCGACGCGCATTTCTATCAGTATGAGGGGGCGTCCGTGTCATTTCTGACGAAGGTATCGCAGACGAACACGGAGGTCTATTTAAGCTGCGGGATCGTTGCCGTCGATGAAGAAGGAGAGCCGGTTCTGGATAATGACGGCACATACACGGTGGCGGGCGCGTCTCCGCGCACGACGCTTTTCACCACGAAGATTTCCAGCTTCCCGGTCGCGTACTGCAAGGCAGAGCAGCCGGAGACCGTGACGACTTCTGAGGATTATTCCTCTTATACGGTCGTCTATCAGAATGGGCAGAAGATCTGCGTGGGCGGTGAGTGGATCGCCGTTTACGCACAGGGGACGAATGGAACAGAGACGCTGCTCGCCGCCTTTACCCGCTGGACGGACGCCCAGTCTTATCTGAATACGCTTGCCAACACTTCCATGACCTATATTATAGAGCTGACGGACGATGTGATCATAGAGGAAAGCCTGACTCTTCCGACGAAGGTGGGCGAGCTCATTTTCCGGGGAGTCGGCGACAGCGATGAAGACAGAGTCGTATTCTCCTTCGTGGGAAATCTGTCGCTGACCGTGGACACAAGCTTTGAAAATATCGAGCTGCAGCCGACAAAGTACAGCAGCTCCTCGGGCGAGTATGAAGCCTATGCCAGTGTGATCACGCTGAACGGGAAGGATCTGACGCTGACGAATGTGCTGGCTGCGGACGGTTATATCGATTATATCAAGGGGACGACGGCCTCCACGCTCACAGTAGAGGACAGTGAACTGTACACTTCCCGCTATCTGAATACAATCGGCACCGTAAATGTGTCTGATTCTGAGCTTACAATCGGCACGGGTCTAAGCTCGACCGGCTCTGCGATTGCGGCAGTGACTCATATGACGCTGAAGGGTTCTGTCATTTCAGCGCAGGGTTCTGTGGCAGTTACCAATACGCTGACGCTGGAAGGTTCCGAAAATACAGAGGATTTCGAAGCGCTCGGATATTCCATGCTGGACACGAACGGCAAGATGAGTCTTGTGAACGTGGTCTCGGGCAGCGCGGGTAACGTGCTGGGCTACGGTGGGAACAGTTCTTCAAATATCCTGACCATTACCGGAACGGTGAGCACAGACGCAGAAGATCTCTGCGGTGATGTGACGGTGCAGGTCACCGGATTTGCGGCGGATGAGGACAGCGATCTGCCGGAGACTTCTGTGATCGGCGCCGCGCTGCGCGTGATCGTGCATGCGCTGGAGGACGATGAAGATACAGGATACGCCGAGGGCGACGCCCTTCTGAACGCCACGAAGGTTTCTGCCAGCTGGTTCTATGTTGGAGAAATGACAGAGTCAACGGATGACGAGGGCGGCACGATGTACAGTGTATCGTATGCGGCGTACAAAGACGGCACCGTGATCCGCTGCGGAAGCGGCACTTCGGAGGCCGCAGTACTGCTGACCACCCTGGTGGCGGGTGACGATGACACGGAAGAGACTTATGTGACGAACGGCGCCTTCGCCACGCTGCAGGAGGCCTTCTCTGAGATCGATCGCCTGGCAGATACAAGTACAAAGTATAAAATCACGATACAGGACGATACCGCCGAGGTCGTGACAAAGACGAGCACGAACCTGACCTTCCCGTCAAAGACGGCGGGGCTGGTCATTACCGGCGCGACGGAGACGGACAGTGCCGCCGCAGCCACAAGCGATGAGACTGACAATTCGGAAACCAGTTCTGACAATACAAATAAGACGATTTATTTCAACTCCTCGATCACGCTGAAGAGCAATGTGACCCTGGAAAATATCACGCTGTCCCCGAAGAGCTCCGGCACGATCACCTTAAGCGCCTGGTCGCTTGTGCTGGACAGCTGTGATATAGAGGAAGATAAGAAGATCACTTCGATTTCCGGATCCGGCGTGAGCGGGGCTTCTTCTCTGACTCTTTCCGGCAGCGACCTGACGGTGTCGGGCACGGTGTCGGGCGTGGGAAATGTATATCTGTATGGGACGATGCTGAGCGTGCAGAGTACGGTCAATATCGGAAATCTCTATGCGGAGACGGTAGATGGGACAGCATCCGTGCTGATTGGTTATGCGACCGTCACGCGCAAAAATAATGTAATCACCGCAGTTTCGACGAGCATGACGATCAACGGGGACGTATATGCGGCGGAAGATGATAGTCTGACGATTGGTCTTCAGGAGAAACTGAACGGAGAATATGTGGAGTTGGACTTTGGCGATAGCGATGCGGTTGACGCGAGCCTGCTGGCCTCCGGAGTAAAGATCGCCAAAGTGCTGAACGTTTCCACCAAGCAGATTTCCGTGCTGAATGCGGATGATACGGAGGGAACAGGCTTCTATCTGGTCAAGTCCTCCGGTTATCTGAGCTGTACGACGATAGAGCCCGGCGTTCTGCTGACCTACACGGACGAGGATCATGCGGACGGCTGGGACGCGGATATGGAGACATACTGCCTGACGATCGCCCAAGCCTCGACGGAGATCAACAACCTGAAGACAAAGCGGGATTATACGATGGAGCTGCAGACGGCGATCACGGATTCCACGTACTCCTCGCCTGCAGCGCTGACGATGCCCACGGCGGCATACGTGAGCAGCCTGCTGATCGACGGGACGACCACTACCGTATATTTCACGGGCAGCATCTCGCTGACGACCAATACAACGCTGCAAAATATCGATCTTGTCCAGATGGTGAAGTCCGGTTCGACCTATGTCACGACGGCTGATAAATACACCGATTACCCGCCGGTTATGACGCTCTCTGTCGGCGCTTACGCGCTGGATATTGAGGGCGATGTGATCTTTCACACGCCGTTGGCTCTGACAGGCGGCAATAAGGGCACGCTGACGCTTGGAAAGGGTGCGCGCCTGTTTACGGAGACGAATGGGTATACTACGGGCAGCGCAGGAGACGAAGTGACAACTGACGCGAGCCTGATCTGCGGAACCGTGAAAAGCTTTGCGCAGATCACGATCCAGAGTTCCCAGACGCTTGTTATCAGAGAATACACGACAAATCAGAAGACCTGGACGGCTCCGGCCTTAAGCGCCACGACGCTGAACAACCAGGGTACGATTTTGCTGTACAGCAATGAGGTGGACAGCTACGCGGCTTCCGTTTCGGTTACAAACGCGGTGTTCCAGAATGGCACGCTGGACGTGGAGGGCAGTGTCGCCCTCACGAATCTTACCCTTTTAGGAGAGTCATCGATCACCGTGGACAAGACATTCAATATCACGGGCACGCTGACCTGCACCACAGACGAGGCGTATCTCTACACCAGGCGGCAGGCTGTGAACAAGGCGCCCTATCTGAATGTGTCCGGTACGGTCGTGCTGCAGGATGAGAGTACGGACCGGATCCATGTGGGCGTCTATCCCGCGCTCACCGAGACAATCAATGATACCGCCGTGACGCTTGAAAACGCACCGTCTGCGACCGGACAGCTTCTGACGGCGAAGAACGCCGACGCGGACAAATTCCTCCCGTGGGAGGAAAACGTCGGCTGCAGCGAGGAGTACAGCTCCGATAGTATGGACGGCTACATTCTGAAAAAGTCGGGAACGGCCATCTATGTCTATCAGAGTGATGAGATTATGGTTGCGCTCTGTGAGGGTGTGTGGTCCGATTCCAGTCTGGAGGATGTGGAGGAAAAAGGAAAAGTACTCGACTATTATCCCAGCCTTTCTGACGCTGTGACAGCGATCAACACATTGAAAGATTCTTCGGCGACCTATACGCTGATGCTGCTGCAGGATGTGGGGAGCAGCTCCTCCCCGCTGTTTGTCACGCTGCCCACCTATGCGGCAGAGGCAATCATCACCAGCGAGGGAAGCTCCACGGGCAGTGCGAAGGCCATCTATTATACGAATACTCTGACGCTGAAATGCGCGACTGTATTTGACGATGTGGTCTTTGCGCCTCTGACCGCGAAAAAGGCAGGTACGACGCTGGGCTTTTCCACGGGCGTCTATGATCTGACGCTGAGAAACGTCTCCGTGGCCGATGGCTCAAACCTCGGCGCGATTACGGGTAACGCGAAGCAGACCACGACGCTGGACAGCGAGGGTCTGACGCTGACGAGCAATGTGCAGAACTCGAAGGAGCTCGTGGTCAGTCAGGATGCGGAAATTCAGGGCGTGCTGAAGAGCACCGTGCTCAGGCTGGAAAGCGGCGTCACGCTGACAGCGGGCGGCACGGTCACGGTCACCACGCTTATCCTGCAGGGGGACGCTGAGCTGTCAACCAGTAGCACTGTGACGATCACGAACATTGAGAATAATGATGAGAGCGAAAACAGTGATGCGGGAGCGAACCGGATCACCTACGGCAGGACGGCGAAAAATGTCACGTACCTGACGATCAGCGGCACGGTCAGCGGGAGCAATGCATATCCGCTGGAGTTGAACATGAGCTGCGACCTGACAGCAGAGGATCTGATTCTGAGCATGAGCGGCGTTAAGACGAGCCTGACGGATGCGAAGAAGCTGGCGAATATTACGAAAGCGCCGACCTCCGCATTTACCTTCCTGCTGGACGAGGAGACGCTGGAGGAACTGGCAGAGGCCTATAATACGGAAAAGGAAGAGGGCAATTCGGAAGAAGAAACTGTGACTGCATCCGATACGACGGATGACGCAGAGATGGAGGAAGACAGCTCCACAAAAAGCTATCAGCTGGTAAAGGCGAGTAAGGCCTTCTATCTGATTGATGAGGAAATGCCGGATACGGTCACACTGGTCTATACAGAGGATTCGGATGAAGCGGATTCTGTCGAAGTCAGCACCGTTTGTCTGGACTGGAATCAGGCAGTGAATGAGATCACGGTGCTCGCGGATTCCTCGATGGATTACACCGTGGAACTGGACGGTGATGTGCTGGATACGAATATCACCGACAGCAACGCGTACAGCGCGCTCACGATGCCCGGCAGCAACAAGGCGGCCTCCGTGACTGTCTGCCCGGTGGCCGCGGACACGTCTGACGAGGATACGACTGGCACAGAGACAGACGTAACAGACGATGGCGAGAGCAGGACAGTGCTGCAGTTTTACGGAAATATTACCGCCTACGGCAATCTGACGCTGGAATCCGTGCAGCTCTATTCCACGCGCAGCTACTCGGATAATACAACGACGGCTGATTTCAAGGTCACAGTGACGAAAACGAACGCGGGTGCGTCCCTGACGCTCAACAACGTGTCTACATACGCGGATGATACGTGGGAAAACGGATATGAGGAGACCACGGGTTTTATCAGTCAGATCACCGGCACGAACAAGACGACGGACGTTATGCTGATCGACTGTACGCTGCGTCTGAAGACCGGCATCAGCAGCATCGGCAACCTGGCGCTGGAGGATACGGCGCTCACGAGCTGCGGCGCGGCGACGGTCTATGACCTGACGCTGACAGGAGAGTCCTCCTGGGACGCTCTGGGCAAGACCTCCATCGCGAATGTGTACAATTCCGGGATGACCGGCGGCTACCTGGCGAGCAAACAGACCTCCGCCGGGCTGTCTCAGATGACGATCACCGGGACAGTGTCGGATCCGCTGCTTTTCCGCCTGGCTACGGCGGACTGCATGACGAACAAGGTCGAGTATCTGGACTCTTATAAAAATGTGATGCTCGTCACCGCGCTCAAGGCGGATGCGGATATGTTTGTCGCCTATCCTTACGGAAAGTGGTCGGCAGATGACTCGGAAAGCGATACGGAAGCAGACGCGTCGGAGGGCACGGCTGACGAGGGAACAGAGAACGTCACATATAGCGTAGTGGTTGTCGGAAACGATGAGATTTCCGCGGCCAACTGGATCGCTTACAAGAATACCAGCGGCTATGTATATAACAGCGATAAAGACGGCATGGCCGTCAGCATCACGAAGACCTCGGTCGGGACGACCTCCTCGGTATCTTATGCCGCCAGCTTCTATGAGGCTGTGACGATCATCAACAACGCGGCGGATGCGACGGCGGCTTACACGATTGAATTCCTGAGCACGGGGGAAGTGGGAACGGCAAAGGAGGGCGCTTACGGCGCGCTGACGCTTCCCACAAAGGCGGCCTCGGTGACGATTATCGGCGCTTCCGAAGACGCGTCGGAAGATACGTCATCTACTGACGGGACTGATGAGGATTCAACGACAGGTTCAGACAGCGATTCTTACACGGTGCTCTGCTATACGGGTACGCTGACGCCCAGATGTAATGTATGCTTTAAAAATATACAGCTGACCGAGGGGACATACAACAGTAAGACGGGATTTACGCCGTCCTATTCCGTGACCCCGACGCTGGGCAGCTACACCTATACGCTGAGCTTCGCGGAAGGAACGGCAACGCTTACCGATGAGTTCGAAACGGACGAGGAAATTCAGGCTGCTGATCTGGTGTTCAGCTATGTCAGCGGCTCGAAGGGCACGCTGAGCGTGGAGGGTCTGGATGTCTATGTAAAGAAGCAGGTGTCGGTTGGAACGCTTGCTCTGGATGAGGATTCCTCGGGGAATGCTTCTTCGTTGTATGCGGTCAGCTATGTGACGGCCACGAACCTGCAGCTGAACGACGCCGCCTTGAGCGCAGACTCTTATATTACGGTGACGAATCTGAACGTGCAGGGCACAGAATCCTCCATCACCACGTACAATGCGATGAAGCTGACGACGCTGAGCGCAGTGGAAGAGGAGGAAGAATCAGGGGAGGAGAGCGAAACGCCGGTTGTACGCCTGTATACGGGCTTTACGGCGAGTGCGAAATCGACAACCCAGCTCACGATTTCGGGAACTGTCAGCGGGGTGGCGGTGGAGATTGTGCCATATCTGTACGACTCGACGGATAAGTCTTACCATGCCATGACCGAGGACGAGGCTGCCGCGCTGAACATCGCAGATGGTGAGACGCCGACTTCTTATGACAAGATTGCGGTGCTGACGAAGGCCTCGACGGAAAACTTCAGCGTGCTGATGGTTGATTCGACTGCAGCGAACTCTGAAAAACTTACATTTACGGAAGCGGCATACAAAGTGAGCGCAGAAGACGAAGACGGCGAGGAGACAATGATCGCCTATTCGCTCTACAAGTATGATGGCGGGCTGTATCTGACCGATCAGGAGATGGCTGTCCGGCTACTCGGCTATGAGGACAGCGAGATGTCGGAAGCGGTCTACCAGGCCGATTTCCTGGACTGGGATCAGGCGGTGAAGGAGATCGACCGCATTGCGGACATGAGCGCTTACTATGAGATGCTGCTCATGACAGATGTGGGAAGCGCTTCCTCGCCAAAGGCTACGCTTTCCATGCCGACGAAGGCGGCGGCTGTGTGTATCGCGCCGTATGTGGAGGAGTCCACAGACAGTGAAGACACTTCGGAGAATGGCGCGGAAAGTGAGGAGCAGACGACTGGGGAAGAAGAGGACGACTGTTGTGACACTGCCACGGCGGAATCGTCTGTGAATTATTATTTCTTCTTCACCGGTACGACGCTGACGCTTCGCTGCGATACGACCTTTGAGAGCGTGGGCCTGATTGCGCTGAAGAAGACGACCGTCTCCGGCGTGACGAGCTATGCCTCCACAACCTTCAATATCGCGGGCAGCAGCTGGGATCTGGTGATGAATGCGGTTCCCGGCAGTGCCACTTCGGAGGACGGCACGACATATGAAAGCCTGGTGGGAACGGTCAGCGGCAGCGCAAAGGGCAGCTTCACCTTCTACCAGGGAGATGGGGACTCGCCCCTCACCGCAGTCGCGACAAAGCTGACAAATTTTGGAACGGTGAGCTTTTACAATGAACTCAGCAGTCTGAACGCCCTCGAGATTTCCGGAAGCTTTAGCGGTGTGACGAATCTGAACCTCTATGGAGGGGTGGAGCTCGATGTTTCGGGCGGTGCGCTGACGGCGACAAACCTGACAATGTTGAAGGGCGAGTATGTCTCCGGAGGCTCTCTGAGCGCGAAGAATATTACCTGCACTGGCACGGTGACGCTCGAGAGCGCCACGATCTCGGCGGGAACCGACACAGCCGGCGACGGGATTGTCAAGCTGGGGACTGTCGTCTGCCGGGATTATGATAATGAGATTTTTGCGAAGCAGAACAGCAGCGGCGTGAGCCAGCTCACGATCACTGGTCAGGTGTCTTACGGCGAAGAAGAGGCGGATGATTCGACCGATACGGAAGAGACAGAAAGCTCGTCTGAAGACGACGACACTGACGACTCGACCGAAACCGCCGGAGAAGCGGCCATAAAAGTGGGACTGTATTATAATAACAGCGCCTCACAGTTCGCGCAGCTCTATGACGGCATGACGCTCCTGACCGCATCGAAGGCCTATGCGTCCTGGTTCGAACCTTACTATACGAGTTATACTACGACATCAAGTGAAGACGGAGAAGAGACGAGCACAACGACCGTAGAGAATGCCGGTATGGGTGCCTCGACATCGGGTTACGGGCTCGTCAAATCCGGCAGCCTGATCAAATATATGAGCACATCAGGGATCGAGGTACGGCTGCACTATCTGGAGACGGTGGATGATGTAGCTTCTGAGATCGGGAATACGCTTTTTGCCACCTTCGAGGAGGCGGTGACGGAGATCAACATTCTGAGCCGTTATCAGAGCGGTACGAAGGCCTATGAGAACTATGAGATCGAGCTTCTGACTGATGTGGAGATCGGAAATGCGTCAAATAACGGATCCTACAGCACCCTGACGCTCCCGACAAAGGCGGGCAGTGTGAGAATCTACAGCGACGGCGAACAGTATACGATTTACTACGCCGGAACGCTGACGCTGCGCTGTAATACGGAGTTTGACAATGTCGCGCTCTCCCCGATGAAGGCGGTCAACAAGGTGGGCGTGGCTACGGCCGCGGCCTGGTCGCTGGGCGCCTATACGCTGACGCTGGATGATGTGGGCACGACTGACGCGGATGGCAATACGCTGGTGAGCTCCGTGACAGGTTCGACGAATTCGGAGCTGCAGCTTCAGGGAGATACCGGGCTTTCGGTCTCCGGAAAAGTAAGCGTCTATCAGATTCGCTTTGCGGAGGAGGACGCCGAGGATGATTCTTCCCTTACGGTACTGAGCGGCGGGACGGACTGCGCCGAGCCGGTGCTGGGCGTGGACGGTACGTTGACCGTGACGCTGATTTATCTGGACGGGGATGTCATGCCCGTGATTGAGAAGCCGGAGAGCAGCACCTTCACGTTGAACGGCGCGAGTCTTGACGTCGATGGGGACGGAGAGAAGGAAAACGCCTCTGTCATCATAACGGGCGAGGATGACGATATTACACTGACCGTGGCGCTGCAGACCGAAGCAATCACGGCCGGCATGCAGGTGCTGAGCTGCAAATACCTGGATCCGGGACATTACACGGTGAAAGACGAGCTGGGTTTCACCTACAACACCTACCAGAGCGGCAATTATCTGATGGTGGGCAGTCTGGTGGCGGATATGACGCTGGAGGGCTTCTATGTGATCGATGCGGACGGAACGCAGTATGAGGTCACCTACGCGCTGACCAGTACAAAAGCTGACTATACCGGAAGCGCGATTACGCCGGGACTGATGCTGCAGTGGAATGATGGAAAGAACACGCTGGATGCAGCCTATTATACGGTCACTTACGAAGATAATACAGAACCCGGTACGGCAAAAATCACGGTTACACCCGCATCGGATTCCGAATCCACGGATGGCGACGGCAGCTCTGCAGACAATACTGGCAGCGACGATATCACATGCGAGGGAGAGGGCACCATCACTTTCACAATTCGCA
The DNA here is from genome assembly GCA_021202815.1 of Lachnospiraceae bacterium. GTDB lineage: Bacteria > Bacillota > Clostridia > Lachnospirales > Lachnospiraceae > Hominiventricola. The sequence continues at coordinate 9,183 of JAJQCG010000166.1, read as the reverse complement.
AAAAGAGCCTGGTGTCGAGTGATCTTGAAATTGTATTCACCGGATATCTCAAGAAGGGTACGGTGGATGATACCGAGGTCTGGATACCGGAGGTAAAGGTCACGGATTATGGCCGGATGTCCGATGATGGTTCTGCAGTTTCTGCAGCCTCGGAGGAGGACAGCACGGACTCAGCTGCGGGCAGCGCCGGCTACACGCTTACAGCAGGTGTGGATTACACGCTGACCTATCGTATCGAGAGCGACGGAAGTGTCAGCGCGGTGCTGAGTGAGTATTCGGATGGCTGCTACAGAGGGAAGGTCGTCAAAAACTTCGCGGAGCTGAGCGGGGTGACCGACAGCGTCACGCTGACGGACTGCCTGGCAGCTTCAGCTAAGACCGGCGAAACAAGTGAGGGAGCGATTGATTGTCAGACTGAGACTTCCCTTTTGATTGAACTGGTCGTCAGCGGCGATCTCAGTGATCAGACAAATCTGTATATTGTTGAAATGGATAATCAGGGGAGTGAGATTCTGGATTTCATCGGCAGTGCGACAGCCGAATACTCCAGTGACAGTGGGACTACGACGCTTACGGCGACGCTTTACTGGGATGTGGAGTCCGAGGACGAGGACGAAGATGTGATCATTGACGCTTTCAACAGTACCATGATGGATCGCTATGCACTTGTTGCAGTTCTGGATGACGGTTATCAGATTATCAGTGAGAATCCGCTGCTGGTACAGAATCCATGGGTGACAGCGGTCACGACGAATCGGTATTATTCTTATAATATATATAACAGTGACGGAGAAAGGGATTACAGTAGTAAAAAAGGTCTACAGCATTCCGATGATAATAACGTACCGGGGTATTTTGAGGATCTGGGTGTTCAGGCTACGATTATCAATATTAAGCTGAACGAGCTTATTAAGACATCAACTAATTTGAAGAACCACCCGGATTGGGCGAATTCCTATATTCCTTATGAGTACAAGGGGACGACCTATTATTTCCTGGACATAGTCTCGATTCAGAGGACAATTTACAATCTTAATGGGTTTGGTGATAATAACATATATGGACTAAACGGGGGAATTTTTGTTAGCGTAGATCTTTTACTGGCCTGGGACTCGGAATTGACCTATCTGATTCATCCTTCTGCGCGCGTGAAGGGTTACAGTTATTATGCGCTGAACATGCAGGAGGAGAAGGCCAGGGAGACTTTTGAGGCGCTGTTCTGCTATCTGGGTTATAAGCTTGGAGGAAGTTCTTTCGAAGGACAAAAAGGATGGAAATATCGCGTTATGAACTGGACGCTGGGCAATGAGGTCAATTGCTGTAAAGCCTGGAACTATTCGGGGAACCTGTCGACCAGTGCCTGTGCGGCGAACTATGCGGAAGCTTTCCAGCTGCTGTACCAGGCAATCACCCGGACGAATTCGAATGCGAGATTTTTCATCTCGCTCGATCATAGCTGGACTGCGTCCACGGAGGGGCACAGTGGGAAATCTTATCTCAACAGTTTCGCTGCCTATATGGCCGAAACCGCGCCGCAGATGAGCTGGAATGTGAATTATCATCCGTATTCCCAACCGCTGACAACCGTGAACTTCATGGGCGACAGCACTAACACGACCAGCTCTGCGAACACACCATATATCTCTATGAAAAATCTAAGTGTGTTGACGAACTATCTGGAGACACTGGAGGAGACATATGATATGGAAAACACCTGCAAAAACGCGCAGGAGCGTACAGAGGACAGTGGGTATATCCGTGTGATCCTCGGAGAGCAGGGATACACCGGGCGCTATGGATACACCTCTGAGATGAGTGCTCAGGCGTCGGCGCTCAGTAAAATGCATGATATTGCGATGGATAACGAGCGGGTGGACACCTACATGAACCGGGCGTATTATGACGACGCCAGCGAGGCGGCGAGCGGTCTGTATCTAGGGCTTATGAATGCCTCTGAGAAAAAGAAAACTGCATACACCACGTTTCAAAATCTGGATTAAAACAGAAGAACTTTGCCATAATATAATTCCTGTCATATTTCCCGTCCCCGCGCATAGACTGTGATAAACGCGCGGGGCGGGATTTTCTATGGGATTTCGCGAGCGGGTGGCGGAGCGCTTCCGACTGCCAAAGGATCTGGTCATGGGGGCGGCCGTTCTGACGGTGACGGGCAGGAGCGAGGCCTATGTCGAGAATTACCGCGGCATTATCGAATACACGGAGGAACGCATCCGCCTGCAGACGAAGACCTGCCAGATGACGCTCTGCGGCGAAGGGCTGCATATCGACTACTACATGGAGGATGAGATGAAGATATCGGGGCGGATAGGAGAGATTCGTTATTGCTGACGAGAATTCTGAAATTCCTGAAGGGCTATGTGCGCATCCGCCTCAGCGGCTACGCGCCGGAGCGCTTCTTCAATCTCTGCGGACACCATGGGATCGTCCTGTGGGACGTCCGCTACATCGGAACGGAATATGAGATGTGCGTCAGTATCGGCGGTTTCAGGAGCCTGCGCCCGCTGGTGCGCAAGACGAGGACAAAGGTCGTGATCCTGGAAAGGCACGGCCTTCCTTTTTTGCTGCAGCGCTATCGCAGACGAAAGCTTTTCGCGGCGGGTGCGTTCGGCGCCGCCGTGCTGCTCTGGCTCATGTCACTCTTTATCTGGAATATCCATATCGAGGGAAATGATCTCTTAAGCGATGACGAGGTTCTCCGTTATCTCACGGAGATCAACATTGTGCACGGCATGCGCAAGAGCGAAGTGCAGGGTTCCGAGATCGAGGCCGCTCTGCGGGAATATTTTCCGGAGATCACCTGGACTTCAGTCGAGGTGAAGGGCACGCGCCTCATCGTGCATGTCAAGGAGAGCGAGGAGGGCGGGACGTCAAAGGATGTGGAAATCGCGGAGGAGTCGCCAGCGGATCTTGTGGCCACGCAGGCAGGCAAGGTCGTCTCCATGATCGTGCGCAGCGGCACGCCCGCCGTGCAGGAGGGCGATTCTGTCGAGGCCGGGGACGTGCTCGTGGCGAGCCGCGTGGAGGTCTGCAACGACGATGGAGAGGTCGCGAGCGTGAGCTTTGTCCATGCCGACGCGGATATCATGATTCGCCATGAGGAGCGCTATGAGTCGAGCTTTTCCATGCAGTACGAAAAGAAGGTCTACACCGGTCGCAGGCGGCTTTCCTTCTATGTGATCCTTGGCAATCGCCGTTTTACCTTTGCGCTCCCCGGCGCTGCCTTCGAGCAGTCCGACGTCATCACGACAGAGGCGCCGCTGAAGCTCACCGAGAACTTTTATCTGCCGCTCACCTTTGGAAAAAATACGGTGCAGGAGTACGAGATCGTGGACGCCGTCTATACGGAAGAGGAGGCCGCGACGCGCGCGGAAGAGGAGCTTGCCCTCTTTTTTGAAAAATTAAGTATAAAGGGACTTCAAATTATTGAAAATAATGTTAAAATAGATACGAATGGGAAGCTCTGCACCGCCTCAGGGAGCTATGTGGTCGACGAGGCGGCCGTGCGGGAGGAAAACCCTGACATGAGCCTGCCAGATCAGAACGATTCGGAAGAGGAAGGAAACGGGACATAGGTGGCATTGCAGGATCAATTGCTGGATATTCCGTCCGAACATGCACAGAATGTATTCGGACAGTTTGATACGTATTTAAAGAAGATTGAAAAGACATGCGGCGTGACGACGGTCGCCCGCGACGGGGGAGTGAAGATCATCGGCGGCGCGGCGCAGGTGGAAAGGGCGCGTGCGGTGCTCTCGGATCTTCTGGAGCTCTCCGCGAGTGGAAATCAGATTACGGAACAGAATGTAAATTACGCGCTCGCGATGGCGATGGAGCAGAAGAGCGGCGCGCTGCTCGAGGCGGACAGCGAGCTCATCTGCCACACGATCGGCGGCAAGCTGATCAAGCCGAAGACGCTCGGGCAGAAGCAGTATGTGGACGCGATCCGCAGGGACATGATTACCTTCGGCATCGGCCCGGCGGGCACGGGCAAGACCTATCTCGCGATGGCGATGGCGATCACGGCCTTCAAGGCGGACGAGGTGGAGCGCATCATTTTGACGCGCCCGGCCATCGAAGCGGGGGAGAAGCTTGGCTTTCTGCCGGGGGATCTGCAGAGCAAGGTCGACCCTTATCTGCGGCCGCTCTACGACGCGCTCTATCAGATCATGGGCGCAGACAGCTTTCAGAAAAATATGGAGAAGGGCCTGATCGAGGTCGCGCCGCTCGCCTATATGCGCGGCCGCACGCTCGACAATGCCTTTATTATTCTCGATGAGGCGCAGAATACGACGCAGGCGCAGATGAAGATGTTCCTGACGCGCGTGGGCTTCGGCTCGAAGGTCGTCGTCACGGGCGACGAGACGCAGAAGGATCTCACCCCGAATGTGAAATCTGGCCTTGAGGTGGCGGAGAAGGTGCTCGGCAAGGTGGAGGGTATTTCCTTCTGTCGGCTGACGAGCCAGGACGTGGTGCGCCATCCGCTGGTGCAGAAGATTGTGACCGCCTACGAGGAATACGAGAAAAAGATGGCGCGCGGGAAGGAGGGCCGATATGACGGTAAATCTGGAAGACGAGTACGGCCTTGACCTGGGGATTGACTGCGAGGGGACGGTCCGCCTGGTGGCGGAGCGCGTGCTGGAGACGGAGGGCTGCCCCTATGAGGCGCAGGTGAACGTCCTTCTGACCTCGGATGAGGAAATCCATCGCATGAACCTCGAATTTCGAAACGTGGACAGGCCCACGGATGTGCTGTCCTTTCCGCAGGCGGAGTATGAACGACCGGCGGATTTCTCCTGGGCGGAGGCGCACGAGGCGGACTGCTTCGACCCGGATTCCGGCGAACTGCTGCTCGGCGATATTGTGATTTCTCTCGACCGCACGGCGGAGCAGGCGAAGCTCTACGGACACTCCGTCCGCCGGGAATTTGCCTTTCTGATCGCCCACAGCATGCTCCATCTGCTGGGCTATGATCACATGACGGAGGCGGAGGCCGCGGATATGGAACGCAGGCAGTCCGCAGTGCTGGAGCAGCTTCACATTACACGAGAGGACCAGTCGTCGAATGGGCAATAAGAAAAAGGACAATTCCAACTATATCGTGCAGGGAGGCATCCTGGCGGCGGCATCGGTCATCGTGCGCGTCATCGGGATGCTTTATCGCGTCCCTGTCACCCGCATTATCGGTGCGGTCGGCAACAGCTATTACTCCGCAGCCTACGAGGTCTACTCGATGATGCTGCTGATCTCGTCCTTCAGTCTGCCGCTCGCGGTGTCGAAGCTGGTCTCCGCGCGCATGGCGAAGGGGCAGGTGAAGAGCGCCTACAAGATTTTCCGCTGCACGCTGGTCTTCGCGCTCGTCTCAGGAGGGATCGCGGCGCTGCTGATCTTCTTCGGCGCCGGATTCTTCAGCGAGACGCTCGTGAATACGCCGCAGAGTAAGCTAGCGTTGCAGGTACTCGCACCGACGATTCTGATCGTGGCGATCATGGGCTGCCTGCGCGGCTTTTTCCAGGGCATGGGCACGATGGTGCCGACCGCGGTTTCACAGATCGTCGAGCAGATCGTCAACGCGGCGGTCAGCATTGGCGCGGCTTATTTGTTGTTCAGCTACGGGACAAAGCTGGACCATCTGCTCGGCACTGAGACGGCGGCCTACGCCTACGGGGCAGCGGGCAGTACGCTCGGCACCGGCATGGGCGCGCTGGCGGGGTTACTTCTCCTCATTTTCCTGATTTTTGCCTATCGGCATACGATGCGCAGCAGGACAAAGACTGGCAGGAAAGAGCGCGAGGAATCGACGGCGCAGATCTAATGGCTTCTGCACGTCACGATCGTACCTATGATCCTCAGCACGGCGGTCTACAACCTGAGTGGTATCATTGATCAGGGCATTTTCAAGCATCTGATGGAATATAAGGGCGTCGAAGGCATGAAGATCGATGAGCTCTGGGGCATTTACAGCGGTGAGTACAAGCTGCTGACGAACGTGCCGATCGCGGTGGCCTCGGCGATGGCCTCCTCAACGATCCCGGCGCTGACGACGGCGCGCGTGGCGCGCGACCGCAGGGAAATGCGCCGCAAGACCGGAAACGCGATCCGCTTTGTCATGGTGATCTGCATTCCCTGCGCGGTCGGGCTCTCCGTGCTCGCGGCGCCGATCCTCACGCTGCTCTTCGGGCAGGAGGAGTATAGGGCGACCTCGACGCTGCTTTTGCAGACCGGAAGTATTTCCGTCGTGCTCTACGGCATGTCGACGCTGACGAACGGCATCCTGCAGGGCATGGACAAGATGCGCCTGCCGGTCATCCATGCGGCTATCTCGCTGGCGCTGCACGTGGGCCTGCTCGTGGGGCTGATCATGCTGACCGACCTCGGCATCCACGCGGTCGTCTGGGCGAATATTTTCTTCGCCTTCCTGATGTGTGTGCTGAATTCTCGCTCGATCGCGAAATACATGCGCTACCGGCAGGAGGTGTTGCGCACCTTCCTCGTCCCGATTGCCGCCTCCGCGCTCATGGGCCTGGCAGTCTGGGGCGTCTACCACGGCCTTTACGCCATGCTTGGTAGCAACACGCTCGCGACGCTCGTAGCCATCGTCGTGGCGGTGCCGGTCTACGCGGTCGCGCTGCTGCTGTTGAAAGGGTTGAAAGAAGAGGAGATTCTGGCCTTCCCGAAGGGACGGACGCTGCTGCGGGTGGTGAAGAAGCTGCACCTGATGTAACTTTAAATCTTAAGTCTGGATAAAGAAAGCGGGTGTCAGAATGAAAGGCTCGGAGTGCAGGTTAATTGAATACATGGATGGTTCCAAGAAGCGTTTCATCATTCCAGTGTATCAACGCAACTATGATTGGCGGACTGAGAATTGTAAGCAGCTTTATGATGATCTGATTAAAGTTATAAAGAACAACAGACAGAGCCACTTTTTCGGCAGCCTTGTATCGGTGTATAATCCAAGTGGAAGAAATTCAGAATTTCTGGTAATCGACGGACAGCAGCGATTGACAACGGTATCACTGTTGTTCCTTGCCATGTATAACCTTATGAAGAATGCCGTGGTCAAACCGCAGGATGAGTCGCTTCCGGATCAACTCTATGAGGATTTCCTGGTGGATAAATACCAGCCGGAAGAGAAACGTATCAAACTAAAACCCGTAAAAAATGATCAGAAAGCTTTTGGAAAACTCTTTTCTGATCCATCGGAGTATGTGAGGGGCTCTAATCTGACGGCAAACTATAACTATTTCTACGAGCGGATTCAGAAGCAGGAAATCACGATTGATGAGTTATTTGATGCCATTTGTCGTCTTGAGATTATCAATATTAACTTGAACAATGATGATAATCCACAACTGATTTTCGAGAGTCTGAACTCTACAGGGCTGGATTTGAGTGAGGGTGACAAAATTCGTAATTTTATTCTCATGGGGCTTCCTTCTAAAGAGCAGAATGAGTATTACGAAAAATACTGGAATCAAATCGAAATCTGTACAAAATATGATGTAAGTTCATTCATCAGGGATTATCTGAGCGTGAAACAGCAGGCGATTCCACAGCAAAAGAAAATTTATGCGATCTTTAAAGACTATGTGGAGATGAGCAGACTGGAGACGGAACCGCTGCTGATCGACATGCTGGAATATGCAAAGAGGTATGAACTGCTGTTGAATGGCGAAACGAAAAGTTCTGTTTTGAATGCCTGTATCAGCCGCTTGAATCGTCTTGAGACAACAGTAACTCGTCCATTTTTCCTGGAAGTACTTCGTCTGTATGAGGAGAATAAGCTGACGCTTGCACAGCTTACTGAGATTTTCCTGATTACAGAGAATTACCTTTTCCGCAGAAGTATCTGTGAGTTGCCGACTAATGCGCTGAATAAGATTTTTCTGATGTTGCACAGGGAGATTGTGCGATATGATGGCACAGAAGCGAATTATGTAGAAAAGTTTAAATACGCACTCCTGTCCAAAAAGGAAAAATCACGATTCCCTGACGATGCAGAGTTTTCCACTGCATTTGCAGAGAAACCCATATATCTCATGAACAGTAAGAACAAGGTCTATATACTTGAAAGACTTGAGAACTTCGGAACTGCAGAGGATAAAGATGTTTATCGCCATTGTGATGAAGGCACTTATTCTATTGAGCATATTATGCCACAGCACCTGACGCCTGAATGGCAGAAAGAACTTGGGAAGAACTTTGAACAGATACACGGGGAATGGCTGCATCGAATTGCAAATCTGACGCTTACGGCGTACAACTCCAAGTACAGCAACCGGTCCTTTGCGGAAAAGAAAACGATGCAAAATGGTTTTGAAGACAGTGGTATTCGCATGAATACCTGGATTGCTAAAAAGGAAAAGTGGACGCTGACAGAGCTTGAGGAACGCAGTGAGTATTTGAAAAACAGGGCTTTGATAATCTGGCAATTACCAGTGACTGACTTTAAACCGGAAGAGAAGCAGCTGGATTCTTATACGTTGGAGGACGAGGCTGAACTGACGGGTCGTTCAATTGCACGTTTTACTTTCAAGAATACGGAACAGCCAGCCGCAAGCTGGGTAGAGATGTTCCAGAAGGTAATACAAATTCTATATGCGGAAGATAAGACTGTCATTACGAAGCTCGCGATGTCCGACGAGGACAATATAGCACTGCATTTTAGTACGACGGCGGATGCCTTCTCTAAAAGCGTAGAAATTGGGGATGGCATTTATGTCTGGACGAACACAAGCACGCAGAATAAACTGTCTGTTTTGAATCGTTTATTCAAGCTTTATGATGAAGATCCTGTTGATCTGGTATTTTTCCTGCGGGATGAAAGCGAACTGAGTTTTGATGAGCCGGGCAGCAGACAGGAACTTCGAAGGCGGTACTGGACATATGCATTGCCCCTTATTAAGGAAGCTCACGGAGAAGACGGGGCCTTTTCTAATGTTAATCCGAGCAGAGAAAACTGGATAAACGGCTTTTTTGGCGTCAGCGGTTTTCATATTTGCTGTGTTGCAAATTACGATGGCGCTCGTGTAGAGATTGTTTTTGAGAAAAGTGATAAGGCTGAGAATAAAAAAGCCTTTGACGCACTGATTTCTCATAGATTTGAAATTGAAAGTGTACTGTGCGTTTCCCTTACATGGAATCGTGCAGAAGATAAGAAAGCTT
>JAJQCG010000237.1:29361-32320 GCA_021202815.1 Lachnospiraceae bacterium | reverse complement strand
TTCAATCGCTATGGATTTTTTAGGTGTTCAACTTCATTTTACAATCGACCGATATTTTTATTTATCTCTCCAGATTATACGGCCTTTCGAGAGATCATAGGGGGAGAGCTCGATCGTCACCTTATCCCCCGGCAGAATACGGATGAAATTCATCCGCAGCTTGCCGCTGATGTGCGCCAGCACCCGGTGCCCGTTTTCCAGCTCCACCTGGAAGGTCGCGTTCGGCAGCTTTTCCACTACGACTCCTTCGATTTCGATTGCATCTGCTTTAGACATGTTTATCCTCCCGCCGTGCCCAGCTGTCTGTAGGCACGTCCTGATAGATCACCTGCACGTGCCTGCGTTTCTTTTTCTTCGGGTTCTCCTCCGTCCGGTGTACACCGTCCACTAACCATACATATTCCTCGTCCACGCGGATTATGCGGTAAATTCTGCCCCGGTCGTGTCCGGCCAGGGATTTTGCCTGCATACCGGCCTCGATTCTCAGCATCCTGTTCCCCTCCGTATTATATGGTGAGCGACAGGATTTCCGGATCGCCGTCCGTCACAAGAATCGTATTCTCATAGTGAGCGGAGGGTTTGCCGTCCTCGGTCACAACCGTCCACTTGTCATCCCTCCAGCGCACTCTCCAGGTGCCAAGGTTGATCATGGGTTCCACCGCCAGCGTCATACCGGCCACGAGCCGGATACCCCGCCTTTTCTGCCGGAAATTCGGCACCTGCGGGTCCTCATGCAGATGCGTCCCGATCCCGTGTCCGACCAGGTCCTGAACGATCCCGTAGCCGTAAGGCGTGACATAATCGTCAATCGCGGCGGAAATGTCGAAGAGATGATTCCCGGCCTTCGCCTGTTTGATGCCCTCGAAAAAGCTCTGCTTTGTCACATCGAGCAGCTGCTGCAGCTCGGGGCTGATCTTTCCCACCGCATGCGTCCGCGCCGCATCGGAATGATAACCTTTGTAGATAAGACCCGCGTCCAAACTTACGATATCGCCCTCCTCAAGGATACGGTCGTCATGCGGAATTCCATGGACGACCTCCTCGTTGACGGAAACGCAGATGGAAGCCGGAAAGCCGTTGTAATTCAGGAAATTGGGCTCACAGCCGAGCTTCCGGATGATTTTCTCCCCGTGCCGGTTGACATCCATCGTGGAAACGCCGGGACGGATGAACTCTCCCATCTCGGCATGCACGATCTCCAAACGGCGCCCGGCCTCGCGCATCAGCTCAATTTCCCGTTCCGATTTTACTGTAACGGCCATGTCCTACGCCTCAAGAATCCCCAGGATAGCCGCGAAAACGTCTTCCATACTCATGGAACCGTCCACGGTTTTCAGGATTCCCTTCTTATCATAATAGTCAATCAGCGGCTGCGTCTGCTCGTGGTACACATCGAGGCGCTTCTGCACCGTCTCCGGCTTGTCGTCGTCGCGGAGAATCAGCTCCCCGCCGCAAGCGTCGCAGATGCCCTCTTTCTTCGTCGGCGCGTAGACAAGATGATAAGTCGCTCCGCAACCCACGCAGGCACGACGGCCGCCCATCCGCTTCACAATATTCTCATCCGGGACATTCACATCGATCGCGTAGTCCACAGACTCGCCTGCTGCCTTCAGCGCAGCGTCAAGGCTCTCCGCCTGCGGAATCGTCCGCGGGAAACCGTCCAGAATATACCCCTTCGCACAGTCCGCCTGCTGAATGCGATCCACGACCAGATCGCAGACCAGCTCATCGGGCACCAGCAGCCCCTGATCCATGTAGGTCTTCACCTTATTTCCGAGTTTCGTGCCATTCTTGATATTTGCACGGAAAATATCGCCGGTTGAGATATGCGGAATCCCGTATTTCTCCGCGATCTTCTTCGCCTGGGTGCCTTTTCCCGCGCCCGGCGCACCTAACATAATAATCTTCATAATCCAGTCTCTCCAGTTTTTACCATATCATACCTGAGAACGCCGCGAAAGCCTGTACCAGATAGCCGTACAGGCTTTTCGCCGTATGAATCAGTCGTTCAGGAATCCTTTGTAGTAGCGTACCAGCATCTGGGATTCGATCTGCTTGAGCGTCTCCAGAACAACGCCCACGATAATGATGATGGACGTGCCGCCAAAGGATACGTCAGCTCCGAACATTCCGTTGAAGAAAATCGGAATCACGCATACAATAATCAGCCCAACCGCGCCGACAAATACAATATAATTCAGAATTTTGCTCAGGTACTCCGTCGTCGGCTTGCCGGGACGGATACCTGGGATAAAGCCGCCCTGCTTCTTGATATTGTTCGATATTTCAATCGGGTTGAACGTAATCGACGTGTAAAAATACGCGAAGAATACGACCAGCACGATATAGAGCAGCAGTCCAAGTGAATAAATCGGCTGACTCGGGTCACACCAGTTGGATGAGCTTAAGCCCGAGATAATCTTTGATCCGATACCTGTGCCGCCGCTCTTTCCCAGCAGCGATACGATAACACCAGGGAAGCTCATCAGCGATGATGCAAAAATGACCGGAATCACGCCCGCCGTGTTTACCTTCATCGGGATGTTTGTCGACTGCCCGCCGACGATCTTGCGTCCCTGCATCTTCTTGGCGTACTGCACCGGAATCCTGCGCTCGCCTCCCTGCAGGAAAACGACGAAAACCACCGTCACAAGGATCACCGCAAGGATGATCACCGCCGCAAGCACCGCGTTCAGAATCGTCTTGCCCTGCATGAACTGCTCATACAGCGACACAAAATCATCCGGGATTCGCGACGTAATATTGATCAGAAGCACGATTGAAATACCGTTTCCGACGCCGTACTCGCTGATCTGCTCGCCGATCCACATCAGGAAGGCGCTTCCGGCTGTCATGGCCGCTACCGCCAGAATAACTTTCGGCGCGGTAAATTCCTCGAGCAGGCCACTGTTTCAGAAACCGCTCGGAATGGCGATGCGCGCACTAGGCGCAACAGGCA
>JAJQCG010000237.1:13250-29351 GCA_021202815.1 Lachnospiraceae bacterium | reverse complement strand
CGTCATGGCGATGCTCTCAATCAGCGCCAGCGCCACCGTCAGATAGCGGGAGATCATCTGGATCTTCTTCCGCCCATCCTCGCCATCCTTCTGCATCTCCTCGAGCTGCGGGATCGCAATCGTGAGAAGCTGAACGATAATCGAGGATGTGATGTAGGGCGTGATGCTCAGCGCAAACAGCGACATACTGCTGAAGGAGCCGCCGGTGAACGCGTCAAAGAAATTGAACGCGTCCCCGTTCTGCTGCTCAAACCACGCGGCAAAATACTCTCTGTTCACACCCGGGATCGGGAGCTGCGAGCCAAAGCGCACAACGATTAACATTAAAAATGTGAAGATCAGCTTTTTCCTGATATCCTCAATCTTAAATGCATTTCGCAATGTCTTGAACATCAGATCACCTCGGCTTTTCCGCCAAGAGCCTCAATCTTTGCCGCGGCGCCTGCGGAAAATGCATTCGCCTGGACGGTCAGCTTCTTGGTTAATTCTCCTTTTCCAAGGATCTTCACGCCATCCTTCGGATTTCTGATGATCCCTTCCTCAATCAGAGTCTGTACAGAGACAACGCTGTCGTTGTCAAACTGCTCAAGTACATCAAGATTAATCGCAACGATTTCCTTGCTGCTGCGGCAGGTGAAGCCTCTCTTCGGGAGTCTTCTGTATAAGGGCATCTGACCGCCCTCAAAGCCCGGCCTCGGAGCTCCGGAACGGGCCTTCTGGCCTTTATGTCCCTTGCCCGCGGTCTTGCCGTTGCCTGAACCATGTCCGCGGCCTCTGCGGAAGTTATCGCTCTGTCTGGAGCCCTCCGCGTACGTCAAATTCGATAAGTCCATTGTGACACCTCCTTATCTGTAATAATCAGATTTCTTCCACCTTCACCAGATGTCTCACATGCCAGATCATGCCGCGCACCGCGTCATTGTCCGGCAGCTCGACAGTCTTGTGCATCTTTCTAAGACCGAGCGCTTCCACCGTAGCTCTCTGCTTCGGAATCGCGCCAATCGGAGATTTTACCAGGGTTACTTTTAACTTCTCTGCCATGTCCGCTCTCCTCCTTATGCCATAATCTCATCCACGGACTTGCCGCGCTTCTTCGCGACCTCCTCCGGGGCATTCAGGCTTTTCAGGCCATTGAGGGTGGCCAGTACCACATTCTGCTTGTTGTTGGAGCCCAGCGACTTGGTACGGATATTCTTCATGCCCGCAAGCTCCACCACCGCACGGACCGCGCCGCCGGCGATGATACCGGTACCTTCCGGAGCCCTCTTGAGCAGTACAGAAGAACTGCCGAACTCCCCGATGATATCGTGCGGAATGCTGCTGTTGCTGTCCAGCGCGATGCGGGTGAGATTCTTCATCGCATCCTCCTTGCCCTTACGGATCGCTTCCGGAATTTCAAGGGCTTTTCCAAGGCCTGCACCTACGATGCCGTTGCCGTCGCCGACGACCACCAGAGCCGTGAAACGCTGCGTGCGTCCACCCTTGACCGTCTTACTGACGCGCTTGATCGTCACGACCTTATCCGTCAGCTCTAACTGGCTCGCATCAATGATCTCATGTCTCATGCCTTTTCTCCTCCTCCTTTAGAAATCCAGACCCGCTTCACGGGCTGCATCTGCCAGCGCTGCGACTTTACCATGATAGACGAAACCTCCGCGGTCGAATACGACCGTCTTGATTCCCTTCTCAAGGGCTCTCTCGGCAAGCACTTTTCCTACATATGCCGCCGCGTCAACGCTGTTCGTCTTCTCAAGCTCTGCCTTGATATCCTTCTGGAGAGTAGAAGCGGAGACGAGGGTGTTTCCTGCTGTATCATCAATGATCTGCGCATACATATGCTGGTTGCTTCTGTATACGGCCAGACGCGGCTTCTCGGCAGTGCCGCTGATATGGTTGCGCAGTCTGTAGTGCTTCTTGGCGCGTACTTCTTTTCTTGATTTCTTCTTAACCATCTCTACACACTCCTTACCTATTTCTTACCGGTCTTGCCGACTTTGCGCCGGATCACTTCATCCGCGTACTTGATGCCCTTACCCTTGTAGGGTTCCGGCGCTCTCTTGGCGCGAATCTCAGCCGCATACTGCCCGACCTTTTCCTTGTCGATACCCTTGACAGTGATCTTGTTGCCGTCGACGACAGCCTCCAGACCCTCCGGGTCGATCATCTCAACCGGATGAGAATAGCCCAGATTCAGCGTCAGCTTCTTGCCGGACTTCGCGCAGCGATAACCGACTCCGTTGACCTCGAGCACCTTCTCAAAACCGGTGTTGACGCCGGTCACCATGTTGGAGATCAGCGTTCTGGTCAGTCCGTGTAAAGATTTCATTTTCTTCAGGTCGTTCGGTCTCGTCACGACAACGTGACCATCCTCGACCTTGATCGTCATTTCTGCGGGAAGCGTTCTCTCCAGCGTTCCCTTCGGACCTTTTACAGTCACCTTGTTTCCCTCGGCCACATCAACTGTGACGCCTGCCGGAATCGCTACCGGCAATCTTCCGATACGGGACATAAATCAAAAATCCTCCTTACTTAGATTTTCGGAAGAGGCGCTGAGCCTCTTCTGTTTTCAGTAATTTACTGTCTTTCGGTCTGCTACCACACAAACGCCAGTACTTCTCCGCCTACGTTCAGCTCTCTTGCCTTCTTGTCGGTCATCACGCCCTTGTTCGTGGAAATGATGGCGATACCCAGGCCGCCGAGCACCTTCGGAAGCTCCTCCTTACCCGCGTACACGCGAAGGCCCGGCTTGGAGATCCTTTTCAGTCCGGAGATGATCCTGTCACTCTTGTTATTGGCATATTTCAGGGTAATACGCATATCCTGAAAACTTCCATTGTCGACCAGCTCATACTTCTCAACATATCCCTCGTCTACCAGAATGTCTGCGATCGCAAGCTTCATCTTCGATACCGGGACATCTACCGTGTCATGCTTTCTGATGTTCGCATTACGGATTCTTGTGAGCATATCTGCGATTGGATCGTTCGTTGTCATTTTTCCTACCTCCTTACCGGTTACCAGCTTGCTTTTTTCACACCCGGGATCTGGCCCGCGTAAGCCAGCTCGCGGAAGCAGATTCTGCAGATTCCATATTTCCTCAGGTAAGCATGCGGACGACCGCAGATCCTGCAGCGGCTGTATTCTCTCGTCGAGAATTTCTGTTTGCGCTGCTGCTTGATTTTCATCGATGTCTTAGCCATGAAATTCCCTCCTATCTTGCAAATGGCATATTGAATAAGCTCAACAGATAACGTGCTTCCTCGTCAGTTTTGGCCGTGGTCACGAAAATGATATCCATGCCTCTCACCTTATCCACCTTGTCGTATTCAATTTCCGGGAAAATCAACTGTTCCTTGATGCCGAGGGCATAGTTTCCTCTGCCGTCGAACGCGTTCGGGTTCACGCCGCGGAAGTCGCGCAGGCGCGGGAGCGCCAGGTTGATCAGGCGATCCGCAAACTCATACATTCTTTCCTTGCGGAGCGTGACCTTGCAGCCGATCGGCATACCCTCACGAATCTTGAAGTTCGCGACGGAGTTCTTTGCCTTCGTGACGACCGCCTTCTGACCGGTGATTGTCTCCAGATCCTTTACTGCGGAATCCAGAACCTTGACATTCTCCTTCGCCTCGCTAACGCCCATATTGATGACGATCTTGTCGAGCTTCGGCACTTCCATAATGTTCTTATATCCGAATTTTTTGATCATGGCATCCACGATCTCATTCTTGTACTGTTCTCCAAGTCTGCTCACTTTTTTTCAGGCCTCCTCTCTTCCATCAGTCGTCGATGACCTTGCCGGTCGCCTTCGCTACGCGCTTCACGACTCTCTTCTTGCTGCCGTTCTCGCGCTCCTTATACTCGACCTGAAAACCGACGCGCGTGGTCTGTCCGTCCACCACAAGCATGACATTGGAAGCATCGATCGGAGCCTCCTGATGAACGATGCCGCCCTGCTGGTTCGACATCGAGGGCTTCGTGTGCTTCGTGACCATGTTCACGCCTTCCACTACAACTCTGCCCTTCTTGTGGTCAACCATGACAACCTTGCCCTCAGCGCCCTTGTCGGCTCCGGCAATCACTCTGACGGTATCGCCCTTTTTGATTTTCATTGTAGCCATTCCGATACCTCCTATAATACTTCCGGAGCGAGGGAAACGATCTTCATGAAATGTTTCTCACGAAGCTCTCTCGCGACCGGCCCAAAGATACGGGTTCCCCTGGGGTTCTTGTCTTCCTTGATGATGACCGCGGCATTCTCGTCGAAACGGATATAAGAACCGTCCTTACGACGGGCGCCCTTTACCGTACGGACCACGACAGCCTTCACCACGTCGCCCTTCTTGACAACGCCGCCTGGCGTTGCGTCTTTAACCGTAGCGACGATCACATCGCCGATGTGTGCATATCTTCTCGTTGAGCCGCCCATAACGCGGATGCAGAGGAGCTCTTTTGCACCGGTGTTATCAGCAACCTTCAGTCTTGATTCCTGCTGTATCACTTCTACATCCTCCTATCTGGCTTTCTCAATGATGCTGACCAATCTCCATCTCTTGTCCTTCGACAGCGGTCTGGTCTCCATAACCTTTACGGTATCGCCGATGCCGCACTCGTTGTTCTCGTCGTGCGCCTTCAGCTTGTATGTCTTCTTTACAATCTTTCCGTAGAGCGGATGCTTTACGTGGTTTTCCACAGCTACCACAATGGTTTTGTCCATCTTATCGCTGACCACTTTACCGACACGGGTTTTTCTCAGATTTCTTTCCACGGCTTCCTATTCTCCTTTCTCACACTGCGCTTCCGGACTCTTACGCGTTCTTCTGTGCGATAACAGTCTGAATCCGGGCGATGTTCCTGCGAACTTCCCTGATCCTCGCCGTGTTGTCGAGCTGGTTCGTCGCGTTCTGGAATCTCAGGTTGAAAAGCTCCTTCTTTGCAGCCGTCAGCTCGGTATTCAGCTCAACGGCCGTCTTTTCCTGTAAATCTTTTACATATTTATTCGTTTTCACTGCTATCACCGCCTTCTAAGTCTGCGCGAGATACGATCTTGCATCTGCAGGGTAACTTGTGGGTGGCCAGACGCAGGGCTTCCTTCGCGACATCCTCGGAAACTCCCGCAATCTCAAACATCACGCGGCCCGGCTTTACAACTGCCACCCAGTATTCCAGGGAGCCTTTTCCTTTACCCATTCGGGTCTCAGCCGGCTGGCTGGTCACTGGCTTATCCGGGAAAATCTTGATCCAGACTTTACCGCCACGCTTGATGTAACGGGTCATGGCCACACGGGCTGCCTCGATCTGATTGGACTTAATCCAGCAGGGCTCGAGGGCGATAATACCGTATTCGCCATTCGTGATCTTATTTCCTCTCATCGCTTTCCCGGCCATGCTGCCGCGGAACTGCTTGCGATGCTTTACTCTCTTCGGCATTAACATTATCGATCGCTCCCTTCCTTCGCCTTCTTCGGAAGGACCTCGCCTTTGTAGACCCAGACCTTCACGCCGACTTTTCCGTAGGTAGTGTCCGCCTCCGCGAAACCATAATCAATATCCGCTCTCAGTGTATGAAGCGGAATCGTGCCCTCCGAATAGGTCTCTGTGCGGGCGATGTCCGCACCGCCGAGACGGCCGCCGCAGGACGCCTTGATTCCCTTCGCGCCGGACTTCATTGCTCTGCCCATGCAGGACTTCATCGCGCGGCGGAAAGAGATACGGTTCTCAAGCTGCTGCGCGATATTCTCCGCCACGAGCTGTGCCTCGCGGTCCGGTCTCTTGATCTCGCGGATATCCACGACGACCTTCTTCGGGGTCATCTTCTGCAGCTGCACTCTGAGCTTCTCAATCTCAACGCCGCCCTTTCCGATGATCATGCCGGGCTTCGACGCGGAGATCGTGATCTTCACACGGTCGGAAGTACGCTCGATCTCAATCTTGGAAACTCCTGCACTGTACAGCTTCTTCTTCAGAAACTTTCTGATCTGGTAATCTTCGACTAGGCAGTCCGCGAAATCTTTTTCCGCGTACCATTTGGAATCCCAGTCTTTAATAACACCGACCCTGAGGCCGTGCGGGTTAACTTTCTGTCCCATGATTGTCCTCCCTTACTTCTTCTCGTCCAGCACGATGGTGATGTGGCTCATCCGCTTCTCAATGCGGTAAGCGCGGCCCTGTGCTCTCGGTCTGATTCTCTTCATCGTCGGTCCCTTATTCGCGTAGCACTCGGCGACATAGAGGTTTTCAGCCCTGTAGTTCTTGTCCGGATAATTGTTCTCTGCATTCGCAATCGCGGACTTCAATAATTTCTCGATCAGAGTGGACGCATATCTCGGATTGTAGGTGACAATGCCGAGCGCGGTCTGCGCATCCTTCCCTCTGATGGCATCTAATACGAAGCATGCCTTCTGGACGGACACGCGCGCAAACGAAAGCTTTGCGCTCGGACGCTCGTCCTTGACGGCATTTCTTTCTCTTTTATACTGACTTCTGGAACCCTTTGCCATTCCGGTTTAACCTCCTTCCAAAATATAGACGACTAACGCCTGGACTTCTTCTCGTCTTTTCCATGTCCCCGGTAGGTTCTGGTCGGCACAAACTCTCCGAGCTTGTGACCTACCATGTCCTCGGTGACATAGACCGGCACATGCTTTCTTCCATCATGAACTGCAAATGTGTGGGAAACCATCTGCGGGAAAATCGTGGAGCGGCGTGACCAGGTCTTGATCACGGCCTTGTTTCCGCTGGCGTTCATCTCATCTACTTTTTTCAGCAGGCTGGCGTCTGCAAACGGTCCTTTTTTTAATGAACGGGACATGTATGAAACCTCCTATTTCTTATTTAAACGTCTTGCCGTCTCTTCTTCTGACGATCAGCTTGTTAGACTGCTTGTTCTTCTTCCTGGTCTTGAGGCCAAGCGCCAGCTTGCCCCACGGTGTGCACGGACCCGGGCGACCGATACCGGCCTTGCCCTCGCCGCCGCCATGCGGGTGGTCGTTCGGGTTCATAACAGAACCGCGGACGGTCGGGCGAATGCCCATGTGGCGCTTGCGTCCCGCCTTGCCGTAGTTGATCAGGTTGTGCTCCCCGTTGCCGACGATACCGATTGTCGCGCGGCAGTTCATGGGCACCATCCTCATCTCACCGGACGGAAGTCTGAGGGTCACATACTTGCCTTCCTTTGCCATCACCTGCGCCCCGTTTCCGGCGGAACGAACGAGCTGTCCGCCCTTGCCCGGGTGCATCTCTACGTTGTGAACCATGGTACCGACGGGGATATTCTCCAGCGGCAGGCAGTTGCCCGGATGGACTTCAGCCTCCGGCCCGTTCATGACGACCATGCCCTCCTTCAGACCCTGCGGCGCGAGGATGTAGGTCTTCTCGCCGTCCGCATAGCAGATCAGCGCGATGTTCGCCGTGCGGTTCGGATCGTACTCGATGCTGAGAACCTTTGCCGGTACTCCGTCTTTCCTTCTCTTAAAATCAATGATTCTGTACTTTCTCTTGGCGCCGCCTCCGCGGTGTCTCACTGTAATCTTTCCCTGGGCGTTACGTCCGGCCTTCTTCTTGAGGGATGTCGTCAGGGACTTCTCAGGGGCTGTCCTGGTGATCTCTTCGAAATCGTATCCGGACATCTGCCTCCTGGAAGGGGTATATGGGCGATAGGTTTTGATTCCCATTACGTTATCTCCTTTCAAACTCTACGCGGTTTCGTGATACTGGTCAGCTCTTTACAGTCCCTCAAAGAGCTCGATGTCCTTGCTGTCGGCGGTGAGCTGTACGACAGCCTTCCTGGTCTTCGCCGTCTGGCCGACGACCATACCGCGTCTCTTATTTTTAGCCGGGCAGTTCATAATGTTAACCTTCTCAACCTTCGCGCCCGCGAACATCTTCTCGACCGCATCCTTCACCTGGGACTTCGTTACATCCGGATGAACGAGGAAGGTATATTTCTTTTCTCCCATCATAGCCATGCTCTTCTCGGTGATGACCGGTTTGCGGATTACATCATAATATTTAATGTCAGCCATTACGCGTACACCTCCTCGATGGTGGCGACGGCGTCCTTCGTGACGATCAGGGTGCTGTACTTCAGGATGTCGTACACATTGATCGTGTTCGTCAGCGCCGTGCGGACGTTTGCAATATTTCTCGTGGACTTCACGACGTTCTCATCATTCTCGTTCAGGACGACCAGCGCCTTCTTCACATTCAGCGCATCGAGAACCGCCTGCATCTTCTTCGTCTTGATCTCATCGAACTTCAGCTCGTCGAGGACGATCAGCTTCTTCTCGTTCACGCAGTTCGTCAGGACGGACTTGAGGGCGAGCCTCTTCTCCTTCTTGTTCAGACGAATCGTGTAATCTCTCGGAGTCGGGGCGAATACCACGCCGCCGCCGGTCCACTGGGGAGCTCTGGTCGAACCCTGACGGGCATGTCCGGTTCCCTTCTGTCTCCAGGGCTTTCTTCCGCCGCCGGAAACCTCGGAACGGGTCTTTGCCTTCTGCGTTCCCTGTCTCTTGTTTGCGAGCTGCGCTACGACGACCTGATGTACCAGATGCTCGTTGACTTCTACTCCGAAAATCTCGTCGGAAAGCTCGATCGTTCCGACTTCTTTTCCTTCCATATTATAAACAGCTACGTTTGCCATAATCGTGTTCCTCCTTTCCCGTCAGCCTTATTTGCCGCTCTTCACGGTCTCTTTGATGGTAACTAAGGCTTTCTTCGGGCCCGGTACCGCACCTTTGACCAGCAGTAAATTGTTTTCTGCGTCAACTCTGACTACTTCCAGGTTCTGGATCGTGATCTGCTTCGAACCCATATGACCCGGCATGCCTTTTCCCTTGAACACACGGCTCGGATCGGAGCAGGCGCCGTTGGAACCCTGATGACGGTGGAACTTGGAGCCGTGGGCCATGGGTCCTCTGTGCTGTCCAAGTCTCTTGACTGCGCCCTGATATCCTTTACCTTTGGAAATGGCCGTCGCGTCGATCTTATCTCCCGCGGAGAAGATGTCCGCCTTGATCTCCTGTGCCGGCGCATACTCGGACGCGTTCTCCAGCTTCAGCTCCCGGACGAATCTCTTGTAGGATACGCCGGCCTTGTCAAAGTGGCCTTTCTTCGGCTTGTTCACAAGCTTCTCTCTGATGTCGACGAAGCCGACCTGCACCGCGTCATAGCCGTCGTTCTCGACTGTCTTGACCTGCGTCACGACGCAGGATCCGGCCTGAAGCACGGTGACGGGCGTGAGCACGCCGTCCTCGTTGAAGATCTGGGTCATGCCGACCTTCGTCGCTAAAATAGCTTTCTTCATTCTTTCTTTTCCTCCTGTTTTCTCTACAGCGGAATGCACCACAGGGCATTCATTCTAGCCGCAGGATTATTTGGTTTTCATCTTTATATCAACATAGACACCCGCAGGCATATCCAGACGGGACAGGGCGTCCACCGTCTTCTGCGTCGGCGCGATGATGTCGATCAGTCTCTTGTGCGTTCTCTGCTCGAACTGCTCTCTGGAATCCTTGTACTTGTGCACCGCGCGAAGGATCGTAACCACTTCCTTCTTCGTCGGCAGCGGCACCGGTCCGCTCACCTTAGATCCCGTCTTTTTCACCGTCTCGATGATCTTCTTTGCGGATGCATCGATCAGCTGATGATCGTACGCCTTCAATGTGATTCTCATTACTTGACTTGCCATAAAAAAAGTCGCCTCCTTTTCGTACTTTTGACTACCAGTACGACAAGCGGTGACTGTACACTCTCCCGTGCGTGTCGCGAAGACTTTCACACGTCGTTTCCTTCTTCTTTCAAAGGACCGTTCTAATTGTATACAGTGACTTGTCGCCAGTTTGCTAACTTGACATTCGCTCCACGGAAAAACCCGCGCGTTCAGCGCGGCAACCTCACGCTTCATCGCTATCAATATCACAGCAAAAATCAGTATAAAACAAAGGCCTGCAAAATGCAAGCCCTTTTTTCTAAAAAAAATTGCACAAATTTAATATTTCCAGGGGCGGCTGTGATCAGCAACTCTCCCAGCGTCCTGCCGCTCCGCAGGGCAGGACAAGGCCGCTCTCCGTCACCGGAAGGCCTACCTCCTGCGCGTCGAACTGACCGCCGAAGCTCCGAAGCTCCGTCCCAAGCAGATAGGCGAGCACCGCCGGCTGCAGGCCGGTCGTGTAAGAGTTAATAAGGAAGAAAAGCGGATCGTCACTCAGAAGCTGCGCACACAGCCGCACGAGCGGGTGAATCGCGTCCTCGATCTTCCAGATTTCTCCCTTCGGTCCGCGTCCATAGGACGGCGGATCCATGATCACCGCGTCGTAGCGGTTCCCGCGGCGCAGCTCCCGCTCGACAAATTTCTGACAGTCGTCGACAAGCCAGCGGATCGACACGTTCTCGAGACCGGAGGCCTTCGCGTTCTCCTTCGCCCAGCCTACCATACCCTTTGAAGCATCGACATGCGTGACCGCGGCTCCCGCCGCCGCTGCCGCCAGCGTCGCCCCGCCCGTGTAGGCAAACAGGTTCAGTACCTTCACCGGTCTGCCCGCGCTGCGTATCTTTTCCGAAAACCAGTCCCAGTTTGCCGCCTGCTCCGGGAACAGCCCGGTATGTTTGAAGCTGAAGGGTTTCAGGTGAAAGGTCAGGCGGCGCTTCCCGCAGGACAGTTCATAGGAAATATCCCACTGCTGCGGCAAATCAAAGAACTCCCACTCTCCACCGCCCTTCGCGCTCCGGTGATAGTGTCCGTTCCGCCGCCGCCAGCCGGGATTTTCCCTGGGAGTATCCCAGATTACCTGCGGGTCGGGCCGCACAAGCAGATAGTCCCCCCAGCGCTCCAGCTTCTCACCGCCGGAGCAGTCGATCACCTCATAATCCTTCCAGTTCTGTGCTGTAAACATTGTCCAAAGGCTCCTTTATCAAATCCAGCACCACCTCGCCCGCAAGAATCAGTCCCGCCACCGCAGGGCCGAACGCGGTACTCCCGGGCGTCTGGCGGCGCTGCGCGTGTTCCCCGTCCGCCTGACAACCGTCGGCATCCTCGCCGACGACACTTTCCGCAATCGGCGTTATCGGCGGTTCCTTCGAGTAGACCACCTTTAATTTTCTGACGCTGCGCTTTTTCAGCTCGCGCTGCATCACGTGCGCCAGCGGACAGACGCTCGTCTCATAGATGTCGGCCACCTCAAAAGCGCTCGCGTCCAGCTTGTTCCCCGCGCCCATGCAGCTGATTATCGGCGTGCCGGAGCGCTCTGCCTGCAACACAAGCTCAATCTTTCCGGTCACGGTGTCGATCGCGTCCACAACATAGTCATAAGAAGAAAAGTCAAACTCTCCCTCCGTCTCCGGGCCATAGAAAGTCCGGTATACCCTGACCTGTGCGTCCGGATTGATCGAGAGCACACGCTCCCGCGCTGCATCCGTCTTGTATTCTCCGATCGTCCCGCGCGTTGCGAGAATCTGCCGGTTCAGGTTCGTCAGGCAGACCTGGTCGTCATCGATCAGATCAAGCGCGCCGACGCCGCTGCGCGCCAGCGCCTCCACTGTATAGCCTCCGACGCCGCCGAGCCCGAACACGGCTACGCGCGCGCTGGACAACCTTTTCATTCCCTCCTCGCCGAGGAGCAGCCTTGTCCTGGAAAACTGATCTGTCATTGCTTTCTCTTTCCTGTTCTACTCATTTTCCCTCAAAGGGCAGTCAGGTCATGCACTCCGATCTTCAGACTCCCGCAAACGTTCCCTGCCGCAATCGCTTCAAAGAGTCTGCTTTTCATCGCGGCCTGCGGTAGGCATGCCACCCGCTCACACTATCATGCGGACGCCGCCGCGTCAAGTCAAAAATGCAGGCGATACCACAATTATCGACAGGCCCGGTACAGCCGCTCCACCGCCTCCTCGATCCGGCTTTCTTCTATATTAGAGTAATTGATGACAAAAGTATGCGCGGAGCAGGTCTGCTCCTCTCCTCCATGGAAATAACGGGACAGACCCGTCAGCCGTATTCCGTTTTCCGCAGCGCGCTCTGTAATTTCCTCATCAGACAGCTTCGTGCTGACATTCATAAGGAATTGCAGTCCCGCGTCCTCCTCGGAGATCGTGACCAGCGATGCAAGCGGACTCTCCCGGATCGCGCCGAGCAGCAGATTCCGCTTCCGCCGGAAACTGTTGCGCATGCGGTTGATGTGTTTCTCATAATGCCCGTCCCGGATAAAGGCCGCCAGCGTGTACTGTTCAAAATTTGACACGGTGCAGGAGTAAAACCCCAGCTGCTCCCGGTATCTTTCCAGCAGCGGTACGGGCAGTACCATATAGCTGATACGAATCGTGGAGGCAAGACTCTTGGTAAAGGTATTAACGTAAATCACGCGTCCGTCCCGGTCAATACTCTGCAGCGTCGGAATCGGCTTCCCGGACAGGCGAAACTCACTATCATAGTCATCCTCGATGATATATCGCTCTTCCGCCTTTGCTGCCCAGCCGAGCAGCTCATGGCGACGGCTGACCGGCATCGTGATCCCGGTCGGAAAATGATGCGACGGAGAAATGTGTATCACATTCGCGTCCGAATTCTCCAGAAGCTCCGGACGCATACCGCTGTGGTCCAGATCAATATACCGGCAGGCAACTCCATATGCCTGGTAAATCTTCCATATCTTCTGATAGCCCGGGTTCTCTACGGCGTACACACTGTCAAATCCAAGCAGCTGAATCAACAGACCATAAAGATACTCTGTCCCCGCGCCGACGATGATCTGCTCCGGCGACACCTGCATATCCCGGAATTCCCGCAGCTGTCCGGCGATTGCCTCGCGCAGCGGGAGAATTCCGCCGCCGGGCGGATTTTTCAGGAGATGATCCCCCTGCTCCGCCATCACCCGACGAATCAGCTTCGTCCAGACAGAGAAGGGAAAGTTCTCCTTTCTCGTCTGGTTGCTCGAAAAGTCCGCGAAATACTGCCTCTCCTCGGGCTGCTCCTGGAGGAGGACAGCAGAAGCGGGGGGGGAGGAAACCTCCCCCGTCTGCAGCCTGCGAAAAGCAGGCTGAATATCCGCAACGTAATAACCTTTTTTCGGAAGGGAGCTGACATAACCCTCGGTCTGCAGCAACGCGTAGGCCTTTTCAACGGTGAGCGTACTGACGCCGAGCTGACGCGCGAAGCTGCGCTTCGAGGGGAGCTGTTCCCCCGCTCTTCAGCTTACCGGACAGAATGTCATCCTTCATGCACTTATAGAGCCAGGTGTACAGTGCTTCCTTCCCTCTGTTTTCAAAAGAATACGTGAGCATCCGGAATCTCCCTACAGGAGCGGTCCAATTGCCAGAAACAGCGGCGCGAACACTAGGAACACGATCGTCATCAGCTTGATCAGAATATTGATCGCCGGTCCTGAAGTGTCCTTGAACGGATCGCCGACCGTATCGCCAACCACAGCGGCCTTGTGCGCCTCACTCCCCTTGCCGCTATGATGACCGCTCTCGATAAATTTCTTCGCGTTATCCCAGGCTCCGCCCGCATTCGACATATAGATTGCCAGCAGAACGCCCGTCACCAGCGCACCGCTGAGAAGACCGCCGAGCGCCTCAACGCCCAGGAGCAGGCCAACGGCTATCGGCGCCAGCACCGCCATCACGCCCGGAAGCAGCATCTCGTGCAGCGCCGCCGTCGTGGAAATCGCCACGCAGGAGGTGTAGTCCGGCCGCTCCTCACCCGTCATGATGCCCGGTTTCTCGCGGAACTGCCGCCGCACCTCCTCGATCATCTTATAGGCGGCCCGCGAAACCGATTCCATCGTAAGCGCCGAGAAGAGGAAGGTCAGCATGCCCCCGAGGAAGAGTCCGATGATCACCCGGTAATCCAGCAGGTTAATCGCATCAAGTCCCACCGCGTCCGCATAGGATACAAAGAGTGCGAGCGCCGTCAGCGCGGCGGAACCGATCGCGAAACCCTTTCCCATGGCAGCCGTCGTATTTCCGACCGAATCCAGCTTGTCCGTGATCTCTCGCACTGATTCGTCCAGGCCGGACATCTCCGCGATGCCGCCCGCATTATCCGCGATCGGACCGTAGGCGTCAACCGCGACGGTAATACCCGTCGTCGAGAGCATGCCGACCGCCGCGAGTGCGATGCCGTACAGGCCGTCCACACGGTAGGAAATAAAGATGCCGATACAGATCAGCAGCAGCGGAAAGGCCGTAGACTTCATGCCGACCGCGACACCGCTGATAATGGTTGTCGCAGCACCTGTCTCCGACTGCTCGCCGACCTTCTGCACCGGCTGGTAGGCGTCCGACGTATAGTATTCGGTAATCTTTCCGATCACCACACCGACGACCAGTCCGGAAATCACAGCCGCCGCCGCGTTCATGTCGCCGAACAGATACCGACTTAAGACCAGCGACACGACGATCACCAGAGCCGCCGATACATAACTTCCTTTTGTGAGTGCTTTCTGCGGATCATTGCCCTCGCTGTCCTTCACAAAGAATGTGGCGATGATGGAAGCGATCAGGCCGCAGGCGGAAATCAGAAGCGGGAACAGTACGCCGGAGACGGCCGCGACCGCCACCCCGAGCGTCAGCGCGGATACGAGCGAGCCGACATAGGATTCAAAGAGATCGGCTCCCATGCCCGCAACGTCGCCGACATTGTCGCCGACGTTGTCCGCAATCACCGCGGGATTGCGCGGATCGTCCTCCGGAATGCCCTTCTCCACCTTGCCGACCAGATCGGCTCTGACGTCCGCCGCCTTCGTGTAGATACCGCCGCCCACGCGCGCAAACAGCGCGATGGACGATGCGCCAAGGCTGAAACCGGACAGAACTTCAACATTTCCGGTGACGATGTAGATCAGACTGACGCCGAGCGCCCCAAGTCCGGCCACGCACATGCCCATCACCGTACCGCCCGCAAAGGCAATCGAGAGTGCCTTGTTCATACCGCTCTCCCGTGCCGCGTTCGCCGTGCGCACATTGGCCTTCGTGGCAACTGTCATGCCACAGTAGCCGGCTGCGGTCGAGAACAGCGCCCCCACCACAAAGCACACCGCTGTCACCCAGCTTCCGATGCCAATACCAATCAGTACAAAGAGCACTGCCACAAAAATGATGAGAATCCTGTACTCAGCTGTCAGAAAGGCGCGCGCGCCCTCCGCAATCGCCGCGGCGATCTCCTTCATTCTGTCCGTGCCCGGCTCCTGCCGCCCTACTTTACGCACCTGAAGAGCGGCAAAAAGTAAAGCCAGCACGGCAACCACTGGTACCACATACATCCATTTGTCCATTTTAAGTTTTCTCCCTTTTGATATGTATATTATAATTATAGCACATCATGGGGAATTATGCCATAAAAACATTTCATAACAGCAAGTAGTCTGATTTCTATTCTGACGTCACCGGTGTAATCGTAATATTCGCGGCCTCAATTCCCGTCTTGCGCTTGACGATGTCCTCGATCTGGGCGCGCTCCGCGTCGCTGACCTGCGTGCTGCTGACCACCACATCCGCGCTATCATCCGTGATGCTCACGACGGCCTCGTCGAAGCCCTGTGCCATCAGCAGCGTCTCCGCCGCGAGCTCCCGCTCCGCCACGTCCGTCATGCTCACCATCGCTTCGATGGCACTTTGCTTCTGTTCGTCTGTGACCGACGTGCTCTCGATCAGTTCCATCAGAATTTCTTTATTTTTCGAGCGGGTCTGCTCCCTCGTCACCTTTGCCTCGGAGACAATACCGACGCCCACCGTGCCTGTCACGAGGACGGTCTCCCCCGCGGATGCCGTCTCCACATCATCGTCAGTCTCCACAGCGGCACTGCTTTCATAGTCCTCGTCAAGGCTGGCGATCTCCTCCGTATACTCCTCTTCCAGATCCGCGACATCCGTCTCCCCGCTCGCGGCATAGCTGTCCTCCGCAGAGATGTCCAGCGCCAGATCGGTATCCTCCTCCTCGACCGCCTCGCTGTTTGCGCTCAGGAGCGACGCGTCCAGGCTGGCGCCGGAATAATTCAGATAACCGGTGACCGCGATCATGGCCGCCAGCGCTGTAATGATGATCTGATTCTTTTTGAATACGGGCTTCTTTATCACGGGTTTCTTTAACGGCTGCTTTGCTTTCAC
>JAJQCG010000237.1:0-13240 GCA_021202815.1 Lachnospiraceae bacterium | reverse complement strand
TCCAGCCTTCATGATTTTTATTTTATGTTCCTCTATGCCAAATAATGCCTGCACGGCGTCGATGATATCCGCTTTTACATCGCCGTTGCCGCCGCCCTCTGCAACGACGAGGACGCCCTCCACCTGCGGATTCGTCTCAGAGCTCACATAGGGCGTGCGCACGCTGCTGCCCTGCTCCTCGTAGACCGTCTCCTCCTGCGTCGAATTCTCCGAAACGCTGACGTCCTTCTCGACCTGCTTTTGCCCGCTGTCCGCAAAGGTCAGCATGACATGCACCTCGCCGATCCCCTCGACCTGCGAGAGCAGCTCCTCGAGTTTTCGCTCCATCCGGCTCTCATAATCCTCTGCCGTCTCCTCCGGCTCTTCCGAAGACGCCGCAGCGGCCTCGCCCGCCTCCCTGCTGTCCTTCTGTACCGGAACCGCGATCACCGCCAGCAAAAGCCCCAGAAGTGCCAGAATCAGCAGCTGATCCTTCCGCGGCGGCCAGTATTTCTTTTTCCATTTTTCCCATTTTTCTTTGTTCACCGGATCTCCTCCACCTCCTGCTCCAGCTGTTCGACCAGTGCCTCCGCGCCCAGCTGCTCCGCGAGACCCGCGAGTTCAAAAACCGGCCGCAGCAGGAGCAGCACCAGCAGCAGGCCAAGATAAAACCGCACATACTTTTCATAACTGCGCCCGGGCAGAAGATAGAGCACGATCTGCTCAAGCAGATAGAAAACCGCGACCGCCCGGATCATCTCCAGTATTCCCTCCATCTCTTCATCCTCCCGTCAGCGCCGTCATCAGCGCGATTGAAAGAAAAAACAGCGCCAGCACGGTAAAGACCGCACGGAAAAGCAGGCGCACGCCGTTTCCCATACCGCTCAGACAGCCCACAATCCGCTCGTCCGACACCGGCTGCAACACCGCCGCGAGCAGATAGTATACCGCCATGATCACGGCCAGTTTGACGAGTGGAATCAGGCAGAGCAGAATCAGGACAATCAGAGCCGCCGCGCCGATCCCGTTCTTGATCAGTACCGCTGAGCCGAGCACCAGATCCGTCACGCCGCTGCCGGCACTGCCGACGCCGGGTACCATGCCGATACCTCTGCTGATGGCCTGATTTCGAAACGAGTCCGCCGCCGGGGAAACCAGACCCTGTATCATGTGAAAGCCGCAGACCAGCGCAAGCGCGACCTTCAGGCTCCAGTCCGCCGCCATCGACATGAGTTCCGCGAACTGTCCGAGACGCTTCTCCCTTGACAGATGATTGACCAGCACAAGCAGTACATAGATCTCGGCACAGGGCAGGACAAAGGATTCGGCCAGCCACTGTACGCCGCTGATCAGCAGCAGAATAAACTCATAGTAGACGCCTGCGGATGTGAGATAGGAGGACAGCGTCATCGCGAGAAGCCAGGCCGGCGCAAGTACTGTCATAAAGCTTCGCATCGCCTCCATCACCTCCCGGGCGATCCCGAGGCTCGTCTGAAAAGAGCTGATCAGCAGCAGAAATAAAATCATATAGATCATGCAAAAGCTGATCTCCGGCACGCTGCGGTTCTGAAATACATCCGCAAAGTGAAGGAGCAGCGTCGCGGCGAACGCAAGTACCAGAATGTGCATCCAGAGCTGTTTCTGCGCGAGCAGCTCCTCGAACAGCGCGCTCTGCACCAGAGAAGCCAGCCGTTTCCAGGACAGCGGGCTCTCTCCCGCCGCGCCGCTTTCCACCATGGCCTGAAAGTCAAGGTCACTCCCGAGCAGTCCATCCAGAAGCTGCTGAATCTCCCCGTAATTAATCTCCTCCATCGTGCATCCCCCCACTCATACCACACTCCCGCCTTCCCGGCACTTGTTTTTTCTGTCGCGCAGGCACATATGCCTGCAGTTTCTCACAGAAAACTTTGTATCGTGTCCAGCAGCGCGGACAGGATCGGCATGCTGACCGCCAGCACCATCAGCTTGCCAAACATCTGAATCTGCCCCGCGATCGTCTGATATCCCGCGTCCTTGCAGAGATCCGATGCGAATTCCGCAATGTAGGTAATCCCGATAATCTTCATCAGCGTCTGCAAATAGCCGACATTCAGCGGCAGACTGGTCTGAATTGCCAGGAGCGTGTCCCTGATCAGCGTCAGCTGTCCGGTCAGGTTCAGAAAAATCAACAGGCTGACGCCCAGACAGAGATAGATGGCAAGCTCCGATTTCAAGGTCTTCAGCTGCTGCGCCAACAGCACGCCGACGACGCCCAGTACCGCAACCCGTATCATGCGTCCCACCTCCTATAAAGTGAAGAGCTCCTGCATCATCTCGAAAAGCTCATAGACGTAGGGAATGATCCAGAACAGTACCAGCAGAAGCCCCGCCAGGCTCGTCAGGAACGCCTGCTCCTCCCTCCCGCTGTGTTTCAGCACCTGTGAGAGCACGGAAACCAGGATTCCCACCGCGGCAATTTTAAAAATCAGCGTTACGCTCATAAGCTTTCCACCCTACAGAATAAAGATCACAACCGCGACGCCGCTTAAAATGCCCAGGTAGCGATACAGTTTTTTACGATTTTTCGCGTCCTCCGCGGCGTCAGCGAGCGCATGGCTCAGATTTTCCTGATAATACGCGAGCGCCCCGAGCTGCTGCTTCACATCCAGACAGCCCAGCATGCCGCCAAGCTCGCCGAGCGCCCGCAGATCCGGCTCCGTCAGATGAAGCTCCCCCGTGCAGTTTTTCAGATTCCGCTCCCAGATAAGCCTCGCACTCCGGCCATTCCTCTGCTCCAGATCCGTCGCTGTCCGCAGCAGAAAATCCCGGAACGGCTCCCCCGTCCGCTCCCCTGCGCTGCGGAACGCCTCCGGCAGGGGACGATGCAGATGCCGGATTTCCCCATTCAGGAACAAAGCAATCTGCTGCAGCGCCTGCAGCTCCCGGATCCGCAGATCCAGCTCGTTCGCCATCCGCAGGCCAAGACCGCCGGTGCCGGTCAGAATCAGGAGAATCCCAAGCCACTTCAACATTTTACGCTCCTGCACTGTCCGTCCAGAATCTGCCCGACATTCCCCGGCGCCCTCCCATTCTCCAGAAACACATAGCGCTCAAACAGAGCGGAGCCGACCATCTCCCCGAGCACCGGCTTCCTTTTCAGCTCCTCCATCGAGTCCCCGTGCGCGGTCGCCAGCAGCATGCAGCCGCAGTTCATCGCATGCCGCAGTGCCGCCAGGTCCGCTTCGCTCCCGACCTCATCAGCCGCAACCACATCCGGCGCCATGGAACGAATCAGCATCATCAGTCCCTCCGCCTTCAGACAGCCGTCGAGCACATCGGTCCGCAGCCCGACGTCGTTGCATGGAATCCCGCGAAAGCAGCCCGCAATCTCGGAGCGCTCATCGACCAAGCCCACCGTCATTCCCGGATGCACGTCGCTCCCATCGGAAATCTGCCGGATACAGTCGCGGAGCAGCGTCGTCTTCCCCCTTCCCGGCGCGGACACAAACAGTGTGTGGCGCAGCCGCCCTCCCTCCCACAGGTACGGGAGCACCGCATCGGCACAGCCCTTCACTTCATGTGCAAAACGAATATTCAGGGAAGACACCTCCGAGAGCGTGCGCACCCTGCCGCCCTCCAGCACCGTCTTCCCCGCGAGGCCGACGCGGTGACCGCCCGGCAGCGAGAGAAAGCCCTGCCGGATCTCATCCTCCCAGGCATAGAGCGAATAATTTCCCAGATAAGCCAGAATCTCGCCGATCTCTGCTCTCATGAAGCGCCGCTTCAAAATCCGCTCGCGCCCGCCGCTGCGCACGATGAGCGGGCGCTCTGCCCGGATGCGGATCTCCTGCAGAGTATCCTGCGTATATCCTGCATGCACAAGCGGCTCCCGCAGCATCTCCGGAAAGATGGAAAAGACATCGTGTTCCCTCATGAATCTCGTCCCCCTGTCTCAATATATGAGGATGGACAGGTTTTATGACAGACAAAAAATCGGCACAGCCGGATTTTCATCCCCGACTGTGCCGATCAGTTTCTTAATGAATTCTATTTTTCCTTGCAGTCCTTGATGGAGAAGCTCACGCGGCCCATCTTGTCCTTGCCGAGGCAGACGACCTTGACCACGTCGCCCAGCGTCAGCACATCCTCCACGCGATTGATGCGCTCCTTCGCGATCTTCGAGATGTGGACCATGCCTTCCTTGCCCGGTGCGAACTCGAGGAACGCGCCGAACTCCTTGATGCTGACAACCTTTCCGGTGAAGACCTGGCCCTCCTCGAAGTCGGTCACGATAATCGTGATCAACTCTTTGGCCTTGTCCATCATCGCCTGGTTCGTGCCGCAGATCGAGACGGAACCGTCGTCCTCAATATCGATCTTCACGCCGGTCTGCTCGATGATCGTGTTGATCGTCTTGCCTCTCTGGCCGACCACATCGCCGATCTTCTGCGGATCGATCGACATCTGAATGATCTTCGGCGCATACTCGCTGACCGTCTTGCGCGGCTCGGCGATCGCCGGCTTCATGCAGGTATCCATGATAAAGAGTCTTGCCTGACGGCATTTCTCGATCGCGCCTTCGACCATCGGTCTCGTCAGGCCATGGATCTTGATATCCATCTGAATCGCCGTGATGCCCTCCGTCGTACCGGTCACCTTGAAATCCATATCCCCGAAGAAATCCTCGAAACCCTGGATATCGGTCAGCAGCACGAAATCATCGTCCGTATCGCCGGTCACAAGGCCGCAGGAAATACCCGCCACCATCCTCTTGATCGGAACGCCCGCCGCCATCAGCGACATACAGGACGCGCAGGTCGAGGCCATCGACGTAGAACCGTTGGACTCGAAGGTCTCAGACACGCAGCGGATCGCGTAGGGGAACTCCTCCTCGCTCGGCAGCACCGGAATCAGAGCCTTCTCCGCCAGCGCACCATGGCCGATCTCACGGCGTCCCGGTCCTCTGGACGGCTTCGTCTCGCCCACCGAATAGCTCGGGAAATTGTAGTGATGCATGTATCTCTTGCCGGTCTCATTTTCATCAAGACCGTCGAGTCTCTGCGCCTCGGACAGCGGAGCCAGCGTACACACGTCGCAGATCTGGGTCTGTCCGCGCGTGAACATGGACGAGCCGTGCACTCTCGGAATGATATCTACTTCCGCGGCGAGCGGACGGATCTGCGTGATCTCGCGGCCGTCCGGACGCTTGTGATCCTTCAGGATCATCTTGCGGACCGTCTTCTTCTCATACTGATAGACCGCCTCGCCCAGCACGGCAAGCCACTCCTCCTTGTCGGCGAAGGCTTCCTCGAGCTTCTCTGTCAGAGCACGCACATTCGCCTCGCGGGTCTGCTTATCATCCGTGAAGACCGCCTCTTCCATCTCCTGCGGCGGAACGATCTCCTTGATCGCCTCAAAGAGCTCCTCCGGTACCGCATAGCTGGTGTAGGCATGCTTCTCCTTGCCCACCTCGGCCACGATCTGGTCGATGAAGCGGATAATATCCTGGTTGATCTCATGCGCCTTGTAGATCGCTTCGATCATCTTCGCCTCCGGCACCTCGTTCGCACCAGCCTCGATCATGATGACCTTCTCCCTCATGGAGGCAACGGTCAGGCTCAGGTCGCCCTTCTTCCACTGCTCCTGGGACGGGTTCACGATCAGCTCTCCGTCGATCATGCCGATCTGCGTCATCGCGCAGGATCCGGCGAACGGAATGTCGGAAATGCTGGCCGCGATCGCGGAACCGAGCATCGCCACGAGCTCCGGACGGCAGGCCGGATCAACGCTCATGACCAGGTTGTTCAGCGTCACATCGTTGCGGTAGTCCTTCGGGAACAGCGGGCGCATCGGGCGGTCGATGACACGGTCCGTCAGCACCGCGTTCTCGGACGCCTTGCCCTCTCTCTTATTGAAGCCTCCCGGGATCTTGCCGACCGCATACATCTTCTCCTCATACTCCACGCTCAGCGGGAAGAAATCGATCCCGTCGCGGGGCTTTTCCGAAGCGGTCGCAGTGGACAGCACCACCGTCTCACCGTAATGCATGAACGCGGCGCCGTTCGCCTGTGCGGCTACGCGTCCGACGTCCACCCTGAGCGTTCTCCCGCCCAGTTCCATCGTGTAACTTTTGTACATGTTTCGTATCTCCTTTCTAAATCTATAATATATCTTTAGCGGAAGATACCGAAACTACTGAAAAACGCGGAGCGCCTCTGCGCTTTTCAGTGGTCTCGGAAAATATCTTCCGCCGACAGACGCTACGAAAAACAGGGCGGAGAAGCTCTCCGCCCTATGGCCTTTTACTTTCTCAAACCTAATTTCGCGATCAGCGCACGATATCTCTCGATATCCTTTTCCTTCAGATACGCCAGCATCGCGCGTCTCTGTCCGACCATCTTCAGAAGTCCTCTTCTGGAATGATGATCCTTGTAGTTTACCTTCAGATGCTCTGTGAGCTCCTGAATCCTGGCTGTCAGAAGCGCTACCTGCACCTCCGGCGAACCGGTGTCGCCCTCACTGCGACCATACTCTGCGATGATCGCCTGCTTCTTTTCCTTTGAAATCATATTGCTTTTCCTCCTGTTTTTCTAAACGCTGGTCATTAAGGGAAGGTCGGAGTATTCCAAACCCTGAATGACGGCTGAAATCATGCTTCACTATTCTAGCACAAACGCCCGGCTTTTGTCAATCATTTATAATCCGGACGGCCTTCACCGGCGTGCGGTAGTAAAGACTCGAGATCGTAATGCCGACGCGCTTGTTGCTGGCATGGACGACCTGACCGCCTCCAACATAAATCGCCACATGATTGATGCTGGAACGGCTGCCGTAGAATACCAGATCGCCGGGCTTCAGCTCGGAGATGCTGATCTTGGTGCCGCAGTTCGCCTGTGCCTTCGAGGAATGCGGCAGGCTGATGCCATAATTTCTGAATACAGCCAGCACGAAGCCGGAACAGTCCGCCCCTTTGGTCAGGCTCGTGCCTCCCCACACATAGGGATTGCCGATATACTGCTTCGCAAAATCAGCGATCGCCACGCGGACGTTCGACACGCCTTCGCCGTAAAGCACCTCGGAAATCGTCAGCGCCTCGTCAAGCTTTGCGCCGACCTCCACATATTCCTTATAAATATATCCGTCCTCACCGTCGAGGTCGATCTTCACCCACTCGTCCAGCTCTTCGACAACGTCAAAACTCTGCCCGCTGCCGACGATGTCGAGGATCTCGCTGTCCATATCCGGCTCGGTCCGGACCCGCAGTCCGTCGGTCGTCACTTCCGCGACCGTCTTCAGAAGGGAGGATGCCTTGTCCAGCGCCTCGCTGCCGGTCAGCACATATTCCGCCTTGATATAGCCTTCTACCTCTCCCGATTTGATCTGCAGCCACTCACCGTCCTCGCTCTCGGCGATGACGTCACAGCCGGCCTCGTTTCCGATCTTGCCGACGATCTTGCCGTCTGTGGACGCGCTGTCACGGATATTCACCTTGCCCTCCGAGACGACGACGATTCCAAGATTGCTGTAGCCATCCAGACCAAACGAAGTCAGCACCGCCTCGCTCACGGCATTCTCGACCGCCTCCGCGCTCTCCGCCTGCGCAAGCTGTCCGGTGATGCCGATCGTCGCACTGCTGCCCAGCGCCCCCGAGGCCAGCGCCTCCATGGACGGAGCCGCAATCAGCATGGTTCTGGCAAGAACCGCGCCCATTCCTTTCACAATGATTCTATTCCAATGATGACTCATCATTTCACCTCTGTAAATTTGTTACAAACTCGTTACAATTTCTAAACAATTTTATAACATATACAGAATCATTTGTCAATGTATGTTTTTCGCATCTGCCGCCGGGAAATACAGGAATCGGCGCGCCCGGGCTCACTCGCTCCCACCCAGCATGGTCTCCGCGAAGATCGCGTAGCCCTTCGCCGGATCGTTGACAAAGACATGGGTGACGGCTCCGACAAGGCGTCCGTTCTGCAGAATCGGGCTTCCGCTCATTCCCTGGATGACCCCGCCGGTCAGCACGAGAAGTTCCGGGTCGGTCACGCGGAAAACCATTCCTTTATTGACATCACTCTCATTCAGGCGGATCTCGGTGATCTCAATCTCGTAATCCTTCAGCTCGCCGGAGACCGCGCTGTGAAGGACGGCGCTGCCGGTTTCAATCTCCTGCCGGAACGCGACCTCTACGACCCCGTCATCCAGTTCTCTGGCCAGGACCTCGTCCGCCTCTCCGAAGATACCGCACTGCGTGTTCCGGAGAATCGTCCCGCGGGCATGTCGGTCCGAGTAGGTGATGGAGCCGCTCAGCTCCCCGGGCGTACCGCGGACTCCCTTGACGATATCGAGAATCATCGTGTCATAAAGCGCGCCGCCCGCGGCGTCGAGCAGCTCACCAGTATCGGAATCCGTGATACCATGACCGAGCGCACCAAACTTTCCATCCTGTGTCATGTAAGTCAGCGTACCGATTCCCTGAATATCGTCCTTCACCCAGACGCCGAGCTTATAGTCGCCCTCGTCGGTCTGCACCGCGCTTACGCGCACCTGCAGTTCCTCCTCCTTCCGCCGGAGTTTCAGGACCATCGTCTCCGTCTTATTCGCCTGAATGCAGACAATCAGCTCATCCTTGTCCTCCACCGTTTTTCCGTTGACCGCGAGGATATAATCGCCGGCCTCGACGATCTGCAGGGCCGGTTCACGCAGGAGACCATCTGCCGAGAGCACCTCCGAGGTGCCGACCACGTAGACGCCCCGTGTCTCGAGATAGACACCGATCGGCACGCCGCCCGGTATCACACTCGCGTGCTCCACAGCCTGCACTGACACTTCCTTGAGTCCCAGATTCAGGATCTGCTCGTCCCCGTAAGCGATGCAGACCACATCGGGCACCTGCGTTTTCAGATACCAGGCACTGTATACACACAATGTCAATATGGAAAGGATCAGAGCCATGATCAGGCTGATCCGATAGATTCTGCGACGTCTCATGCAGCCACACCTTTCACGCTTGCTCGACGCCCGCGCCGGAAAAGCGCGGGCACATCTGCATGTAGTGTCTGCATGTTCGACGGAAATGTTACTGGAAAGTCTTTCCTTTGAATTGGTCCGCAAGCGCCTTCATCTCACGGGCATTGTCGCGCACCGCGCCGGTGATTTCGGCGCCGCCGAGGATGCGCGCGAGCTCCTCTGTCACCTCGTCGCCGGTAA
This sequence comes from Lachnospiraceae bacterium, assembly GCA_021202815.1. Taxonomy (GTDB): domain Bacteria; phylum Bacillota; class Clostridia; order Lachnospirales; family Lachnospiraceae; genus Hominiventricola. The sequence goes on along the minus strand of JAJQCG010000237.1, from coordinate 4,069 downwards.
GAAGGCGGATATGAGTTGCGGTGCCGCTGCCTTCCGCGCTCTTTTCGATCAGGTAATGGCTGTCGGCCATCGCGGCGAGCTGCGCCAGGTGCGTGATACAGATGACCTGACGGCTGCGCCCGATCGCGGCCAGCTTTTCCGAAACCTTCTGGGCCGTGCGGCCGCTGATCCCGGCGTCGATTTCATCGAAAATGACCGTGTCAATCGCATCCTGATCTGCCAGGACGGTCTTGATCGCGAGCATGACACGCGAGAGCTCTCCTCCAGACGCAATCCTCGCGAGCGGCAGCAGCGGCTCGCCGGGATTGGTGGAAATCAGGAATTCTACGTCATCCCAGCCTGCGACCGAGGGCTCCCCCGTTTCCCGTATCGCGATCTCAAAACGCACATCGAGGAAATTGAGCTCCCGCAATTCTTCCAGCATCTGCTCCGAGAGTTCCTGTGCCGCCTGCACGCGAATCCCGTGCGCCGCCTCGCAGTCGGCGGCGAGCTTCTTCTTCGCGCGGGCATACTCCCCCTCCAGCGCGCTCCTGCGCTGTTCCATATTCTGAAGAAAGTCAAGGCGCTCCTGCTTTTCTTTCACGGACGCAAGGATATCCCCCACGATTCGGCCGTACTTCGCCTTGAGATGGTTGATGAGATTCAGGCGTTCCTCCGTATCATGGAAATCCTGCTCGGAGAATTCCATTGCCTCCATATATTGCGTCAGCTCCCGCCCGAAATCGGCCAGCAGCGCGTCGATCTCTCCGAGCTGCTCCGCAAGCGGGGACAGTTCCTCATCATACTGCAGGGCGGCGTTCATCTCCCGGCAGGCCCGCCCGGTCAGCTCCGACGCGCTGCCCTCGTCCTCCTCGCAGAGCTGCCGCACCGTTCCCAGCGCTTCCAGAATCCGTCGGCTGTTCACCATACGCCGGTAAGTCTGCTCCAGCGCCTCATCCTCGCCGTCGGTAAGCTGCGCTTCCTCGATCTCCTGGATCTCATACTCGAGCAACGACTGCTCGCGCAGGCGCTCTGCCTCTCCAAGTCCGGTCTCCCCAAGCAATTTTTCCAGCGCGCGGCAGCTCTCCCAGCTCTCCTTCAGGGACTGGAGAAAGGGGGCGAGGCGCTCCCCGGCATAAAGATCGAGAATCTCGAGGTGCTTTTTCTTATTTAAAAGGGATTGATGCTCATGCTGACCATGAATGTCGATCAGGAGAGAGGAGACCTCGCGGAGCACGGATGCGCTTACTGTCTCTCCGTTCAGACGGCAGACGCTGCGATTTCCGGACAGTCTGCGCGACAGAATGATCTGTCCGTCCTCCGCGGAGATATCAAGCTCTTCCAGCTTTTTCAAAAGCTCCGGCCGATCCGAGGAAAAAACGAGTTCGGCCAGCGCATAATCCGCGCCGTCCCGCAGCATTTCCTTCGGCACCTTCCCGCCCAGCGCCATCGACATCCCGCCGAGCAGCAGCGACTTTCCCGCTCCGGTCTCACCGGTCAGAATATTGAGCCCCTCCGAAAAGTCAATCTCGGCCTCGCGGATCAGGGCAAGGTTTTTCACATGAAGCTGAAGCAGCATAGATCATTCCTCCACGATTTTCCTCAGTTCCTCCAGCAGAAGCGGCGCGGCCTCCGCCGTGCGCACGGCGCAGAAGATCGTATCGTCCCCCGCGATGCAGCCGACGACCTCCGGAAGTCCGAGATTGTCGAGCGCGGTCGCGGCGGCCATCGCCATGCCGGACACCGTCTTGATCACCAGAATATTTCCCGCGCAGTCGGCGGACACATAGGCCTCCCGCAGAACGCCGACATATTTTTCCGCAAGATGACGTCCGGAAGCATCCACCGCCGCGTACTTCTGCCGCCCGTTCCGGTCGGGAACCTTCGAAAGCTTGAGACTGCGGATGTCGCGCGAGACCGTCGCCTGCGTCGCCGGAAACCCGGCTTCCCGCAGGTGGTCAACCAGCTCCTCCTGCGTTTCGATATCATATTTTTCAATCAGCTCGATAATTTTCTCATGACGTTTCTGTCTCATACGTCCTCCTCTATCCGCAGCGGTTCCGAACACCGGCTGTCCTGGACCGTTGCCCTCACGCTAGCGGCTCAGCTTGTCGCGCAGCGCCTCCAGAAAGCTGGCCTGGCTGATTTTCAGGATTTTCGTGATACGCGAGGACTTCCCGATCTCTACGAAATCGCCCGTCCGCAGCCGGACATAGTGATCCCCGTCAAAGGTCACGAAAGCCTCGTCGTCGCCGCCACGCCGTCCCTTTCCGATCTCAACCCGGATCCGGTCTTCGCCGGAAAATACGATACTTCGCGAATTCAGGGTGTGGGGGCAGATCGGCGTCAGAATCAGCATCTCGGCAGTCGGCGACACGATCGGGCCGCCCGCCGAGAGGCTGTAGCCAGTGGAGCCGGTCGGCGTCGAGACGATCAGGCCGTCCGCCGTGAAGGAATTCAGATACTCATCATTTACAAAGACCTCGTAATCGATCACGCGCAGCGTCCCCATGCGATTCAGCGCGATGTCATTGAGCGCGACGTCCCGCTCAGCGATCTCCCCGTTCACACAGACATTTCCTCTGAGCATCATCCGGTTTTCCACCGTATACTCACTCGCGATCAACCTGTCGAGCGCGGCGCCCAGACCTTGCAGCTCGATCTCGGCAAGATAGCCGAGATGTCCGAGATTAACGCCCAGAAAGGGAATATTCCGGTCGGACAGATTCCTGGCGGCACGCAGCAGCGTACCGTCGCCGCCGAGCACAAGGATACCGTCTACATCCGGGCCGATCGGCGGTTCATAATCCTCGGCAGAGCCCGATTCCCCGCTCCTGCGAATCAGGCAGCGCTGACCATGCTCTGTCAGATAATCCGCGATCTCATACGAGAGCTTCCGGCTCTCCTCCTTGTCACTGTTCGCAATAATATAAAATGTTTTCATAAGATCAGTCGAGCGCCCGATGCGCCCGCTCCACGACCCCTGCCGGATCGATGGCTGCGGACACGCGGACACTGTCCTCCTCCTGATTTTCCAGATGAAGCAGATATTCTATGTTCCCTTCCGGTCCCTTGATCGGCGAAAAATCGAGAGCCAGAATCCGAAAACCCATCTCCGCGGCAAAGTCCATGATCCCGCGGACGACCTGCAGATGCACGGCCGGGTCGCGGACGACCCCTTTTTTGCCGACCTGCTCCCGTCCCGCCTCAAACTGCGGCTTGATCAGGGCGACGACCTGTCCCTCCGGCGCCAACAGCGCCTTCACCAGACCAAGCACCTTTTTAAGGGAAATGAAAGCTACATCGATCGAGGCAAAGTCGATCGGCTCCGGGATATCTTCACGCGTGACGTAGCGGATATTGGTCCGCTCCATACAGACTACACGCGCATCCTGCCGCAGCTTCCAGGCGAGCTGCCCGGTCCCGACGTCCACCGCCCAGACCTTCGCCGCGCCGTTCTGCAGCATGCAGTCGGTAAAACCACCTGTCGACGAACCGACATCCATACAGGTCTTTCCCTCCACGGACAGATCAAAATTCGCCAGCGCCTTTTCCAGCTTCAGCCCGCCGCGGCTCACATATTTCAGGGGAGAGCCCTTGACTTCGATCACCGCTTTTTCCGGAAAAGCCGCCCCTGCCTTATCTTCCCGCTGCCCGTCCACAAATACATTTCCGGACATGATGACGGCCTTCGCCTTCTCCCGGGACTCGGCAAGACCCCTCTCCACCAGCAGCACATCCAGTCTCGTCTTTGGCATCACGCGCCTCCCTTCGGCGCATCCGCGCGCGCCAGGCAGGCAATGTAACGCTCCACCACGCGCTTGTACACCGACTCCGCGTCAATCCCGGCGTCCTCATACAGAAGCTCGACGCTGCCGTGCTCGACATAGGCGTCCGGCAGGGCAATGCTCAACACCTCAGTCCCTGGAATCCGCTCCTGTACATAATCGCGCACCTTCTCCCCATAACCGCCGCTTAAAACATTCTCCTCCAGCGTCACGAACAGCCTGTGATCTGCTGACAGCATTTTCAGCACCTCCGTATCGATCGGCTTCACGAAGCGCGCATTCACGAGCGTACAGCTGTAGCC
>JAJQCG010000176.1 GCA_021202815.1 Lachnospiraceae bacterium | reverse complement strand
GAAGTATACTTTTCCGGCGCATTTTCAACTCGTGGCAGCGATGAATCCCTGCAAGTGCGGCTTCTACCCGGATCGGAGCCGCTGCCACTGTCAGCCGGGAGAGGTGAGCCGCTATCTTCGGAAAATTTCCCGTCCTCTGCTCGACCGCATCGACATCTGCGTGGAGATTCCGCGGGTCGAGTACCGCGATCTGTCACAGCCGGAGGAAAATGAATCGTCGGAAGCGATCCGCAGGCGCGTGGAGGCGGCGCAGTGGATCCAGAGCGAGCGCTACCGGGACTGCCCCTGGCAGTTCAACGCGCAGCTGCGCACCTCGGCGATCCGCCATTTTTGTCCGCTCGGCAGTGCGGAGCGCCGGATCATGGAGCGCGCCTTTGAGCGGATGAGTTTAAGCGCGAGGGCCTATCACCGGATCATCAAGGTCGCGCGCACGATCGCCGATCTGGAGGGCGAGGAACGGATCCGGGAGACGCATTTTCTGGAGGCAATCGGCTACCGCTCGCTTGATCAGCGTTTCTGGGAGGTGTCCTGAAATGGCGGCATATTATAATAGAAGAAACGCGACTGAAAAGCGGGAAAACGACATACAATATATCGCCCGGGACGACGCACGTTACCCGGAAAATCTCAGACATTACAGCGGAATGCCCAGAGGGCTCTGGCTGCTGGGCCGCCTGCCGGATCCGGCGCGTCCGAGCGTGGCGATTGTCGGGGCACGGGATTCGAGTCCCTTCGGCGATCAGACGGCCAGATGGTTTGCGTCGGAGCTCGCCGCGGCGGGCGCGCAGATCATCAGCGGCATGGCCTGGGGTATCGACGGCATGGCGCATGAGGGGGCTCTGGAGGCGGGCGGCGACACCTTCGCGGTGCTCGGCTGCGGCGTGGACGTGTGTTATCCGTCCGGGCACCGCAGGCTCTATGAGTCGCTGATCGCCCGCGGGGGCATCCTCTCGGAGCTGGAGCCCGGCAGTCCGCCGCTGGCTTATCATTTCTCGCTGCGGAACCGGATTATCAGCGCGCTTTCCGACCTGGTGCTTGTGGTCGAGGCGCGGGCGAAGAGCGGTTCGCTGATTACGGCTGATCTCGCGCTCGAACAGGGCAAAGAGGCTTTCGCCGTGCCGGGGCGCGTCACGGACGATTTGAGCCGCGGCTGCCTGAATCTGATCCGGCAGGGTGCGGGTCTCGCTTCAAGCCCTGCTGCGGTGCTGGAGGCACTCGGAATTTCGGAAAATCAGGACATATTTTACAAAAAGAATAAGAAAGTTTTACTTGCCAATGATGAAAATATCGTGTATAGTTGGTTACGTTTACAGCCCGTGTCCCTGGAAGAACTGGTGGGAAAGACCGGTTTTTCCGTCTCGAAAACCCTCGCGGTTCTGATGGGCCTGGAGTTAAAGGGCTGTATTCGGGAAGTTCAGAAAAATCATTATGTAAGGACGGATTTAAAATTTACAGATGGCGAAGAATCTGGTGATCGTGGAGTCGCCTGCAAAGGTGAAGACAATTAAAAAATTTCTGGGGCCGAAATACGAGGTCATGGCCTCGAACGGGCATGTAAGGGATTTCCCCAAGAGTCAGTTCGGAATTGACGTTGAGAACGACTATGAGCCCAAATACATTACGATCCGGGGAAAGGGGGAGATCCTCGCAAAGCTCCGCAAGGAAGCAAAGAAGGCGGACAAGGTTTATCTCGCGACCGACCCGGACCGCGAGGGCGAGGCGATCTCCTGGCATCTGTCCCAGGCATTAAATCTTGATGAGAAGAAGATGTACCGTATCTCCTTCAACGAGATCACGAAGAGCGCAGTGAAGGAGTCGCTCAAAAACGCGCGTCAGATCGACATGGATCTGGTGGACGCCCAGCAGGCGCGCCGCATGCTCGACCGCATGGTCGGCTACCGGATCAGCCCGATCCTCTGGGCGAAGGTGAAGCGGGGCCTGAGCGCCGGCAGAGTGCAGTCGGTGGCGCTGCGCATCATCGCCGACCGTGAGGAGGAGATCGCGGCTTTCGTTCCGGAGGAATACTGGAGTCTTGATGCGGACTTTGGCGTGGAAGGGGAGAAGAAGCCCCTGACGGCGAAATTTTACGGAACGACGGAGGAGAAGCGCACGATCGGCTCCCGCGAGGAGATGGATCAGGTGCTGGCGGCGCTTGAGAACGCCACATTCTCGGTAACGGATGTGAAAAAAGGCGAGCGCACGAAGAAGGCGCCGCTTCCCTTCACGACCAGTACACTACAGCAGGAGGCGTCGAAAGTGCTGAATTTTTCCACCTCGAAGACGATGCGGCTGGCGCAGCAGCTCTATGAGGGCGTCGACATCGGTTCACGGGACACGGTGGGTATCATCACTTACCTGCGTACGGATTCCACGCGTGTAGCCGAGGAGGCGGACCGCTCGGCGAGGGAATACATTTCCGATCAGTACGGAGAATCCTACGTGCGCGCGGGCGAGGAGAAAAAGAGCAACGGGAAGCGGATACAGGACGCTCATGAGGCGATCCGCCCCACCGATATCCGGCGCACGCCGGCTTCACTCAAAGAATATCTGTCCCGTGATCAGCTCCGTCTCTACCAGCTCATCTGGAAGCGTTTTACGGCGAGCCGCATGGCGGACGCGCGTTATCAGACGATGGCGGTGAAGATTGACGGCGGCGGATATCGCTTCACGGTTTCGGCCTCCGCGGTTGACTTTGATGGTTTCCTGTCGGTCTACGCGCAGGATGAGGAGGAAAAGGGCGTAAATATCCGCCTGCTGAAGAGCCTGAGTAAGGACTCGCAGCTCTCCCTTCAGAAGCTCGATGACAGGCAGCATTTCACGCAGCCGCCGGCGCACTATACGGAGGCGACGCTGGTGAAGATGCTGGAGGAGCTCGGCATCGGCCGCCCCAGCACCTACGCACCAACGATCACTACGATCATTTCCCGCCGCTACGTGTCGAAGGAGGGAAAGAATCTCTATCTGACCGAGCTCGGCGAGGTAGTCAATAATATGATGAAGCAGGCCTTTCCGAGCATCGTGGAGACCGATTTCACGGCAAACGTGGAGTCGCTGCTCGACATGGTAGAGGAGGGAAAGGTCGGCTGGAAGACGGTCGTTTCCAATTTCTATCCGGATCTTGACGCGGCGGTGCAGGCGGCCGAGAAGGATCTGGAGAAGGTACAGGTGCGTGACGAGGTTTCGGACGAGATCTGCGAACAGTGCGGGCACAATATGGTGATCAAGTACGGCCCTCATGGAAAATTCCTCGCATGTCCGGGATTTCCGGAGTGCCGGAACACGAAGCCCTACCTTGAGAAGATTGGCGTGGCCTGTCCCAAATGCGGGCGTGAGGTTGTACTGAAACGCTCCTCGAAGGGAAGAAAGTTTTACAGCTGCGAGGGTTATCCGGACTGCGACTTTATTTCGTGGAAAAAACCGTCTGAAAATTCGAAAAATTAATTGAATTCCACGGGAAAATATGCTAAGATTCATTGTGCGGCTGCGCGGGCAGCTGCACTTTTCCGCATACAGAGGGAAAGCGGCGCGTTTTCGGGAGAAACAAAAATGAGTGTACAGTTATTAGACAAAACGAGGAAAATCAACAAGCTCCTCCACAACAACAGTAAGGGCAAGGTGGTATTCAACGATATCTGCAGCGTATTGTCAGACATCCTGAAGTCCAATGTACTGGTAATCAGCAGGAAGGGCAAGGTGCTGGGGATCAGCCACTGCAAGGGTGTTGAGGAGATTCATGAGCTGATTGTGGATCAGGTGGGCGGTATGATCGATCCGCTGCTGAACGAGCGGCTGCTCGGAATTTTGTCTACGAAGGAGAATGTCAATCTCCAGACACTCGGTTTTATGGTGGAGAACATCCGCCATTGCCACGCGCTCGTGACGCCGATTATTATCGCAGGGGAGCGCCTGGGAACGCTGTTTCTGTACAAATATGAGGACGACTACGACATCGACGACATTATCCTGAGCGAGTACGGAACGACGGTGGTCGGACTGGAGATGATGCGCTCTGTTCACGAGGAAAGCGAGGAGGAGATTCGCAAACAGCACATCGTGCAGTCGGCGATCAGCACGCTCTCTGTGACGGAGCTGGAGGCCATCATCCTGATTTTCCGCGAGATGAAGGGCAGCGAGTGCACGCTCGTCGCGAGCCGTATCGCGGACGAGGCCGGCATCACCCGTTCCGTGATCGTCAACGCGCTGCGCAAGTTCGAGAGCGCGGGCGTGATCGAGTCGCGTTCCTCCGGTATGAAAGGCACGAAAATCAAGGTGCTGAACGATTCCGTTTTCGAGGAACTCGAGAAAATTGAGCAGAAGAACTCCCATTAATTTAAAAAAAATCCAAAATACCCATTGACAATTTCAGGGAACTGTACTAATATATGTTCCAGAAGTTAGCACTCGACAGAAGTGAGTGCTAATAAAACTCAGAAAGACAGAACAGGAGGAATTATCATGAAGTTAGTACCTTTGGGCGACAGAGTTGTGTTGAAGCAGAGCGAAAAAGAGGAGATGACCAAGTCTGGTATCATTCTCGCGGCGAAATCGCAGGAGAAGCCGGTGACGGCGGAGGTTATCGCGGTGGGCCCCGGCGGAGTCGTGGACGGCAAGGAAGTGACCATGCAGGTCAAGGTCGGCGACAAGGTTATCTACTCCAAGTACGCGGGCAATGAGATCAAGATCGACGACGAAGAGTACGTGATTGTGAAGCAGAATGATATTCTTGCGGTAGTAGAATAAGAAAGGCAGAATCAGGAGGTAAAATCATCATGGCGAAGGAATTAAAATATGGCGTGGACGCCAGAAAATCACTGGAAGCTGGCGTAAATAAACTTGCAGATACCGTCCGTGTGACGCTTGGACCGAAG
>JAJQCG010000190.1 GCA_021202815.1 Lachnospiraceae bacterium | reverse complement strand
ATAGGACAGATCGAAAATGCCCTGGTGCGTCTCGCCGTCGCTGCCGACGAGGCCCGCGCGATCGATCGCAAAGATGACCGGCAGGTTCTGGATGCAGACATCATGCAGCACCTGATCATAGGCCCTCTGCAGAAAGGAAGAATAGACTGCGAAGACCGGCCGCATACCGCCCGCCGCGAGCCCCGCCGCGAAGGTGACCGCATGCTCCTCCGCAATGCCGACGTCGAAGAAACGCTCCGGGTAGAGGCTTTTGAAACGTTTCAGGCCCGTGCCGTCCGGCATCGCCGCCGTGATCGCCACGACCTTTTCATTGCGCTTTCCCAGCTTCACCATACAGGTGGAGAAAACGTCCTGGTAATTCGCCTTTTTCTGTTTCTGCGCCGGAAGGCCGGTCTCGATCACGAAAGGCGCCGTCCCGTGAAATCTCGCCGGATGCCGCTCCGCCGGCTCATAACCCTTGCCCTTCTTTGTCAGGACGTGGATCAGCACCGGCCCCTGGAAGCGCTTCGCCTGCCGGAACACATCGCACATCCGGCCAATATCGTGCCCGTCCACCGGGCCGAGGTAAATAATCCCCATATTTTCGAAGAGCATGCCGGGAATGATGAGCTGCTTGATGCCGCTCTTGGTCTTCTTGATGCTGTCCGCCACACGTCTGCCGCCCGGGATGCGGTTCAGCGACTGTTCGACGCCGCTCTTGAAGCTCGTATAGCCCTGGTTCGTGCGCAGGCCGCTCAGATATTCCGACATGCCGCCCACATTCTCCGCGATCGACATTTCATTATCATTCAGCACGATAATAAAATTCTTCTTCAGGCGGGAGGCATTGTTCAGCGCCTCGTAGGCCATCCCGCCGGTCAGCGCACCGTCCCCGATGACGGAGACGACATAGCCGTCGCCGCCCTGCAGATCACGCGCCGCCACAAGCCCGATACCCGCGGAAATCGAAGTCGAACTATGGCCGGTGTCAAAACAGTCGCAATCGCTCTCCTTGCGCTTCGGAAAGCCGCTCATGCCGCCGTATTTTCGCAGCCCGTCAAAGCCGGCCTTCCGGCCGGTCAGCAGCTTGTGCGTGTAAGACTGGTGCCCGACGTCCCACACGATTTTATCTTTTGGAAGATCAAAGCTCAGGTGCAGCGCCATGGTCAGCTCTACGACGCCAAGATTAGACGCGAGATGCCCGCCCGTCCGGCTGATCTTCTCGATCAGGAACGTGCGGATCTCCTCCGCCAGAACCTGATATTCCTCCGGAGAAATATGTTTGCTATCACCCGTCTGGTTGATTTTTTCAAGAACCATAATCTGCCGCCTACTTTTCTCTGTAGATTAAGGACTTTATCAGCTCGTTCAGAAATTCGTTCTTACAGGGAAGCGCTTCAAGCCGCGCGATCGCGCGCGCCGAAATCTCCTCTACGTCGCGGCTCGCCTGCTCAAGACCGCGCAGCGTCACATACGTTGTCTTCTCATTGCGGTCGTCGCTGTGAATCGGCTTGCCAAGCTGTTCGAGCGTACTCGTCACATCCAGAATATCGTCGCGGATCTGGAAGGCGAGGCCAACGTCAGAAGCAATCTTCTCCACCTCGCTTACTTCCTCATCCGAAGCGCCGGCCAGCACCGCGCCGACCATCATCGAGGCCTCCAGCAGCGCGCCGGTCTTCAGCTCATAGATGAAATTGAGCGTATCCTGATCGACCGCGTGTCCGGTGGAGAGCACGTCAACTGTCTGTCCGCCGATCATGCCGTAGATTCCCGCCTTCCTCGCCAGAATCTGCAGCGCCCGCGCCGTGCGCTTCGGGTCGCCCTCACGGTCAAAGGCCGAGGCTGCGGTCTCAAATGCGTAATTCAAAAGGCCATCACCCGCCAGCACGCCCATCGCGTGCCCGTACTTCGCGTGGGTCGTGAGCTTTCCGCGGCGATACTGATCGTTATCCATCGCCGGGAGATCGTCGTGGACGAGCGAATAAGTATGAATCATCTCGATCGCGGCCATAAAGCACTCGATGACATCACCCTCTCCGCCGAAGAGACGAAAGGTCTCATCCATCAGAATCGGCCGCAGGCGCTTGCCTCCGGCGAGCACGCTGTAGTTCATGGCCTCTATGATCTCCTTCTGCGTGCCGGTCTCTTCCGGGAGAAATTTGCGCAGAATCTCCTCCACCCGTGCGGTTTTCTCCTTTAACTCTCCGATGTCTCCCATGCGTCCTCCCCTTCCTGCGCGAGAATTTTCATCTGTTTTTCCACGTGCTCAATATTTTCATTGCACAATTTTAAAAGCTCCATGCCTTCCTTATAAAGAGCAAAGGAGTCCTCCAGGGAGACATCCCTGTCCTGGAGCTTCTTCAGAATCTCGTCAATCTGCGACAGGCCTTTCTCGAGATTAAATTTTTCTTCCTGTGTCTGTTCCATCCTGCTCTCCTCCTCACTCCGGCAGCGCCGACTCCACGCGCGCCCAGACGACGCCGTCCGTCACGCGGATGCGAAGGCCGTCGCCTTCCCGCACCTGGGAAATGCTGCGCAGCGCGCTTCCTGCCGCTGTCTGCGTGTACGAGTAACCCTGCTGCAGCCGCAGGAGCGGCGAACAGCCCTCCAGAAGTCCAGCGAGTCGTTCCATCCGGTGTCTGCGGTCCGCCGCCTTCGTCTCCATCGCGTAGCCGAGATCCTTCTGCAGCGCGGACATCCGCATGCGTCGCTCCCGGATCTGATCCGTCGGGCTCTCGCGGTCGAGGCGCAGAGCGCGGTCCTCCAGCGCATTTCGCAGGTTGACAATCTTCTGCTCCATCCGGTCCGTCAGCTGACAGCCGAAAAGCTCCAGTCCCTCCATCAGCTGCCGGTAGTCCGCCACCGCCAGCTCCGCCGCCGCGGACGGGGTCGGCGCCCGAAGATCCGCGACAAAGTCCGCGATCGTCGTGTCCGTCTCATGTCCCACTGCCGAGATCACCGGCGTGGAACAGGAGAAGATGGCGCGCGCCACAATCTCTTCATTGAAAGCCCAGAGATCTTCGATCGAACCGCCGCCACGGCCCACGATCATCACATCCACGCCACGCGCGTCCAGGAGGCGAATCGCCCGCGCGATGCTCTCCGCCGCTCCCTCGCCCTGCACCTGCGCGGGACTTAAGATTAGCTGTACATAAGGATTTCTCCGGTGGGCGATGTTCATGATATCGCGGATCGCCGCCCCGGTGGACGCGGTCACGATGCCGACTGTCCGGCTGTAGAAGGGAATCGGCTTTTTGAACTGCTCATCGAACATGCCCATCTCGCGCAGTTCTTTCTTCAGCTGTTCGAACTTCAGATAGAGCGCGCCCTCGCCGTCCGGCGCGATCTGCTTCGCGTAGAGCTGGTACTGGCCGGTCCGCTCGAAGACACGCACTGCGCCGAGCGCGATCACCTTCTGCCCGTCCTGCATACGAAACGGCAGGCCGCTCCTGCGGTCGCCCGCAAACATGACGCAGGCGATGGCCCCGCTCTCATCCTTCAGGGAAAAATAGATATGGCCGGACGTGTGATATTTGCAATTGGACACCTCGCCCTTCACATAGATCTGCCGCAGCATGAAATCCTGGGCGAACATGTTTTTGATGTACTGATTAACCTGTGCAACGGTGTACACATTTTTTGCCATGGCTATTCCTTCTGCGCAAGCTTCGCGAGCACGCCGTTGACAAAGGCGGGGGACTCGTCCCCTCCGTATGTTTTGGAGAGTTCGACCGCCTCGTTGATTGCGACTTTCTCCGGAATATCCTCGTCGAATTTCATCTCATACAGCGCCAGCCTCAGAATCGTCAGGTCGACGCGGCCCATGCGTGCGGTCTTCCACTTCTCCGACACGCCGTCGATCAGCGCGTCGATCTCGGGGATCCGCTCCGCGATCCGCTCGTATTTCCCGGAAATATAGGCCTCGTCCTCCGGGCTCACCTCGGTCTCGTCTTTCATATCTTCCACAAACAGGCCGACCTGTTCCGGCATTTCGTCCTGTTCATTGAATTCTACGCGAAAGAGGAGCTGAAAAATGCGCTCCCGCAGTTCTCGTCTTTTCATCTTTGTCCTCCAAAAACGGGGGACTGCCGCGGCAGTCCCCCTCGCTGTCCCGATCTCTACGCCAGCGCGACGCCGGCCACCCGGACGTTCACCACCGACACGTTCATGCCTGTCATACTCTCGATCGCGGCTTTCACTTTCTCCTGCACGATCCCGGACACTTCGAGGATGTTTGTCCCGAACTCCATATTCAGCGCGAGGTCAACCTTCACATCTGTATCCATCACCTCCACGCGGACGCCTTTCTGCAGGCTTTTCATACCCATCTTCGCCACCAGTTCGTTCCGGATGTTACCGGCCATGGACGCGACGCCCTTCACTTCTGTGGCCGCCATGCCCGCGATGATCGCGACGACTTCGTCCGCGATCTGCACTGCGCCTTTCCCCTCATCCTCCTGAATAACGTGGGTGGCTCTCTCCATCTTCTCCATAACGGATACCTCCTTCACAATTGCCGCCTGGGTTCCGGCCCTGCTTCCTGGGTTACGTATTGGCTGCAGGGACGCGTTTGTTTCCTGCGTTTCGCTGCAACTACAGGGACGCGCTCCCTCCCCGGGCATCTGTCTTAAGAACCCGCTCTCGCTCAGTGCGGAGCGTAGCGGTACTAGGTTCAGCCATCGTGTGCTTCGCGCACTCGGCTTCACCAAGGACCGACGCTCCACAATGGTTCTTAAGACAGATGTCCGATACGGGAGCGCTACGCAGTGACAGGCGGCAACAATACTTCTCCATAGATATGGTAAGTATAGCAAAATATCTTCCCTTTGAAAAGCAGAAATTTGACTCCACATACTCCTCATGAAGGTCAATCCAAACAGGTCGCGTGGCTGACAT
>JAJQCG010000207.1 GCA_021202815.1 Lachnospiraceae bacterium | reverse complement strand
AAAGTTCATAAAGATGTGGTACAATAAATTGCAGTGGAAGTACAACTTTTGTAATGGCAATGAGGGATTAAAATGCTGAAGAATAACGTGGAAGTCGATGTGAAGGTCAAGTGCATAGAGGAAAACGTCACCCAGGCGAAACTGGCCGAGGATATCGGAACCTCTGCGCCTTACGTCAGTCGGCTCATCCGGAATAATGATAGGATTGTCAACAAAACATTCCTCCAGCTGATGGAGCAGCTGGGGTACGATGTGGAACTCACTTATATCAAACGGGAGTGATGTGCTATGGCTAACAAATACAGTCCCGGCGATACGGCTTTCCTTGTGGAGAGCAACCGTTTCATACGGGAAGTGAAAATATTGAAGTTCGGCGGTGGGCTTTATACTGTCCGATTCGTTGACAGCGGCGGTGGCATCAAGGTCAGAGAAAACCGTCTGTTCGCCACAAAGGAAGATGCGGAGGCAAGTCTGAAGAAGGAAACAAAGCCACGGTCATATTATTAAAATTTGCAGGAGGTTAATTTGAGATGAAAACATTGATAGCTTATTTCTCACTTTCAGGAGTTACAAAGAAAGCCGCTGAAAGGATTCAGTCATTAGCAGGTGGAGATTTGTTTGAAATCAAGGGCGAGAAAAATTATGGCGGTTACTTGAAAGCGGTAGTCATCGGCGGTAAGGAACTCGCAACGAAGGAAATGCCCAAGGTAACAACCCATGTGGAAAATTTCGATTCTTATGATCGTATTCTGCTTGGATTTCCTGTGTGGTACGGTAATTGTCCACGTTTGATTCGGACATTTGCGGATGAGTACAATTTTGCTGGGAAAGATGTGTATGTTTTTTGCACCAGCGGTTCTTCGGGACCTGAAAAGGCAGGTCAGACCGTGGCTGAAATCTGTAAGGGCGCTGTGGTGCATTCGGCAATTCGTATTACAGGTCAAAGCGACGAAGAGATAAAGGCATGGCTCGAAAAATAAGTTCAAGAAGAGTTGGGAAAAGATGCGCTATAAATTTCCGCACATATACTCCGTAACGATGAACACAGTATCGTTATGAGGGGTGTGCATTTTTGCACACGGATGTTTTTTTCTACATGAGTAGAAATGTTCATAAAGATATGGTATAATAAAATGGAATGGGATTTGTCTGTATGAATCAGGAGCAATTAACGATGGCTCAGAAAGGTAATGTTAAAATGGAGGAGAAAAGAATCTCTGGCGAATATGGCGAGATAGTTGTATATCAGACCGAGGATGGCTTAACTCGATTGGATGTAAAATTTGAAAATGAAACGGTATGGCTGACGCAGGCACAGTTAGTAGAGCTATATCAAACCAGTAAATCAAACATTAGCGAACATATAAAGCATATTTTTGAAGAGGGCGAGTTAGAAAAAGAATCAGTTGTTCGGAAATTCCGAACAACTGCGGCTGACGGCAAAACATATAACACCACATACTATAATTTGGAGTGATAACATGAATCTTTTCAATGATAAATACAACGTTTTTCTTGCAGAATTTGGACAAGGAAGGAAAATGGTTCTTTCAACTTCTGAAAATAATAGAGTGTCATCAAGAATGATGAGTGTTGTTCAGATGAATGGTGAATTCTATTTTCAGACAGATGTTACTATGAGAAAATATCATCAGCTTGAATTTAACAAAAATGTTGCATTGTGTATAGATAATATTCAAATTGAAGGCATATGCGAAGAAAAAGGTCACCCATTGAATAATCATCTGTTCTGCAATATATACCAAAAATGTTTTAAGGGTTCATTTGACGCTTACTCATCATTAAAGAATGAATGGCTGTTTGTTGTAAAGCCACTATTTGTTGAACGCTGGATATATAATGATAGTATTCCATACATTGAAATATTTGATATTGAAAACGAGCAGTACAGTTGTAAAAAATATTCAGGTTTATAAATTCCAGTTTATCGAGCAACTAATCACATATAGTTCCCCCGTCAACTCTCGCTCATATATCCCCTAACGATGAACACGGTACGTTCACGAGGGTGGTGCATTTTTGCACACGGGTGCGGGTGCATCGTTAAGGAGTTTCAGATGGCTTTGTTACGTTGTATCATATTAGACACGGCAACAGATGAAGCCATCGCCTAAATGATACAGCAGAATACTGGAAGAAGTATGGTGGAGCAAGGACTCCATTTTTTAATTTACATAGTTTTTTTTGGTGCAAAATATGTTCGAAATCCACCGCACCCTTTGACAAGTCTATTCCTGGGTTTTAGGTGATACTAATTACAAGAATGATACGTTTTTTGTATCATTTTCGTATAAAAAAGCATGGTTTGAAAGGAACGCAGGTTAATCCGATTTTTCGCTCACTTTTCGTTACGAGGTATGGATTTTTTTAATAAAAAGAGGCTTTCTGTCACAGATGAAATGTGCAGAAAGTCTTATTTTTTTGCCTTGCCTTTGGTGGCGGCAGATTAGCAGTTTTAGCAGCGGTGGGTGCAAAAATGCTATTATGGATACGCACACAATGAAAGGTCTACCTCGTAACGATAGGTAAAATATATCGTTATGAGGGTGGTGCAGTTTGTGCATATCATCGAATTTTTCCGTGTGGACTTGACTTTTCGGACTTTTAGAGCAATGTATATACTACAGCGAAAGGAGGAATTTCGATGTTTGAAAAAGAAGTCGATTACAGGCTGGCAAAGTGGCTGCTTCTCAATATGGAAAAGGACGGTGTTATTTCGTCAAATGAGATGCGGCTTGCTTTGGATATGATTGCAGAGTATTATGTGCCGCCATTCTTGGAGGTTGAGGACCTAAGCGGCAGTATCGGAGATGGGGTGACGGTTGATGGCAGATAGAATTATAACGCAACTCCCTGCTATACCGAAACCTGCAACTTTTAAGGAAGCGGCAAAGGCAACACTGAGGGTTGCCGCATACGCAAGAGTATCTACGGACAGCGAAGACCAGGAAACAAGCCTTGCAGCGCAGACAGATTATTATAGAAAAAAGATACTGCAACATCCGGGATGGGAATTTGTCCAGATATATGTGGATGACGGTATCTCGGGTTTAAGTACAAAGCATAGAGATGGTTTTAACAAACTTATTGCGGACTGCCTTTCAGGACACATAGATTTGGTGCTGACCAAATCTATATCGAGATTTGCAAGAAATACGGTAGACACGGTGACCACTATCCGAATGCTTAAAGAAAAAGGTGTCGGTGTTTATTTCGAGAAAGAGAATATATTCACCACGGATTCTAAGGGGGAATTTCTACTGACAATCATGTCCTCTCTAGCGCAAGAAGAGAGCCGCTCCATATCGGAGAATGTAACATGGGGACAACGAAAGCGAATGTCGGATGGCAAAGTAAGTCTTGCCTACAGTCGTTTTCTTGGGTATGATAAGGGACCTGATAAATATACGATGGTGGTAAACCCTGAACAGGCAGTGACGGTTCGCCAGATATTCTTTTTATTCCTGCAAGGTTATACTTCGCACACGATAGCGAAAATTTTGACGAAGGAGGGCATAACTGCTCCCGCCGGTGGCGATGTTTGGAATCAGCAGACAATCCGCCGTATGCTCTCAAATAAGAAATACAAAGGCGATGCTCTGCTACAGAAAGATTTCACGATAGACTATCTAAGAAAGAAAACGAAGAAGAACGAGGGTGAAGTTCCGCAATATTATGTTGAAGGTGACCACGAGGCGATAATCTCCCCGTGGCTTTTTGATTATGTACAGAAAAAACTGGAGGAACGCCTTGCATTTCCGGGACGGTACAGTGGTTTGCATCTGTTGACGAGCAAGGTTATTTGCGGCGGCTGTGGAGAAATGTATCATCCCCGTCCCTGGCATTCCACCAGCTATAATAACTTGAAATGGCAATGCAAAAACAGTTATGGAAAAGGCGAAAAATGCCAAGTGCCGAAAATCTATGACAAGCTGCTCCACTACATGATTCACGATGCCGCAAGGCTAGAAGCATACAAAAGAAATGTGGTTCAGAGGGTTGCCAATACTGTGAATTCGGTTACGGATAAATCCAAGACAGAGTCAATCCGTCACTGGATGAGCGACCTTGAAAAAAGAGATATATGGGAAATGCAATCAGACGAGAATGATATAGCTGTTGAACTCAAGAGAATAACGGTTATGCCTTATGGCGTACTGCGAATCAGGTGGCTCGATGATAAGGTGACCGAATATAGGATACCGAAATATACGCCAAAAGGAGGAATTGAGATTGTATAGTAGATAGGTTTGGTGGAAAAGGTTCAAAGTAAAGCGGACTGCTTGACAAGTATCATTAAATATCATTAAATATCAGGAAAGGGCTTGAAAAAAAGACTCGAATGTTGTATAATATAAGATGTGTATTTGTATTTAACGACATGAGAGGTGAAAACGATGGGCGAAAGAGCAAATGATAACTACATCAGCCTTGAAGATGCAGCAGAATATTTAAATATCAAACCAGTAACTCTGCGAAAATGGATAAAGCAAAAGCCTGACATTCCGGCACACCAGATTGGGCGTCTTTGGAAGTTCAAACACTCTGAGTTGGATGATTGGGTAAACAGTGGAAAGAGTGCGGAGTGAATAAAGGGATTACTATGAATAAAAAACACCTTTGTGTTAAACTTTTACAGTATGGTTCTCAAATTTCTCTATGTGCCAAATAATAGAGCATTTAAAATTAGGGGATGGGTCTACTTGTAGGATAGTTTGTGATAATAATTGGGGACGAATTGACCTAAAAATGGAGGAAATTTTAATGGACAATCAAATTGTAAGTTTTATATGGGGGATTGCCGATGACTGCCTGCGCGATGTGTATGTGCGCGGTAAGTATCGTGATGTTATTTTACCGATGACGGTTATTCGTCGTC
>JAJQCG010000040.1:1831-4960 GCA_021202815.1 Lachnospiraceae bacterium | reverse complement strand
CCCTTTGCACCGTTGACTACCTCGAACTCAACCGCCTGGCCCTCTTCCAGAGACTTGAAGCCCTCCATGTTCAGCCCCGAGTAGTGGACGAAAACATCGTTGCCCTGCTCGTCGGAAATGAATCCGTAGCCCTTCTGGTTATTGAACCATTTTACTATACCCTTATTCATCTCGGTACCTCCTTAAAATAATACGTGCAAAATCGCACAACCTTAGACTATCACAGTTTTGAAAGAGTGTCAATTGAAAAATCATACGGATTGGCCTGCCAAAGAGAGCGCGTCGAAGTCTTTTTTCGTTTGACAAACGCGGTCCGTCGTATTAGAATGGAGTCATTCAGTAAATCGAAACATCGATGTGTCATCGGTGCATTCCCCAATGAAACAGCATAGAGATTACCTGAGGTCTTGTGGCGCGGGTGATGGAGTTTTGCACATTTTTTGAGCAGGAAAGGAACTGTGAAAATGAAAAAGAAGAAAGAGTACTGGTTTGGCGCGCTTCTGGCCGTTGTCCTGACCTGCGTTGCCTCGATGACAGGAATCGAATCCTATGCCGTCGGGGCGCAGGCGGTCGTCTGGCAGTGTGACAGCGATGCATATGGGAGTTCAGATTACAGTAGGGAGGAAGAGCGGTCGACGCGTCCGGAATCGAAGAGCGGTATTCTGTACCTGTATCTGCTGGGAGGGCGGAAAGGCCGGAAAAACAGCGGCTCCCGTCCGTATGGCCGGGGGAACCGCTGCCGTTCGCGGGTTACTTTTTCTCCGGCTCCGGATAATCGACGCCGAAGGTTTCTGCCGTGACCTTTTTCATGACCTGGGGCACGATCGGCTTGTCGCGGTAGTCCGTGTCAGCCTCCGCGATGCGGTTCACGACATCCATGCCCTCGATGACCTTGCCGAAAGCAGCGTAAGCGCCGTCCAGATGGGGCGAGGTTTTGTGCATGATGAAGAACTGGCTTCCGGCGCTGTCCGGCACCATCGCGCGCGCCATCGAGAGGACTCCCTCGGTGTGTTTCAGGTCGTTCTGGAAGCGGTTCTGGGAGAACTCGCCTTTGATCGAGTAGCCGGGGCCGCCGGTGCCTGTACCCTGCGGGCAGCCGCCCTGGATCATGAAGCCCTCGATCACACGGTGGAAGATGAGGCCATCATAGAAGCCCTTGTTTACAAGGCTCAGGAAATTGTTGACGGTATTCGGCGCGATCTCCGGATAAAGCTCCGCTTTGATAACGCCGCCGTCCTCCATCTCAAATGTTACAACTGGATTCTGTGCCATGGAAATACACTCCTTTTCTTCTGATATGCTTTCCAGCCTATTGTAACAAGTTTTCGTCAGGATGACCAGTAAAAGCTGATTTACCTCTGATTTTCCTTGAAATTTCCCACTCTCGTGGTATACTTAATAGGCGACGCGGCGGCGTCAGGAAAAATCGGAGGTCTGCTATGATCCGTGCAGAAGAAGTTACATTTGATTATGAGAACATAGACGAAGAGGGGAATGTCGACGGCAGGAAGCGGGCAGTCGACCACGTGAGCCTTGAGGTGAAGGCGGGCGAGTTCATCGCGATTCTGGGGCACAACGGCTCCGGAAAGTCCACGCTGGCGAAGCATATCAACGCGATTCTGCTCCCGACGGAGGGGACGCTCTGGGTGGACGGCATGGACACAAAGGACGAGTCGCATCTGTGGGATATCCGCCAGGACGCGGGCATGGTCTTCCAGAATCCGGACAATCAGATCATCGGGACGATTGTGGAGGAGGATGTGGGCTTCGGCCCGGAGAATCTTGGCGTCCCGACGGATGAGATCTGGGAGCGTATCGAGGAGAGCCTGAAGGCGGTCGGTATGCTGAAATACCGCACACATTCGCCGAACAAGCTCTCCGGCGGGCAGAAGCAGCGTGTCGCGATCGCGGGCGTCATGGCCATGCATCCGCGCTGTATTGTGCTGGACGAGCCGACGGCGATGCTTGACCCGCATGGGCGGAAGAGTGTGATTCGCACGGTGCAGAAGCTGAACCGGGAGGACGAGATCACGGTCATCCTGATTACTCATTATATGGAAGAAGTGATTGAGGCTGACCGTATCTTTGTCATGGATGTGGGGAAGGTCGTGATGCAGGGCAGTCCGCGGGAGGTCTTTTCCCGCGTGGAGGAGCTGAAAAAGCTGCGTTTGGACGTCCCGCAGGCGACGCTGCTGGCATGGGAGCTGAAGAAAAGAGGATTTCCGCTGCGCGACGGAATCTTAAGTAACGAAGAACTGGTGGAAGAATTATGGCGATTAAAGTCGAACATCTGAATTATGTATATTCGAGCGGGACGGCCTATGAGATTCACGCGCTGAAGGATGTGAATCTGGAGATCCCGGACGGCCAGTTCGTCGGTCTGATCGGCCATACCGGTTCCGGCAAGTCCACGCTTGTGCAGCATCTGAACGGGCTGATTCGCGCCACGGAGGGAAAGATTTATTTCGACGGACAGGATATCTACGCCGAGGATTTTAAGATGCGCGAGCTGCGCAGCAAGGTTGGTCTGGTCTTTCAGTATCCGGAGCACCAGCTTTTCGAGATCGATGTGCTGAGCGATGTCTGCTTTGGCCCGAAAAATCTGGGCTTTTCGCAGGAGGAGGCCGAGGCGAAGGCGCGTGAGGCGCTGCGTATGGTCGGCATGGGGGAGGAGTATGAGAAGGCGTCTCCCTTTGAACTCTCCGGCGGTCAGAAGCGTCGTGTGGCGATCGCGGGCGTGCTGGCGATGGAGCCGCGCGTGCTGATTCTCGATGAGCCGACGGCGGGGCTTGATCCCCGGGGGCGCGACGAGATTCTGGATCAGATCAGCTTCCTGCAGAAGGAACGCGGAATTACAGTCGTGCTTGTCTCGCACAGTATGGAGGACGTCGCGCGCTATGTGGACCGCATTGTCGTGATGAATCAGGGCTCGGTCCGTTTTGACGGGACGCCGAAGGAGGTGTTCCGGCACTGGAGCGAGCTGGAGGAGATCGGCCTCGCGGCGCCGCAGGTCACTTACCTGATGCAGGAGCTGCGCGAGAAGGGCGCGGACGTGGACCTGTCTCATATACAAATCTCCGAGCCCACGAGACTAAGGCGAATCGCGTATGCCCGCCTCGGGGTGAAAAA
>JAJQCG010000040.1:0-1821 GCA_021202815.1 Lachnospiraceae bacterium | reverse complement strand
TTGTTGTTTGTCCTGGGTCGCCGGGCGCCGCTGCGTTATTTCCTGATGCTGGCGGTCCGTTTCACGGGGGCGCTCGTGCCCCCGTCGGTTGCGACGGTGCGTGAGGCGGCGGATTCCATCGAGCGGTGGCTGAAGAGTTGAGGGAGAGACTATGATTCGGGACATTACACTGGGACAATATTATCCGGCGAAGTCTGTGATTCACAGGCTTGACCCGCGCGTGAAGCTTGTCGCGACGATGCTCTATATCGTCTCGCTCTTTGTGGCGAAGGGGATCGTCGGCTATGTTATCGCGACGATCTTTCTGGCAGCGATGATTCATCTGTCGACCGTGCCCTTTCGCTTTATGACAAAAGGCCTGAAGGCGATCATGATGCTTCTGATGGTGACCGTGGTCTTCAATCTGTTCCTGATCGACGGGGACGTGGTACTCTGGCGCTTTGGTTTTCTGCGGATTACGGACAACGGCCTGCGGACCGCGATTTTCATGGCGATTCGCCTGATTTACCTGATCATCGGCTCCTCACTCATGACGCTGACGACGACGCCGAACGATCTGACGGACGGGCTGGAGAAGCTGCTCGGCCCCTTAAAGGCGCTGCATGTGCCGGTTCATGAGATCGCAATGATGATGTCGATCGCGCTGCGCTTCATTCCGATCCTGCTCGAGGAGACGGACAAGATCATGAAGGCGCAGATCGCCAGAGGCGCCGATTTTGAGAGCGGCGGCCTGATTAAGAAGGCGAAGGCGATGGTGCCGCTGCTCGTGCCGCTCTTTATCTCGGCCTTCCGCCGCGCCAACGACCTGGCGATGGCGATGGAGGCGCGCTGCTACCACGGCGGCGAGGGGCGCACGAAGATGAAGCCCCTGCATTATTCAGGCTCCGACCGCGTGGCCTATGCGGTGGTCTGGGGATATCTCGCGATTATGATTGTATGCGGAAGGCTGCTCTACAGCTGGCTTCCGATCCCGTTTTAGGAGAGAGATTTCATGAGACGAATCAAACTGGTCGTCGCCTATGACGGGACCAATTATCAGGGATGGCAGATCCAGAATAATGGCGAGACGATCGAGTCGACGCTGAACCGCGCGCTCTTAGAGCTGACCGGGGAGGAGATTCATGTGCACGGCGCGAGCCGCACGGATTCCGGCGTGCACGCGATGGGAAATCTGGCGGTTTTCGACACGGAGGCGCGGATGGCGGCGGATAAGTTTTCTTATGCGCTGAATCAGCGCCTGCCGGAGGATATCCGCATTCAACATTCCTGCGAGGTGCCGCCGGACTATCATCCGCGCTATCAGAAAACGGTGAAAACCTACGAGTATCGCATCCTGAACCGCGAGTTTCCGCTCCCGGCGTACCGGCTGAACACGTATTTTGTCTACTATCCGCTGGACGAGGAGCGCATGCGGCAGGCCGCGGCGTATCTGGTCGGGGAGCATGATTTCCGGAGCTTCTGCGCGGCCGGCGCGCAGGTGAAGACGACCGTGCGCACGATCTATGAGCTGTCGGTGGATCGACAGGGAGAGCTTCTGACAATCCGCGTTCGCGGAGGCGGTTTCCTTTATAATATGGTTCGCATTATTGCGGGAACGCTTATCCGCGTCGGGAACGGCGACTGGGAGCCTGAGCGGGTGAAGACGATTCTCGAAGCCCGTGACCGGACGCTCGCAGGGCCGACTGCGCCCGCGAAAGGGCTGACGCTGATGAGCATTGTTGACGAGGCGGAACAGGAAAATTTAAGTGAGGATCGGCATCTGATTATGCGTTGACATTAAAACCCTGTTTTGTTAGACTGGTTTAAATACCAGGATACAGG
>JAJQCG010000086.1 GCA_021202815.1 Lachnospiraceae bacterium | reverse complement strand
AAAAAATAATATATCTAATAAATATTAAGAGAATTATTTTTACGATGAAGATAATATTTCTGAGGCATACGTCGATTACTACTTTGAGTCCTCACATTTAAACGGCCGTTTCGCGAGAAATCTTTATATCAGTCAGATCGGGCGTTACACAAGTATTGATATCATTCGATCTCTGAAAAGCATCAATAAGAACATTCATATCCTTGCAGGCACGGAGCTGCCGGACGTAAGAAAATATATGAAAGAATATCAATACTATAATCCCGCGGTTGAAATCGAATATATAGATTTTGTTAAGGAGCTTCCGCAGCTGGAGGCGCCGGAGGAAGTACTGAAATATATTAACATTTATCTGTACCATCATTGAGGAGACGACTTTGGGAAGAGTAATAGCGATCGCAAATCAGAAAGGCGGCGTGGGCAAGACAACAACGGCGATTAACCTGTCGGCGTGTCTGTCGGAAATCGGCCAGAAGGTGCTGACTGTGGATATCGACCCGCAGGGAAACACTACGAGCGGTCTGGGTGTGGATAAGTATGCTGTAGAAAATAATATCTACGGTCTGCTTCTCGGAGAATGCGAGGTCGATGACTGCATTATCCGGACAGAAATCGAAAACCAGTTTCTGATCGCTTCCGATATCAATCTGGCGGGAGCGGAGATCGAACTGATCGGTATTGAAGAAAAGGAATTTATCCTGCAAAAGGCACTGACCCAGGTGAGCGATCAGTATGATTTCGTGATTATTGACTGCCCGCCTTCTCTCAATATGCTGACTGTCAACGCCCTGTCCGCGGCCGACACCGTGCTGGTTCCGATCCAGTGCGAGTATTACGCGCTGGAGGGCTTAAGTCAGCTTATCCACACGATTGAGCTCGTGCAGCAGAGGCTGAATCCGAAGCTTGAGATAGAAGGCGTCGTCTTTACCATGTATGATGCGAGGACGAATCTGTCGCTGCAGGTCGTGGAAAATGTGAAGGAATACCTGCATCAGACGATCTATAAGACGATTATACCGAGAAATGTGCGTCTGGCGGAGGCGCCCAGCCACGGCTTGCCGATCAATCTCTACGACAGCAAGTCCGCTGGAGCGGAGAGTTACCGATTACTGGCACAGGAAGTGCTTCATAAAGGGGAGGAAGAATGGCAGTAAAAAAAAGAGGACTCGGAAAAGGAGTAGACAGCCTGATTCCGGACACCGGAAAGACAGTGCAGCCGGAACCAAAGGTGAAGCTTGTGGAAAAAGTGGTGGAAAAGCCCACAGAAATCAAGCTGAAAATCAGCCAGGTAGAACCAAACCGTGGACAACCCAGGAAGAATTTCGACAAGAAAGCGCTGGAGGAGCTGGCGGAATCCATCCGGCAGCATGGCGTGCTGCAGCCGCTGATTGTGCAGAAGCAGGACGATTACTATGAAATTATTGCCGGGGAGCGCCGCTGGAGAGCGGCAAAGCTGGCTGGTCTTAAGGAAGTTCCGGTCGTGATACGCGATATGAGCGACCAGGAGATTGTGGAGATATCGCTGATCGAGAATATTCAGCGGGAGAATCTGAATCCGATCGAGGAGGCCGAGGCTTACCGGCGGCTTCTGACGGAATTTCATCTGACACAGGAAGAAGTAGCCGCGAGGGTGTCGAAGAGCCGCACCGCTGTGACGAATTCCATGCGTCTGCTCAAGCTGGATGAGCGCGTACGGCAGATGGTGATCAACGGAATGCTCACAACCGGCCATGCGCGCGCGCTGCTCGCGATCGAAGATGCGGAGCTGCAGTTTCAGACGGCAAATAAGGTATTTAACGAGAAGCTGAATGTCCGCGACGTGGAAAAGCTTGTCAAAAAAACAGGAAAAGAGAAGCCTGCAAAAAAAGAGGAAAACTTCCAGCAGAGTGCGGTATATCAGGAGCTGGAGGAGAGAATGAAATCCTCTCTTGGGACAAAGGTTTCCATAAACCAGAAAAATGCGCAGAAGGGAAAGATTGAAATCGAGTATTATTCGATCGATGATCTTGAACGCCTCACGGAAATTCTGACGCGCTGAAGAAAGAATGCAAAGGAGAAAAAGAGATGAACAGTCCAATTTTAGAGTACCTGGCTTCCTATGGAATCGATCCGGCTTACCTGATCATCGCGCTGGCTGTGCTGATTCTGGTTCTGATTATTCTGTATATTAATGTTTTATGTAAATTTAAAAAACTGTACCGTTCCTATGACCGTTTCATGCGCGGGAAGGATATGGAGTCCCTGGAGGATACGGTGATGAAGCAGTTTGACCGGCTGGATGCGCTGGAAGCTTCCGATCAGCAGAAGGGGAAGCAGATCGAGGCGATTCTCGAAAACCTGCAGACGGTGTACCAGAAGACCGGTCTGGTCAAGTACGACGCATTCCGGGAGATGAGCGGAAAGCTGAGCTATGCGTTGGCGCTGCTTGATAAAAACAATACCGGCATACTGATTAACTCCATGTACAGCCGGGAGGGATGCTATGCCTATGTGAAGGAGATTATAAAGGGGGAATCCTACATCAATATGTCGGAGGAAGAGCAGGAAGCCCTGAATATTGCCATGGGTAAGGATATCATGCCGTAAGGTTTTTCCCGGAAAGCCTTGCATTTTAATGAAAAAGTATATATGATAAAAGACAGTCTTTTTGGCCGAGGAGGAAACGATGTTAGACTTAAAATTTGTCAGAGAAAATCCGGATATTGTCAAACAGAATATCAAGAATAAATTTCAGGATGAGAAGCTGCCGCTCGTAGACGAAGTGATCGATCTCGACGCGCAGAGGAGAGCAGCGCAGCAGGAAGCTGACCGTCTCCGTGCGGAGAAAAATAAGATTTCCAAACAGATCGGAGCGCTGATGGCGCAGGGAAAAAAGGAAGAGGCCGAGGAGGCGAAGAAGAAGGTTGCTGCGGACGCCGCCCGTCTCGAAGAGCTTTCTGTGCTTGAAAAGGAGCTTGGCGAGAAGGTTACGAAGATCATGATGGTCATTCCCAATATCATTGATCCGAGCGTGCCGATCGGAAGAGACGACTCCGAGAATGTCGAGGTGCAGAAATACGGCGAGCCGGTCGTGCCGGACTTCGAGATTCCTTACCATACGGAGATCATGGAGCGTTTCCATGGTATCGATCTTGACGCGGCGCATAAAGTCGCCGGAAATGGTTTCTATTATCTGATGGGAGATATCGCGCGGCTGCACTCGGCGGTGATCGCTTACGCGCGTGATTTTATGATTAATCGCGGCTTTACCTACTGTGTGCCGCCGTTCATGATCCGCAGCAATGTGGTGACCGGCGTCATGAGCTTCGCCGAGATGGACGCGATGATGTATAAGATCGAGGGTGAGGATCTGTATCTGATCGGAACCAGTGAGCATTCCATGATCGGCAAGTTCATCGATACGATCATTCCGGAGGAAAAGCTTCCTTATACATTGACAAGCTATTCGCCCTGCTTCCGCAAGGAGAAGGGCGCGCATGGCATCGAGGAGCGCGGCGTCTACCGTATTCACCAGTTTGAAAAGCAGGAGATGATCGTGGTGTGCAGGCCCGAAGAGAGTCCGATGTGGTTCGATAAGCTGTGGCAGAACACCGTTGATCTGTTCCGCTCGATGGACATTCCGGTTCGTACGCTCGAGTGCTGTTCCGGTGATCTGGCGGATCTGAAGGTGAAATCCGTGGATGTCGAGGCCTGGTCCCCGCGGCAGCAGAAGTATTTCGAGGTCGGAAGCTGCTCGAACTTAAGCGACGCGCAGGCGAGAAGGCTGAAAATCCGCGTGGACGGCGAAAATGGGAAATACTTTGCACATACACTGAATAATACCGTGGTGGCTCCGCCCCGCATGCTGATCGCATTTCTGGAGAACAATCTGCAGGCGGACGGCAGCGTTCGGATTCCGGAGGTGCTGCGTCCCTACATGGGCGGCATGACCGAGATCAGATAGGAGGATTTCCTTGCATCAGTATCTAAGAGCAGTTGGTTTCAGTAACATCAGCAAAAGAGAAGAGTTCGACGCGCTCGCCGAATTTGTCTCGGACTGCTATCAGTCTGAGGAGACGACTGTGACGGCGGATGGAGAAGAATTTTCGGAGAGAAAGAAGGAATTCGCCGAGCGGATGGGTCTTCTGGCCCGCGGCAAATATGATGAGAATGGAAAATACCGGATGGATTACTGCATCCCGTATTTTACCGGCACGGCGGAGCGCTTCTATGAGGATATGGTGATCGAGCGCCAGGCCGAGAAGGAGGCCTATTCGGGCATCTGTGACGACATGAATCTCGGCGTCTCGCTGATCTTCTACGTCCAGAATGTTGCGGAGTACCTGAATAAAGTGCGCTATGGTCTGTCGGACAGCTTTTCCGCGACGCTTACCCTGTCCGGTCTGTCGGTCGAGGGCAAGATCCTGATGCCGGTCTATCAGAAGACGCCGGTTGTGTCGGAGATCCGATCCAACCAGGAGCGAACGAAGATGATACGGGCCGCAATGGACGGGGACGAAGACGCGATTGAAAATCTGACGTTGGAAGACATGGACACCTACTCCATGATTTCGCGCAGGATTGAGCATGAGGATGTCTTTTCCATCGTGACGACGCATTTTATGCCCTGCGGCGTGGAGTGCGACCATTACAATGTGATGGGCGAGATCATGAACGTCGATCTGAAGGAAAATGAGAACACCGGTGAGAAGATTTATGTCATGACGATCGAGTCCAACGGAATCATCCTGGACGTCTGCATCAATCAGAAGGATCTGATGGGCGAGCCAGCCCCGGGCCGCCGCTTCCGCGGAATAATTTGGCTCCAGGGACTTGTGCATTTTGAGAAAAAATGGTAAGATAGGATGTGGCTTCGGGAGAAGCCATATCTCATATGTCGCTATAGCTCAGCTGGATAGAGCGACCGCCTCCTAAGAGAACCTAAAGCGGACACTTTTCCGTGGGGACCTCTGCTAATAAA
>JAJQCG010000111.1 GCA_021202815.1 Lachnospiraceae bacterium | reverse complement strand
CTCCCGAAAATCAAGGTTTAGGCAACAAAAAACGAGGTAGCTTTTGACACTACCGCACAGGGAGGAGGGGACGGAACATGAAGAAGAAATGGATAAGACAGGCTCTTGCCTTTGCGCTGGCTGTGGCGCTCGCAGTTGGCGACTCCGGCGTCGCGCTGGCGACGGAATTGTCGGATGTCCGGACGGAAGAGGAACCGGCAACGTCGGATGAATATGAGACGATCATCATTGATGACGCCGATATTTCAGACGCTCCGGAGGAGGCAGCAGGCAGCGCCGCAGAGGGGGCAGAGGACAGCTTCGCAGCAGAAGCAGTGGACAGCGCCACAGATGCAGATGAGACAAAGTCCGGGGAAGAGAGCGATTCGGAAGACGCAGAATCGGAGCAAACAGACAGTTCCGCGGAAAATACTTCCACGGATCCGGGCGACAGCAGCGAAGACCCGGAGGCGGAGAGCTCTGCGGACAGGGAAGTTTCCCCTGTCTCATTCACCGCGGAAGCGGGAGAGATCACGGTCACGGTCTCGGGAAGCGTGGAAGCGCTTGCCGACGTTTCCGGGATTTCCGTAACCGATCTCGGAAAAGACCGCGTATCCGAATATAAGGATGCTCTTTCAGAATCGGAAGCCTATACAGACGCCGAAGTGGTCAGCGTCTACGACATCACGCTCCTGAATGCGGAAGGCACCGCCGTCGAGCCGGCGGGCGATGTGACCGTCACCTTCGCCGCTGCCTCGCTGATCGAAGGCCTGCGCGAAAACGAGGCGCTTTCGATCCTCCACAACGTTGACACCGTCCTGCAGGAGGTATCGACGGAACCGGTCTCCGATGAGACGGACACTCTTCCGGAGGTAAAAGCGGAATCCCTGGAAGCAATGGAAGTTGAGCTTGCCGAAGAGGACGGAACTCTGCGCTTTACATCGGACATGTTTTCGGAATACGCACTGGTGCTGACGGGAAATGACAGCCAGATTGAATCCGAAGTGACAGAAGATGCATACATGGAGTTCGATAAGTATCTGGTCCGGGGCGAGGACAGCATTAACAATCAGAGCACCTATGACATCTACATGGAGACGGCCTATTATAACTCCTCAAAGCCGACAGTCAAAACGGCTCCGACGCGCAGGGATGTCATTATCATCATGGACCAGTCCCTGACTATGGGAATCGGAACCCGGATCGAAGATACCAACTCTGCCACCGCCGCGTTTTTCAAAAATGCCGCGGCAATCAACAGCGAATTTCTGGAAAAAGCCAGAAACGGCGAGTATTCCGACATTGACCCTTCCGACGATGTGGAAGCCCAGATGCAGGACCACATGATCCATGTGGTCGGAATCATGGGCTATAACAATAATGATATAAAAGTCATGTACCGGAATGGCTGGGACGGCCTTGCTCCGACGAGCGACAGCGATGTCGACACCCTGGCGAACGCCGCGTATTTCGACGCGTCCCGGATCCTGGAGGGAACTTATACCGATGTCGCGCTCGCCTACGCGCAGGACTACTGGATTTACGCGAGCCGTGCGGAATCCACAGACATTATTCTGATCACGGACGGCGGCGCGACGGATATGACTCACGCCAATAACGCGCTGCGGACAGCAAGGGAAATAAAGGACGCCGGGACAAGCATCTACGGGGTCTATGTAAATTACGGACATTGCGATGAGCTGACGACCGCCCTGCTGAACGGAGATATCGATGATGTGCCCGCGGAGACGGATACAGAACTGTGGAAAATCTATTCAGAGCACATGGTAAGCGCCGTCTTTCTGTCCCTGTGTTCATCTGATTACCCAAAGAACGGGACACTCGGCGTCAACGGAAAATATTATAATTATACCTATTCATACGAAAACGACGCCCGAAACCATTTTGGACAGTATTCATTTTTCACGGATGACAGCAGCGGGCTGATCGCAGCCGTCAGAGGAATTCCGCGGCTGATCGAAGGGGAGGCAAAAAATGCAGCATCCGGCGGCGGATACGCCGGCGCCACCTCTTATTTCATTGAAGAGGTCACGGATCCTTTCGAGATTACGGATTCATCAGCCATCAAGATATACCAGGTCCCGCGCATTCCCGCAAATTTAGATGAGAACGGCGTTCCTGTCGACATGGACAAGGACGGAGTTGTAACCGAATTCCGCTGGGGTGAGAGAACCGCGTATACATACGATAATCAGGGAAATATGCTGACATCCTATTCGGAGTGGGAGGATATCACAGAACAGGTGTCATGTATTGTGATTGGAAACACCCTGAAAATGATCGGTTACGATTATGAAGAGAATGCCGTCACCAACTATGACAAGGACTGCTGTAAATACTGGCAATCCTTGTCCACAGAGGAAGACCGGAAATACGAAGCCGGCGACTATGGCTACAAGCTTGTTCTGATCGTCGGAATCAACGCCAGAATTACCTTTGGCGGCAATGGCATCGCGACCAACAATTCCAACACCACGGCTTTCTATCCGTCCATCCCCGGCGATCCCGATTTACCGGTGTGGGAGGAGAATTCGGACAAAAATCCGGACGGAAACCGCTACATTGAGAAGTACCCGATCCCGACGGTGGACCTGACTGTCACTTACGCGGTAAACAGCGACAACATGCTGATCTATGCCCCGCAGACGGCAGAACTGCTGAATCTGGTCACTGATACGAAGGGCAGGCTGTGGTACACCGACCCATCGTACGACACCTTAAAATCGGAAAACGACAGCGCCTATGATGCGTATCAGGATGCGATTGAGGCATTTCAGACAGCAAAAAAGCCGCCGCGGAGAATGACAGCGATGAGTCCCTGCAAAAAGCCGCGGAAGAAGCGGAATCTGCTCTTTATAAGGCAAAATCTGCTTATATAGAAGCCAATGACGCACTTTCCGCCGTAGCGGACTATACGCCTGACGGCATTAACAATGCCTTTGTCGATATCCGGTATACGCTGACTGATCCGGACGGAAATGTCGTCGGCACACTGACTGTCCCGCACGGCACGGAATATTATCTGGATGACAGCGGAGAGCCAAATCTTAAGTGGTCCTTCACGCAGCAGGACATCACGGTCTCCGGAGAATACACCATAACCTGCACAGTAACTCCCGTGAACACGACCCGTTCTCCTGTCGGGCATGTCTATGTGACATCGGATGATCCGGAAACCAAAGCCCTGTATCCCTATGTGTCAACGGAATACAGCAGCACCGGCTCGACGGCTGCCGGTTCGCAGGACGCTCTGGAAATCAGGGAAACTCCGACAGCCCATATCTTTCAGCTGGAAGTGACCGCGACAGATACCAGGCTGGAAAAGGGACAGGCTCTGGATTTCAATGAGGGCAGCGAAGCCCTGCTGACGGGTGAGAACCCGCATATTGTGAGCTACCGGTGGGTCTGTACCGACGGTGTCACAGAGTCAGTTTCCGCGAATGAACCTGGCATTACCGGTCTTCTGAAGGTCGGCGGCGGAGTCACAGTCAGCTCACAGATTCCGGAGGCCGCGGATGCGGCGGACGACACAGTGGAGGATGCGCTTGTAAAAATCATATCCGGGACCAAGGTTACCAATGCGGGAAACGGGGAATGGGTGCCTGTTGCCGTAATTTTATCCAGGATGACAGGAAACCTGAATAAATCGGCATCCAACTCCGAGCAGGTGGCGCAGAAATCCGTGTATATGACGGATTCTGATAAGCTGTACGGCGAAGGACTCAGCTCCGTCATCTGGAATCACACATGCGAGATCATCACCTCACGCGATTGCAATGAGGAAGATTTCGCAGAAGCACAGGCGACATACAGCACCGCGGAGGATGCGACGGGACGTGGGATCGTCCGCTACCTGATCCATGTGGAAGCAAACCCGATCCCGAAAATAGCAAAGTCGACCGACACGGAAACCATCACAATGGGGGACGATATCCAGTGGAATATCCTGGTTTCCAACAATGATGAAGCATCCAATCCGGACCAGAATGCCTCCGACTTTTCCATGGTCGATGTGCTGCCCTATGTAGGAGATGAGCGGCTCGATCAGACCACCAGCCACGATGGAAGTCTGTTTTCAGGCGATTTATATTATGTCAGCGTGAGCCTGGATTCCGGCGACTCCGCGAATACGCTCGCCTGGCTGGAGAACGGCAAGGCCGGTATGTATTATACGACCGACACAGCGGTTCGGACGGCCGATGAACAGCAGGTGCTGGAAGGCGCAAGTTCCGGAAATATTGCGTGGACGGCTGCGGCAGCCACGATAGACGGCACAGAGATCACGTTCAGCCTCCCAACGAACGCCGTTGCCATCAAATTTACTACCCGGCTTCTCTGGCAGGAATCGCTTCGCTTTTCCCTGAGAGCCAATATTGTAGATCTGACGGCACAGCAGGTTGGGGACTATTATCACAATCAGGCTTACGTGACTACCGGAAACGGCGTATCGAATTCGGAAGTCGTCGTTACAACCGTCATCGACCTGTATATCCAGGGTACCGTATGGGAGGACGCGGACGCCGACGGTCTTCTGCTGAATGATGAACAGGGGGTCAGCAATGTCATTGTCACTTTATACCGCCTGTATGATGAAAATAACGGCGGGGATCCCAGCCGGGTCATTGATGATGTGAAGCTGGTCAGGGCCTTCGACAAGGAGGGGGATATGTTTTCCCAGATCCGGACGGACTCTATGGGAGAATACGATTTCCGCGGGGTGACGTCAGGAACTTACTATCTTGTCTTCGACCAGATACCGGATCAGTATGAAGTTACCGCAAAGCAGGTCGGCGCTGATGACGCCGCATCCGCAAAGCTGGATTCGGAGGCAGAAGAAAGTTATCTCACAGATCAGGACGAATTACTGGCCAGATCCGCATGGATCAAGGAAATCACCCTCACCAGAGAAGCCGCAGAAAATCAGAACCTGGGGTTGAAAAATATTCTGGGAACCATAACGGTCTATAAGACGCTTGACGAGATTTATTTCCCGACAACCATGACGGAGGAGGAACGAGAGGAATACATGCTTACCTTTGTCATGCAGCTTACAAACGCTGACACGGGAAGGGTTTATTCTGGAAATGTTGTGATCGACGATTCTAATAAGGGCACGGCAGACGTTTCCTGTACCTTTACCGATCTGCCGCTTGGGGAATATGATCTTACAGAAGCAGAGACAGCTCTTTACAACCTCCAGAAGATCAAATGCGACAGCCAGAATGTTGCATTTGACGTCAGCAGCGGAGTCGTAAGCGTCAATATCACCGCCGCGGAAAGCGAGTTTGAAATCATCGCTTATAACGGCATTGGGATTCCTGTCGGGGGCGATCCGGATGATCCGGAGCCGAATACGCCTCCGCCCGGCGGCGACGGACCGAATGGAGCCGCGAACTGGATCAACATGCGGATACCGGTATCGCTGACTCTGATATACGCCGGAGAGGAAACGATCAGCAGCGATTCGCTGACGACATATACCTTCACGGAATCCGACTTCAGTCCGGCTCTCGGAGGAGATATCATTGTCACTTACGATGACGCATCGACCATCAGCCTGAGCGCGGGAACGCTGGATTTTGATGATATCACGCTGTCTCCGGCTGCTGTCAGCAACACCATGAATTCAGCTGAGCCGCTTGTTATTACAGGCTACTACAGCGAAAAGGGGCGGACACTGAAGGATACCTTCCGTGTCACGGCTGACCTGAAGCCCATCCATAAGTTCCAGCTCAACTTCGACGCGAATGGGTCCAGATTTTCGAATGGCGCGACCCGGAACGCGATGATGTTCGGTTATGATGAAGAGGCTGGTACAAATTATGTAACGTCCGGCACCTATAAGGATGTGGACAATGGCGGCCTTAACGGCATGGGCGACGGATATGTATTTGCCGGATGGAACACGAAGGATGACGGAACCGGAATCCAGTATGATTCCTATACCGCGCTGAATACCATCGGAGCCAATACCGGCATAGATTCCCTGACCCTGTACGCGAACTGGAAAGTCTATGTGACCTTTGACGCCAATGGCAACGGCGACAAAAATACTGTGATTACCGGCGGAATTACAGACGCGGAACTGGTTCTTGCGGCGGCTGAGGTGGAAGTCGGAAGTCTCCTGTACAACAGGAACCAGGTGATGGCGACGACGCTCGAAGGAAGCCGTACCTATTATCGGTATGTATTCTGGAATACAGCGCCGGACGGAACCGGGGTCGACCTGGAAGATTATGGGAAAATAACAGAACCGGTTACCTTCTACGCGATCTATTATCAGTCCGATTATATTTATAAAGGATCGTATTATACCTTCACCGCGCCAATGAGCGGAACCTATTCCATCGCCCTCTGGGGCGCGTCAGGCGGCACGTGGAATGCAAACTACCGCGGAAAAGGCGGCTACACCTACGGCGAAATCTATCTGGAGGCCGGCACGGAATTGTATGTCTATGTCGGAGGCCAGGGCAGCAGCAGCGGCGGAGGCTGGAACGGTGGCGGCAGATGCCTGAATGACGACGCGAGCGTAGGCTATGGTGGCGGAGGCGCAACCGACGTGCGCATCGTTGCGGGCGCATGGAACAATTCACAGTCTCTGGCATCCAGGATTATGGTTGCCGGCGCCGGCGGCGGTTCTGACAACTGCGCGGAAAACGGAAAAGGCGGCCACGGCGGAGGCCTGTCCGGAACAGCGGGCAGCGGCGAAGACGCGGGAAGCGCCGGAACGCAGATCAGAGGTACGCTTGGACAGGGCGCTTCCGGACGCTGCAACGACGGCGGAGGCGGCGGCTCAGGTTACAGAGGCGGCACCGGCGGGAACCACAATGGCGGCGGAGGCGGCGGCTCCAGCTATATCAGCGGATACTACATAAACGCTGACAGCTGGGAGGAAGCAAGTACAGCGAACCGCTGCGTGATATCCTATACAGGATATGTCTTCGATGTAGATACCGCCGAGACGATCGCCGGGAATAAGACCATGCCGACGCCAACCGGCGGCTACTCCACCGGCAACACGGGCCATGGATATGCACAGATTCTTTTAACCAGCAAATAAGGCTGTGTGAAAGCCTTTCTGCAAAAACAGGGCTTTCATGATGTGAGGCCGGACAACACTCGCTGCTGTCCGACCTCTCTGTCCGTCAGTTTTCCTTCCTTTCCTCCACACATACCCGGATATCGCAGTCCGCCTGCTCCTCCCCGTTCAGGCTGAGCCGGTAGGATACGTTCATCTCGAGCCTGTTTTCGCCCGCATCGAGCCGGACGCGCGTGGTATCGGATTCGACACAAAGATTTCCCCACGGAACCTGATAGCTGTTCTGCCGACGTTCGCCCGCGCGGAAATGTAAGACAGCCGTCACCGGTCCGCTTCTGCGAACCTCCAGACTGTCCGCGGTCATCGTATAACGGTTGCGCACCGGCTCCGCGAGCCCCTCCTGCTGCTCGTCAAAAAACAGGTAGTGCACGCCGTTCTTCTCATAATATTCCCCATCGTGTACTGTTTCCAGTTTCTGCTGTCCATCCTCCGCAATATGCAGGCCGGAAATGGTCACCGTCACTTCTTTTTTCATTCAAAAACCACTTCTTTCGTACAGCCGCCCTCGGGAGAGCCTGCTGCTGACAGGCCAGAACTCCGTCTTCACCTCGACGCCAGCCAGAAGCTCACCTTCACCGGCAGGCGTTCCGGATTAGGTCTTTCATAAAGCAGGCTCCACCAGGCCATCGTCTCCGTCCCGTTCGTCTCCCGGAGCGTTTCCCCCAGGGTATACCCGCCTGCCGTGGAGAGCAGGAACAGGATCAACAGCAGCGTCGTAATTTTTCGTCTCATATCAGGCTTCCTCTTTTCAATCTTTACTCAGAGTATCGCCGAACAGATGCGTTTCTATACCATGCAGGGAAAGCGGGGCAACAGCCCGCCCCTCTCTATATCCGTCTTTTATGGATATTGTACGGCGCGGCTGTAAAGACCTGCTTCGCCAGGCCGGAATTTTTCAGCGCCACATATGCGCTGCTGACCGCCGCACGTGTTTTATAGATGCCAAATACCGTCGGGCCGCTGCCGCTCATCAATGCGCCGAGCGCTCCGTTTTCCATCATGCACTGCCTGATACTGCCGATCACCGGATGCAAAGGCTCCGTCACGTCCGCAAGTACGTTGCCCATGTGAGAGGCAAGGAACAACAGATCCTTTCGCTCCAGTGCCCCGACCAGCGCATCCACATCCGGATGCTGATCCGGGCGCAGCTCATCCACATGAAGATTTTCATAGACAAAGCACGTCGACACGTTGATATTCGGCCGCGCAATCAGGAGCATGCAGCGCGGCATCGGCGCCAATGGTTTAAGCCTCTCGCCAATCCCTTCCGCAAGCGCGGTTCCCCGCAGCAGACAGCAGGGCACGTCAGCCCCGAGCCGGACGCCGCGCGCCATCAGCTCCTCCATCGAAAGTCCCAACCCGTACATCAGATTCATGCCCCACAGAACGGCGGCGCAGTCCGAGCTCCCGCCCGCCATGCCGGCAGCCACCGGTATCCGCTTATTGAGGCGGATCTCCATCCCGTCCCGGATATCAAATTCATCCATCAGAAGCTTCGCCGCTCTGTAGGCGAGATTATTTTCATTCTTCGGCAGATAGGGCAGATTATTCTCCACGCGTATTCCCGCCTCACTCGTCCTGCGCAGCTCCAGATCGTCATGCAGCGTAACGGTCTGCATGATCATCTTCACTTCGTGGTAACCGTCCTCCCGTCTGCGAAGAACATCCAGACCCAGATTGATCTTCGCGTACGCTTTCAAATGTATCGTATCTCCCATGTTTCCTCCGAATCGTCTTCTCTTCGGGGACTATGATACCATACCGGACATCCTCTTTACAAGCAAAAGCTTACTGCCGGGCTCCGGCTCTCCGTCATCGAGGCCATTCAGCTCCGCTACATCGCGGCAGGTCGCGGCATGGCTCTTCGCAATATCCCAGAGACTCTCCCCTGGCTGCACGATATGGACGACCATGCCCGGCAGCGTTTTGATGCGCTCCACGTCCAGCGGCTCCTCCTCCAGCTCCTCCACAAGGCTCAGCTCCTCCGGATGAGAGCACAGCGCCTGTATCTGAATCACGGCCTTCGCCTCCAGCTCCTGCGCGTCCAGCATACTGACCGCGAGCTGGTCAAGTCCCAGCTTCATCTGCACATTCTCCTGCGCGACCGCGTCCGGCAGTTCCACTGTGTACTCAAAGGGAAAAGAGCTCGATATGCCTGTCAGCGGCTGAGAGTCGTCCTCCGCGGCATAGAGCACATGAAGCGCCAGCATTCCCTGGACCAGCAGCCCCCTCTCTGTACGCTCCGTGTATTCTGCATGGAGATCGGCGGCGCTCGCCAGCACCTGCAATAGCCGCGGGTCTGCCTCTCCGAGCTTCACGCGCCCGGAAACTCTTGCCCGGAAATCGGACGCACTGTTCACAAATTCCCAGTTGTATGCCTGCCGCTTCGGGATGATCTCCCGCGACAGACTATACGCATCGCTCAGGAACTCACAATCCCGCTCCTCGAAATACCGAAGCGTCAGTTCAAGCAGCGCATCGACGCGGAGCATCCGCGGCTCACCGTCGTAATCCGGCTGCAGTTCCATATCGCAGCGCTGCAGCGCGACCGTCCCGCAGCCAAAAAGCTCCGCGCTGCAGGCCTCGCACTCCAGCTCATTCCGAAAGGGAATGCTCTGTTCCATCCACTGAAGCCGCCCGTCCTCCAGATCGCTCTCATACAGAAAAAACACGCACAGTTCGCCCCGCACGGACAGGCGCCCCTCCTCCGTCCGCAGCTCCGTTCCCTGCAGCCGCGCCTCCTTCCAGATCACACGGCGGATATTCGGCTTACCCGGCGGCAGGTTCAGATCCTCGCGCACCCGCAGCGTGTCCTTTTTATGTATGAGCTCCTGCTGGAGCCGCATCGTTTCACTCCTGCAATACAGATCCGGCTGCTCCGGCTGCTGCACCAGCGGAACCGGCTGCTCCCGGAATGCCTCCGCCTCGAAACACAGCACACATTTCAGATTCGCCTTGCGGAAATGGACAGCGGACGCCCCCATATCCTCGATACTCCATGTGAAATCCAGGATATCTCCCTCCTCCAGGTCATTCAGGAACACCGTCTCATCCACCGGAATACTTCCTTCCAGTACCTCCGCCATCCGTTCATAGTTCTCCCCAATGTACAGAATGCGATACAGAAATACGCCCCGCACCCTTAGTTTTCCCGCCTCTATCCTGGTTTCGTCAGGCCAGAATTCTCCCTGTCGGTGTACAATCCGGAAAATGTCCGGCTTCTGATCCGGCACATTCAGATCCTCTTCCAGTGTTGTCTGGCTGACCGCCTTTCCCTTTCGGCGTGTCAGATTCCTGTAGCTGCGTTCCAGTTCCATTTCACATTCCTGCCTTTCCTACTCAAAAATAACCGGTTTATCCAGATATTCCAGCTTCAGCACGATATACGGACAGGTCACGGACTGTGCGGCGTTCTCATCCTTTCCCGGCCCCAGCAGCTCCGTATCCACGCAGATCGCGGTTCCGGTCAGATAGAGATCCTGCACCGCGATGCTGTAGCCGCTCGTCTCCTGCTCCCCATAGCCTGCGCAGATATAGAGGTAACCCTCGTCCTCGTATGTTACCTGAAACGGCTCGTTCTTCTTTTCTTCGAGCACATTTCGCAGTTCCTCCGGAATCGCCTCCACATCCAGCACTGTAAAATCCAGATCCTCCAGCTTCTCATCGCTCTGTGTCTCCACCCCGCAGCCGGCCAGCAGCAGGATTGTCAAGAGCAACAGACACCACCTCCGCATACCGCCACCTCATTCATACGCTTTGCTCTATCTTATGAAAGGCCGCTGCGTTTCATTCCGGGTTTCCCGCAAAAGCAAAAAAGGCGGCAGACCTTTCGATCTGCCGTCTCCCGCTTTATCAAATCATTTCACATTATGTTTTTTTACATCAGCACGACCCGATCAATCTCCGGGCTGCCCTCGCAGCCTTTCCGGCTCAGTGCTTCCGTCAGCACATCAAGCAGCTCCTCGCCGCTTAACTCCACCTCATTCTGGTCTTTCAGGATCACGCGACAGCCGTGCGTTTTCGTCTGATACGCCTGGTCGAGCCGGTAGGGCGTATTCGTGCGGAACACGCCGAGCTCCGTCAACACATTTACCATGCGGTAAACAGTCGCGATACCGATATTTTTGTCCCGTTTCGCGGCGCGGTAGTAGATCTCCTTGCAGCTCGTGCACTCCTGCTCGAATACAATGTCGAGAATCAGCCTGCGCTGCCTCGTGATCCGCATGCCTCTGCTGCGAAACATATCCAGTATTTTATCCTTTTCCCGCGCAACGCGGATCAGTCTTTCATCGTCCCGCATTTCGAGCAGCCTCCACAGCCATGGCTGCAGCCCGCGCAGCCCTTTCCGGACTTGTGATCCTTCCAGATGCTGCGAATCGCCGCCGCTACTATGGCCAGGACCACCAGACCCACTACCAGAGTTCCCATTACGCCTTCGCCATTCCTTTCACCTGCACTCTGCTGCTCTTCTCCTTCGGCATCGGCCGGAACAGCAGGTAGATAAATCCTATAATAATCGCGATTGCAATAATTGTAAAGATACCAAAGCCGCATTCGCCGGTGAACAGGCCGACGATCCGGTATACGACCAGGGACACCAGATAGGCCAGACCGCACTGATAACCGATCGCGATCCAGAACCACTTCGCGCTGTTCATCTCACGCTTGATCGCGCCCATCGCCGCAAAGCACGGTGCGCAGAGCAGGTTGAAGAGCAGGAAGGAGTAGCCGACCGCCGTCGTGCTGCCGCTGGCTCCGCCGAAAGCCGCCGCCATGTTCTGCCACACGCTGCCCTCGCCGTTCGCGTAGAGGATGCCGAGCGTGCCGACGATATTTTCCTTCGCCACAAGGCCTGTGATAGAGGCCACCGCCGCCTGCCAGTTGCCCCAGCCCTGCGGGATGAAGA
The DNA here is from genome assembly GCA_021202815.1 of Lachnospiraceae bacterium. Lineage (GTDB taxonomy): Bacteria > Bacillota > Clostridia > Lachnospirales > Lachnospiraceae > Hominiventricola. The sequence continues at coordinate 21,714 of JAJQCG010000111.1, read as the reverse complement.
TCCAGGCAATCGCATTTCCGATCGTCGCCAGGATGCTGTAGTCGATCTCCTCCTCAGCCAGCATACGGAAGCCGTCCGGAGCAAAGCCGAAGTAGGTCGTGAACCAGATCACGATCGTCGACAGCGTGATGATCGTACCGGCTTTCTTGATGAAGGACCAGCCGCGCTCCCAGGTGCTGCGCAGGATCGAGCCGATCGTCGGCATATGATAGGCCGGAAGCTCCATGACGAAGGGAGCCGGATCGCCCGCGAAGACGCTCGTCTTCTTCAGGATAATGCCGGAGCAGATCACCGCCGCTACGCCCATGAAGTAGCAGGCTGTCGCGATGAGCGGATTTCCGCCCAGTAGCGCCCCGACGATCATCGCGATGAACGGCACCTTCGCGCCGCAGGGGATAAAGGTCGTAGTAATGATCGTCATCCGGCGGTCTTTTTCATTCTCTATCGTCCGGCTCGCCATGATACCCGGGACGCCGCAGCCCATGCTGACCAGCATCGGGATGAAGGATTTTCCGGACAGACCAAACCTGCGGAAAATACGATCCAGGATAAAGGCGATACGCGCCATGTATCCGCAGTATTCCAGAATCGCCAGCAGGAAGAAGAGCACCAGCATCTGCGGCACAAAACCAAGCACTGCACCGAGACCGGCAACGATACCGTCGAGGATCAGACCGGACAGCCACTCCGCGCAGTTCACAGACTCCAGCACACCGGCGATTGCATCCGGAATACTCGGGATGAAGGTGCCATAATCTGCCGGGTCGGGCGATTCATAGCCATAAGCTTCCAGAACTGCGGCCGCCTCCGTGAGTTCTTCATAGGAAGCCTCCGCCTCGGAAATCTCGAGCGTCTCCTCATCCTCTACTTCATAGGTAACTACATCACCGGCGCTGTACATGGCGACCAGCTCTGTCACTGCGCCAACAGCCGCTTCCGGATCATAGTCCTCCGCTTCCTCGTCGAGTGCGTCCGCGATCTCATCCACTCCCGCGTCCGCCGCGAAACCGTTCACGATCTCCGCAGCTCCGCCATACTCCTCGGAAACTTCCTCGTACTGCGCCGTGCCCATACCAAAGAGATGGAAACCGTCACCAAACAGATTGTCGTTCGTCCAGTCAGTCGCCGCCGCGCCGATCGTGGACATTGCGATATAATAGACCAGGAACATGATCAGCGCAAAGATCGGCAGTGCCAGGATACGATTGGTCACAATACGGTCAATCTTATCCGACGTAGACAGCTTCTCCTTATTTCCTGCCGCCTTCTTCATGCAGCTTCCTATAATAGAAGAAATATACTCGTAGCGCTCGCTCGTGATCACGCTCTCGGAGTCGTCGTCAAAGGCCTCCTCGATGGCGGAGAGCTCCGCCGACACATCCGGTGCACTCTTCATCTGCTCCGCAATCTTGCTGTCATTCTCGAGGAGCTTGATCGCGAAGAAGCGCTTCTGCGCATCCTCTACGCTGTCTCCGAGCTTTTCCTCGATAGAGTTCAGCGCGTCCTCGACCTTTTTATCAAATTTATGTACGATCTGCTGCGCCGCTCCTGACTCTGCGGCCTTGACGACCTTCTCGGTCGCCTCTGTGATACCGGTGCCCTTCAGCGCGGAGATCTCGACGACTTCACAGCCCATCTGCTCGCTCAGCCTGTCAATATAGATCTTGTCTCCCGCTTTCTCGACCAGATCCATCATATTGACCGCCATGACGACCGGAATCCCCAGCTCGACCACCTGCGTGGAGAGGTAGAGGTTGCGCTCCAGATTCGTTCCGTCAATGATGTTCAGAATCGCGTCCGGACGCTCATTGATCAGATAGTTTCTCGCTACCACTTCCTCCAGCGTATACGGAGAAAGCGAATAAATACCCGGGAGATCCGTGATGACAATATCCGAATGTCCCTTCAGTTTTCCTTCCTTCTTCTCAACGGTAACGCCCGGCCAGTTTCCGATGTACTGGTTCGCGCCAGTCAGTGCATTGAACAGAGTCGTTTTGCCGCAGTTCGGGTTTCCGGCAAGTGCAATTTTCATCGCCATTTTTTCCTCCTCGTGGTTAGTTCATTCTAACCAATATTCTTAAAAATAAGCTGCATTTTGCAGCATTTTGATGGTCTACTCGACCTCCACCATCTGTGCATCCTCTTTTCTCAGAGACAGCTCATATCCACGGACCGTCACTTCGACCGGATCGCCGAGCGGCGCCACCTTGCGGATGTAGATCTCAGCGCCCTTCGTGATACCCATATCCATGATGCGGCGCTTGATCGGACCGGAGCCGCTGATCTTCGCGACCTTCACTGTGCTCCCTACCTTTGCTTCTCTCAAAGTCTGCATACTGTTCTCCTTCCTGCCGTTCTCATCAGGCCACCATGATCTTGGACGCAAGCCCTCTGTCAAGCGCGACGCGCACACCCTTCACGAGAAGAATCTTCCCTCCCGGGGTATCCGCAACGCATTCCACGACTGCGCCGGCCACAAAGCCCATGTCCACCAGGTGGCGGATCACTTCGTCTTTCCCGCGGACGCCCTTTACCACACGTCTCTCACCAATATTCATGAGTGCTACTGCCATATGCTCCCTCTTTTCTCCTGATCGCAGGCATGTTATTGAAAACGACTATCATTTACATCCAGTATTATATAGCTAACTTTTGTTAAAGTCAACTAACTATATGCGAAAATACAGGAATTAATAATATCTTTTCTCAATAAGGAAAATATCTCTTCCATTTATCCATATGACAATTAACTTCGTTTAACCGGAAATTTTCCCTCAGAAAAGCCACAATCTTTGTGATTCTGCCCGCAAAAACTGTGGTTTCCTGAAGTTCTTCTTTGTAATTATACTCTGTATGAAAAAATGCCGCGATAAGCCCCACAGACGTCTTCTTTATGAAAACCGGAACCAAACGTACATCACTCCTCAGTCCGATAACACAATCGGCAGTCTCAAGGCGCTCTGTTCTGGAGAATGCATTATTTCTGCAGCACCGTTACCAGACTCGGAATCAGCTGCTTCTTGCGCGACACAAGCCCCTTCAGGACGAGCGGTTTCGCATCCTCTTTCAGCTGGAAGGCCTCGATCGCCGTCTCCTCCGCGCCGGAGCCAAAGCAGAGCAGCTCCGTGTTCTCCTTCACAATGTGCGTGAGCATTACAAAGCACATATCCACGCCCAGATCCTCGAAGTGCTCCGTCAGGTAAGGTACGAGCTTTTCCTTCACCTCGCCCAGCTCAATGGCGTTCATGCTGTTGATCTGCGATACAATAAAGGAAATCTCGCCGACGTCGAATTTCTTCTTATCCTGTTCAAAAATTTCCTTCGCGCTGCGGGAACTCATATCGCTGCCCGCGCTGAACATGTCAATCGCAAACTCCTCGATCTCCACGCCGCAGATCTCAGAGAGCTTCTCCGCCGCCGCACGATCCACCGCCGTACAGGTCGGGGAGCGGAACATCAGCGTATCGGAGATGATCGCCGCCATCAAAAGCCCAGCAATCTTTTTCGAAATCTCCATGCCGTTCTCCTGATACATCTGATAGACGATCGTCGCCGTGCTGCCGAGCGGCTGGTTGCGGAAATAGACCGGTTCGAGTGTCTCGAGCGTACCGATCCGGTGATGATCGATAATCTCCAGAATCTCCGCATAACCGATGCCGTCCACGGTCTGCCCCGCCTCATTGTGATCCATCAGCACCACGCGCTTTTTGCGCAGATTCAGCAGATTCCGACGGGAAATCATGCCGATATAATTGTCCTCCAGGTCAAGAATCGGAAAATCACGGTGGCGTTTTTCACCCATGATCCCGCGGATATCTTCCGTCTTCGAGTTCACCCGGAAGGTGATGAGACCCTCTCTTTTCATAAAATGGGAAATCGGCATGCTCTGATTGATCATGCGCGCCACCGTGAAGGTATCATGCGGCGTCACAATGATACTGCAGCCATGCTCCTGCGCCAGCTTCCGGATCGTGCGGGAAACCTTCGCCTCCATGCAGACAATGATGCAGGCCGCATTCATCTCAATCGCGCAAAGCTGCGACTCGTAGCGGTTTCCAAGAATGACCATATCACCTTCACTGATGTGATCCTCCATCACGTCCGGATTTGCCGCCGCAATGACAACGGCTCCCCGGTCAAAGGTCGCATCGATATCCCCGATCAGCAACTCCGCATCCAGGGTTTCCAGAATATTCCGATAGGAGGTCTTCGCCACGGACAGGATACAGTTGTCGTACACGTCCATATAGGCGTTGGCAATATCACCGATCGTAATCAGCCCCTGCAGCTTCTGCCCCTGTGTGATCGGCAGCGTCACGACTCCCTGCTCCCGCATCATATTCCAGGCTTTTTTGAGGGATATCTCTCCGGAGACGCCTTCCGTCCTGTGAATCTCCATATCGCTCACGTCCGTCATGACATCCGGTATGTAAACCGGCGCCTGCACCTGGAAAAAATTCAGCACATACTGCGTCTCCTGGTTAATCTGTCCTGCCCTCGCTGCGCAGTATCCACCTCCATAAAGCCTGTTTTTCAGTTCCGCGTAAGCCAGCGCCGAACAGATCGAGTCCGTATCCGGGTTTTTATGCCCGATCACATAGATGGGCGATTTCGTCAATGCCATATCCAAAGTCTTCCTCCCTGCATGGGTTTATCATAGCACCTTTTAGCATTTTTTACAATATGCATGAAATCAGGCTTCTGCCTCTCAGTCTTGATTTATCTATTTTGCACATTAATTTTCGATGTTTCTCCCTGTTTTTGTCCAGATTTACAGTATATTAAAAGTTTATTCATACTTTGTTCACATTTTATTGCTATAGTAATTGCAGATCAAAGATACATTGATTTTCACAGACAGATAGACAGATTTTTTCATAATAGCCCCGGCATCCGTATTGCCGGGGCACTCCTCATCTATAGGAGATGGACGGCGGGTGTTTACTCGCCGTCCATCTTTTTCATCGCGTCATTCAGCGACATCATCTTCGCGTCAAGTTTTGAGATAATCGAAGCGCACTCCCGAAGCTCCCGCGCAAAATAATCCGGGGCGTTTCCTTCATATTTATAATAGATCTTATGCTCAAGGCTTGCCCAGAAATCCATTGCCATCGTCCGGATCTGAACCTCCACCTTCGTGGGCACGACAGCATCGGCCAACGCAACCGGAACGAGGAGCAGCATATGATAGCTCTTGTATCCGCTTTCCTTTGGATGCCCCAGATAATCCTTGATACTGAGCACAGAAAGATTATCCTGCCGCGCGAGCATCGCCGCCAGGAACTGGATCTCGGAGAAAAACGAACAGGTAATCCGCACGCCTGCGATATCATTGACATACTCGATCATATCGTCGATACTGACATCATGCCCCTGCTTCCGCAGCTTCTTCATGATGCTCTCCGGCGTCTTCAGACGTGATTTCACATACTCAATCGGATTGTAGGAATATACATGGTTCAGCTCATTGTTCAGCACCTCGATGCGGCTGTTCATCTGAGCAAGCGCGGACTGATAGATAAACATGGCCGTTTCAAAGCCATCCTCCCGCGGTTTTCTGCGGATATACTCCCGGATACTCATCTCCTCCGCCATTTTTCTTTTACCTCCTGCCAGGTTTCGCCTCTTTACAACATGGTCCAAAACCGCTATACTTCCTCTTAAGATAAGCGCTTGGAGGACGTTCCATGTTCCGTGTATGGGGAAAAATCATAAAAGACAATCATCTGCGCAATGATATCACAGTCTGCGACGACAGCAAAGATACCCGCACGCATAAGGTATTCCATGCGCTGGACGAAATCTGCCATGCCTTTGATCTGGGAACTCCGATCTGGCTGGACTCCAATATCAGAGAATTCCAGCGTCACGCCAGAACCCGTTTCCGGCAGGACAGTTTTGTCGAGCACGTTGATTTTGATTTTCTGGAATTTCACGTTATAGAGGAAGACTGACCCCGCTTACTTCGACAGAAAGCTCTGAATCAGATTCCATACAGACGATATAAAACGGGTGATAAAATTCCCCACCTTCTCGCCGTCAATGTTAATTCCCAGGGATTCTATCTTGCTGTACAGATCCTGTGCCTGCGACACAAGACTGTCCACATCGATATCCAGATTATTCAGCTTCAGCAGCAGATTCACGATCTGGGAAATCTGCTCATCCGTCAGCTCAATCCCCATCTCCGCGGCAGCCTGCGTCACGAGCTCCGTGAGCTTATCCGGATCATCCAGGTCCTGCTCTGCAACCTGCTGCTTCAGATAGGCGATCAGATCGGAAATATCCTCCGAATCCAGTTCTTCGCTCAGCTCGCCGGTCAGCACCAGCTCATCCGTGGCCACATCCAGAGCTTCCTCGCTGACCTCCGTACCGCTGTAAGTCTCATATGCCTTCACCGCCCCGATCAGGGCCGCCGTACCGCTGATCGAGAAAGGTGCAGCCACAATCACCTGCGCATCCTCCACGCCTGCCGTCAGCAGGGCATTGCGGTACATGGCAACCGTACAGTAACTGATATTATGCGTCTCCACCGTAAGTCCGGCGCCGCTCTCCTGCGGGATCAGCAGGACCGATGAAAGCGCACGCGTGCCGACGACAGAGGAACCGAGCGAATCGTCCAGATACTCATGTTCCATCGCGTTCGTAATATAGATCGTCTCGTAAGAGGCCGCTTCCTCCTCCGTGATTCCCATCTCTGAGAATACGGTCGCGCGTTCGGAATCACTCAGATCCGCCCCCAATGCGAGCACCGCCGTTCCGGCAGCCTCAACGCACAGGCTCCCCGTCGGCAAAAAGGCTGTCAGCATCATTGCGGCCATAAATATGGAAATCCATCTCTTCATTCTCATCATCTTCCTATTCCTCACCCGCACTCCGCGCGCAGATATCCGCGCACCAGAGCTCGATATCGTTCATTACTTCTTCTTTATTCAGCTCATTCAGAAGCTCATGCCGTCCGTGCGGATAGATCATACAGCGCACATCCTCCATGCCGATCTTCCGGAGCATCTCTTCAAAACGCCGCGTGCCTTTTCCATTTTCACCAACCGGGTCCTCATCTCCGGAGAGAATGAGAAGCGGCAGATCTTTCGGCATCCGGGCAGCCGCGCGCGGAGTGACGACCTCCTGAAAGGTCTGAAACAAAGCCTCATACGCCCCCAGGGAAAAGCGGAAGGCCATCTTCGTGTCCTGCAGCATATCGAGCATTACCTGCGGGTCGCGGCTCAGCCAGCTTCCTGTCCGCGCATTGTCGGGAAAGCGCTTTGCGTAGCCGCTGCAGGTCATCTGATCCAGCAGCCGGCTTCTTCCGTCTCTTCCGCTGCCTAGCATGCTCACGCTCACAACCAGCCGCCCCAGTCCACAGAGGAAAGCCGGCTGCTGACCGGTACCCATGATGATCGCGCCGTCCACCTTTTTCCCGCGATAGATCAGGTAGCGCCGCACCAGAAACGAGCCCATGCTGTGCCCCAGCATGATATACGGCACATCCGGCATACCTGCCGCTGTCATCCGCCGCACCTGATCGATGTCCCTCAGCCAGAGTGAGGCGCCGTCCTCTCCGACACAGCCACGCTCCTCCGGACTGTTCACCGAATCACCGTGTCCCAGATGGTCGTGTCCGACCACAAAATAGCCCGCCTCCGCCATGTGCGAGGCAAATCTGTCGTATCGTCCTATATATTCCAGCATGCCGTGCACGAGCTGGAGAACGCCCTTCGTCTCTCTCTGCGGATCGTACCAGCGGTAGCCGTGTATCATGTGAACTTCGTCAACGGAGTCCATGTAAAACTCTTCCCGTGTAACCATGCCGTCTTTCTCCTAATCAGGTCTATACGAGAAAGTATACCACATCCGGGTGCAAAATAGCTCAATTTCACAAAAATTTAAAACATTCTTTAAAGCTGCGTGTTAATAAAAATATCGTAAATCGCCCGGATCGCCTTCTCAAAATCTTCATCCCGAACGCCCGCGATGACATTCCACTCGCTGGAGCCCTGATCAATCATCTTTACATTCACATTGGCATGCGCCAGCGCGGAAAATATCCGGCCCGCCGTGCCGCGCGTCGACTTCATGGCGCGTCCCACCACGGCAATCAGTGCGATATCTCCCTCCACGTCGAGATAATCCGGATTTACCGCCCGCTGAATACCCGCAAGAACCTGCTGCTCGTGCGCCTCAAACTCGTCCCGGTGCACGATCACGGTCATCGTGTCGATCCCGGAAGGCATATGCTCAATCGAGATTCCCTGTTTTTCAAACTCGGACAATACCCTGCGGCAGAAACCGATCTCGCTGTTCATCATATCCTTCTCAATATTGACCGCAACAAATCCTTTCTTTCCGGCAATTCCCGTGATTGTATAGTCCGGTCTATGACAGGTGCGCGCCACAATCATCGTTCCCTTATCATTCGGACGATTGGTATTGCGGATATTGATCGGAATCTCTGCCTTGCGCACCGGGAAAATCGCGTCCTCGTGCAGGACCGTCGCTCCCATATAGGCCAGCTCCCTGAGCTCCTTATACGTGATGATGTCAATCACCGCCGGGTCCTGAATCAGCCTCGGATCCGCCACCAGGCAGCCGGACACATCCGTCCAGTTCTCATAAAGATCCGCCTCCACCGCACTGGCAACGATAGAACCGGTGATATCGGAGCCGCCCCGCGAGAAGGTCTTGATCGCGCCGTCCTCATACGCACCGTAAAATCCCGGAATCACCGCGTTCGGCGTATCCTCGAGACGTTTGCCGAGCAGACAGTTCGACGTGTCCGCATCGAACTCTCCATTCCCGTCAAAGCGAATCACCTCGGCCGCGTCCACGAACGGATAACCCAGATAAGCCGACAGCAGAATACCATTCAGGTATTCCCCGCGGGAAGCCGCGTAATCGCTGCCCGCTCTGTTCTTAAAATTCTCGGAGATTTTCTCAAACTCATCATCCAGAGAAAGCTCCAGTTCCAGGCCCTCTATGATCTCCTCATAACGGGTGCGGATCTGCTTCATCAGTCCGCTGAAATCCTCGCCGTTCGCCGCCGCATAATAGCACTGATACAGAAGATCCGTCACCTTCGTGTCTCCATTAAAATGCTTTCCCGGCGCGGAAGGCACCACATACCTGCGGCTCTCCTCCGCCAGAACGATATCCCGGACCTTCCGGAACTGCTCCGCGCTCGCCAGAGAGCTCCCGCCAAACTTTACTACCTTTTTCATAATACTTGTATCCCCTTGTAAAACTGTCTTTTGTAGTACCCGCCTATTATACCCATTCTCCGTTCGAAGTGCAAGTCCGGATATTATTTCACACGCAGAGATTTGCGCTGACTGAGCGTAAAAAAAGACCGGAAAGCCTGCAAAATCAAGCTTTCCGGCGCCCCTGCCAAGGAGTCGATGCGACAGGATTTGAACCTGCGACCTCTGCGTCCCGAACGCAGCGCTCTACCAAACTGAGCCACGCATCGAATTATGTGTCCTCGTCTGCGAACTTGTACATTATACAATGATTAATTTAATTTGTAAAGAGTTTTTTTCAAAGCTCTACTCCGTGTCCTCGTCCGTATCGCCATCCGATTCTTCGCTTTCAGAGTCGTCATTCCCGGAGTCGCCGCTGTCCGAGCTGCTCGAACTCGTGCTGTAGCTCGTCCAGTAGTAATAGAAGACATGAGCCCCGATAATCCAGTACGGGACATTATTATTCTGCAGATTCGTGATCAGAGACGGTACCGGCGACCAGGTACGGAAAAACAGGGAATCGCCCACATTGCTGGTCCCGTTTATGACAGTACGCGCCGCGTTCCAGCACGACTCCGTCACGATATTCGTAATGGTATCATCCTGCTCCGCCTGCAGTACCAGGTCAAAGCGCCCCGAACTGACCGGCTCAAACTGCTTCGACTGGCGCAGCACTCCTTCCAGGGTACTCGGATAGAGAGAACTGCGCCGACGGTTCATGATCACATAGCCCACCGCGAGCTGGCCCTCCGCGCTCTCGCCGCCCGCCTCGCAGTAGATCATGGCCGCCAGAAGCAGAATTTCATAATCGCTCAGAGTAATCGTCTCTCTTGATATATTCGCGTCACCGACGATAACCGTCCCGCTCATGGACGAGGCCGCGCTCTGGGCCGCCGCAATTCTGGCCGCCTCTTCCTCCGCCTCCGCCTGTGCGATCAATTCATTGAGCAACGCCGTCTTCTGCTCGATCAGCTCGTCGATGTCCGTGATTTCCTCCTCCAGCTCCGCCAGCTGACTGTTGTAGGAGCTGATTTTCGAACCCGTAGAGGCCTGCTGCGTCGCGACCTGCTGCTTCTTCTCCTCCGTCTCCGTCTTCAGAAGTTCCAGTGCTTCCTGTTCGTCCTGGAGCTCGGCATACTGCTGCTCCAGCGCCGTTTTCGAAGCCTTGTAATTTTCCAGCATATCACGATCATACTCATTGATACTGACCGCGTATTCCACCTGGTTCAGCATATCGGTAATCCCACCGGTCAGCAGTGCCAGCATATAGGAGATCACGGTGTTCTGACCATTCTCATACATATACTGAATACGGGTCTTCATGTCCGCATACTGCTCCTCGAGCTCCGCCTCAGCCTGCGCGACCTCCGCTTCCTTCGCGGCAACCTCGGCCTCCTTCACCTCGAGCTCCTCTTCAAGCAGCGCCACCTGCTCATTCAGGCTGTTCGCCTGAGATGTGAGCTGCTCCAGGTACTGCTCCATCTCCTCCTTCGCGCTGTTCAGGCTGCTCTGCTCCTCCTCGGCAGCGGCTTTCTCCTCCTCGGCCGCCACCTTCTCCTCCTCCGTCTGATCGATCTTGTTCTGCGTCTCCTCGCTCACCGCAAATACAACACACGAAGAAAGGCCCACGCAGAGCGCGAGCGTAAGACAAAGCATTCTTCTGTACCATTTTCGCAGCGTATTTCTCAACAACATTCCTCCAGCGTATCAGACCGGCACACTAGCTCCATTCGTAACGAGTCAGCTTCCCAGAGAGCTGCATCCCCTGAAAGCCCTGCTGCCGCAATGCCTCGTACAACACGATCGCGACCGAGTTGGACAGATTCAGCGAGCGAATATCCGGATTCATGGGGATGCGGATCGCGCGCTCCTGATTGTCGCGGAGCAGCTCCTCCGGCAGTCCGGCGCTCTCCTTGCCGAACATGAGATAGCAGTCCGGCTCAAAGCGCGTGTCCGTATATAAATTCGGTCCCTTCGTCGTGGCCATATAGATCTTCGCGCCTGGATTGCGCGCCAGGAAGTCCTCGTAATCCATATAGATCGTCACATCCAGATCCTTCCAGTAATCCATCCCGGCTCTTCTTAAGTCCTTCTCCCCGATCCGGAAGCCGAGCGGCTCAATCAGATGAAGCCTGCTGCCCGTAGCCACACAGGTTCTCCCGATATTTCCCGTATTTGCAGGAATCTCCGGTTCATACAGCACAATATTCAGCGCCATAGCTTATCTCCTATGCCTTCTCAGCCCGCAGACGGCCAATGAAGTCTTCCAGTCTGCCCAGCGCGACTTTCAGATTGTCGAGCGAATAGGCATAGGAAATACGCAGAAAGCCCTCTCCACAGTCGCCGAACGCCGTGCCCGGCACGACCGCCACCTTCTCCTCCTGCAGGAAGCGGGCCGCAAATTCCTCGGAGCTCATTCCGAATTCCTTAATGCACGGGAAAATATAGAAGGCTCCATAGGGTTCAAAACATTCAAGTCCCATCTCCTTGAACGCGTGTACCAGGTAACGGCGCCTCTGGTCATAGGCCTCGCGCATCATGGCGACATCCTCGTCCCCGTTCCGCAGGGCCTCCACCGCCGCGTACTGGCTCGTGGTCGGCGCGCACATGATCGCGAACTGATGAATCTTCGTCATCTGTTTAATAATTTCCGCCGGGCCGCAGGCATAGCCGAGCCGCCAGCCGGTCATCGCATAAGCCTTGGAAAAACCGTTGATCAGGATCGTCCGCTCCCGCATGCCAGGGATTGACGTGATCGAAACATGCTCTCCCTTGTAGCTCAGCTCACTGTAAATCTCGTCCGAGAGAACAAAGATATCCTTCTCAATAATGATCTTCGCGATCGCCTCCAGATCCTCGCGCTCCATAATCGCGCCCGTCGGATTATTCGGAAAGGGCAGGACGAGCAGCTTCGTCCGGTCGGTGATCTTCTCCAGCAGTTCTGCCGGAGTCAACCGAAACTCATTTTCCGCCTTGAGTTCGATGATCACCGGCTTACCGCCCGCGAGCACCGCGCAGGGCTCATAGGAGACATAACTTGGCTGCGGAATCAGCACCTCGTCCCCCGGGTCGAGCATCGCGCGCATCGCGACATCAATGCCCTCGCTGCCGCCCACGGTCACGAGCACTTCATCCCGATAGTCATAGGAAACATGAATTCTGCGCTCCAGATAGTTCGCGATCTCCTCCTTCAGCTCCTTCAGACCTGCGTTGGAAGTATAAAAGGTGCGGCTACGCTCAAGGGAATAGATACCCTCATCGCGGATATGCCACGGCGTATCGAAGTCCGGTTCGCCCACGCCGAGCGAAATCGCGTCCTCCATCTCGCTGACGAGATCGAAAAATTTGCGGATACCGGAAGGCTTAATCTCTCTCTGATTGTACTGGAAAGCGGATCTCTCATGGCGTCACCAGAATCCTTTCATCCTTTGCTGTATGAACCATGATCGAACCATGATCCTTGTATTTCTTCAATATGAAATGAGTAGCCGTGCTCAGCACCGAGTCCTGCGTCGAGAGCTTTTCGGAGACAAACTGCGCCACACCGCGCATCGTCTTGCCCTCAATCATGACCATAAAATCAAAGCCTCCGGAAATCAGATACACACAGTCTACCTCCGGATAATTGTAGATGCGCTCCGCAATCTTATCAAAGCCGAGACCGCGCTGCGGCGTCACCTTCACCTCGATCAGCGCCGTCACCTTTTCGGAGCTGGTCTTATCCCAGTCGATCAGCGTGTGATAGCCACAGATCACGCCTTCCTTTTCCATATCGGCGATCTCGTTGGCGATCGTCACTTCGTCCGTTCCGAGCATGACCGCCAGGTCCTTCAGGTCCACGCGGCTGTTGCGCTCCATGTAAGTCAAAATCTTCTCTCTCATCCCATTATCCTCTATTCATAGATTTTATATAACTCATCCGTCTCCGGTCTGCCAAGGGCGATCGTGTCCGTGCCGCTTTGAATGGTCTTCGCCTCTCCCGCGACACAACGTCCAACAACTGACGCCGCAATCCCCGCTCTCTCCAGCGCTTCCACAAGCCGGTGTCCGTCCGGCGCTGTCATCAGCATAGAACCGCTCGAAATCAGACGGTATGGATCCAGATGAAAATATTTGCAGAGCTCCTCCGTCTCACGTCGGAGCGGAATCTTCTCCTTCTCGACCGCAAGCCCGACGCCCGACGCCTCCGCGAGCTCCCAGAGCGCGCCGTAGATGCCACCCTCGGTCACGTCGTGCATGGCGGTCACGCCGTTTTCTACGGCGATCATCGCCTCCGGCACCACTGACAGGAAGCGGCTGAGACCTTCCGCCTCCTCCACAAGTTCCGCGGGGAAATGCCGTAGAAGTTCTTCCTCCTTTTCTTTCGCGATGATGGAAGTGCCCTCAATGCCAATCCATTTCGTGACGATCACGTCGTCGCCCACATGAGCTCCTCCCGTCGTCACCTGTCGACCCTTTTTTGCCCTTCCGACTCCGGTGACGGAAATGACCGGCTGATTTACCACCGCCGTCACCTCCGTATGACCGCCCATCACCTGTATATGCAGCTTCTCGCAGGCACATTCCACCTCGCCCATCAGGCGGCGGATCATCTCCTCATCCGCCGACGGCGGCAGCAGCACAGTCAGCAACATACCCACCGGCTCCGCTCCTGCGCTCGCCAGATCATTGGCCGTGATCTGCACCGCCAGCGTCCCCATGTCCTTGTCCGTCCCGGTGATCGGATCGGTGGACAGAACAAATACTTCGTCCGGCCCGAGCTGCATAATCGCGCAGTCCTCGCCGATGCCCGGCCCCGTCAGGATTTCCTCCCGCTTCGTCCGGATCTGCTGAAAAACTGCCCTTTTCAAAACTGTTTCCGGTACTTTTCCTATTTCCATGGCATAAGCTCAGTCATTGTGCGGCGGCAGCCGCCGCTGCAGCGTTGGCCGCCACGATATCCGCGATATTGGCGTCCGCAAGCGCCTCATCCTGCAGAGCAATCGCCGCACGCAGATTCTCCGAGATCGTCGCATCGCCCGCCGTGCCATAGGTTACCGTGCGATTTGTCGCCTGATAAGTACTCTTATTAACGCGAACGCGCTCCGTCTCCACACCGTCCACATAGACAATCTTGTACAGCTCCGCCACATAACCGGTCGACCCGGAAGAGACGGATTTGTAGCCGAGCCCCTGGCTCGCGTCCTCGACCAGTACCGTCGTCGGCTCCGTCGTGCTGACTGTCACGCTCTCGAACTCCAACGTCCGGTTGCTGTCGCGCGTTTCCTTTCCATATATATTAAAGGTAATCTTCTTGTCCGAGGTCGTGTACGCCTCTATGTAAATCGGATAGTCCGTGCCATTCACAAATTTAAAATCTTTGTAGGTTCCGGCAATCGCGGCGTCCTCGGAAAGATCGACATAGTGCACCGTCATGGAGTGCGGCGACCGCTCCGTCACCTCCAGCTCCGCCCGCAGCACCGCATTATACAGGGTCGACGACACCTGGCAGATACCTCCGCCCATGCTGTCGACCACCTCTCCGTTCAGATAAGAACCGGCCATCACATAGCCATTCTCCTCCGTGAACGGAGCCACCACCTCATAAGTAGAAAATTCTTCACCCGGATAGAGCACAGTCCCGTCGATGTGCGCGGCGCCGCTCTCCAGATTCTTGCAGCGATCCGTACTCGAAGTCGAGAAGCTGGTCGTGTATGTACCAAGAAGATCCTGCACATAAGCCAGTTCCTCCGCACTCCCCTCCGGCTCCGTCACCTCCACCGAAAGCTCCAGCCCATTCTCGCCCGATGTCCAGTCATTTTCCAGATAATCCATAATCTCGCTGACCGCGGCGTCCACGTTGAGCTCCAGGCCTTCCGTCCCGGCCACAAATATAAAGCTTCCGTTCTCACGGGTCAGAGAAGCGTTCTGCGCCTCCTGATCATACTGTGTGCAGGTCTCCTCGACATAGGCGCGCACCATATCCTCGTCTGCCGAGCGGCCAAGCGCATAATCTTTCCCGCTGTACTGCAGATCCTTCTGATCCTTATAGCGCTTCACGATATTCCCCGTCCGTCCCAGGCTCAGCGCCTCATCGACGACCTCCTCGTTGGAATAGGTGACACCGAAAGATTTCAGATCCGCTTCCAGTTCATTTTCGCCAATCCGCAGCACGAGAATCTCCTCGTCCAGCTCTTTCTCATAGCTCTCCAGCACGCTCAGTGCCTCGTCTCTCGTCATACCGGACACATCCACGCCCTCAATCGTGACGCCGCTGAGGATCGTGGTTCCCGCCGCGCTGACCGTCATGCCGGGCAGAAGCATCAGCAGACAGAAACCGAGAAGCGCGCCGCTTCCATATTTTTTCATAGTCCTCTCCTCTTTCCTTCTCCGCTACAATGCGTAGCTCAAAAGCGGCACCACCATGGCGAGCACGAGAATCACCACGATCACCGCCGCTAACCTTCTCCTGTTTTTATTACTATAGAAATTCATGCTCCATCCATCCCTTCTGCATAACCACTGTAAACCGCGGCGCTCCCGCCACCTGCCTTTGCGCGGAAACCGGCTTTTGAATGCTGCGCAAAACCGGCCGGCTCCGAATAGTTACAGTTTACCATATTCCATCCGGATTGCAATGATTTTTAGAAATCCTTTATTTTCTTGCCACACTTTGGTCACAAATTCCTGTTATGATAATACACGTAATAGGAACACATCAGTATTTCATTCATAATACTTTAGGGGACTCGCAAGAGTCCCCACTCCCTCGAAAACTCAGGCCGCATGGCCTTTTTTTATTGCCATTCGTCCGAAGATTTCCTCCCGCCTGTTCGACACAAAATGCAACGCGAAAAATAAAAAGCCCTGAGACTCAGGACTTTTCGAAGAGCGACAGACGGGGCTCGAACCCGCGACCTCCACCTTGGCAAGGTGGCGTACTACCAACTGTACTACTGTCGCATGTAAGAGCGGGTGATGGGAATCGAACCCACGTATCCAGCTTGGAAGGCTGGTGTTCTACCATTGAACTACACCCGCGCTCAGAACAGAATTTATTCTACTATGCATTTTTTTCCTGTCAAGTTTTTTTAGCACAACGACAGCCCTGAGCTGAGCTTTTCAGGCTTATTACAGCATCGGCTGTATCATGGCCAGAACTGCGTCGCCGAGTGCAGCGCTCTTCGCGTCGGCGTCCTCGAGCGAGCTACCCTTCACGCCGCAGTAGAACTTCACCTTTGGCTCGGTGCCGGACGGTCTCACACAGAGCCACGCGCCGTCCTCCAGGTCATAATAGAGTACATTCGACTGCGGAAGGCCGGTCGGGCGCACCTCGCCGGTCGCCATATCCTTGATCGTGCCCAGCTTGTAGTCACGTGCGGAGAGTACCTTATATCCCCCGACGACTTCCGGCGTATTGTTCCGGAGCGTCTCAAGAATCTCCTGGATCTTTGCGAGACCCTCGATACCCTTCAGCTCGATTGATTTCACAAAATCCTTATAGTAACCGTATTTTTCATACATCGCGAGCATCGCATCCCAGAGCGTCATGCCCTTCTGCTTATAATAGCAGGCCGCCTCACAGAGGGCAACGGTCGCGGAGATCGCGTCCTTGTCGCGCGCATAGGTGCCGATCAGGCAGCCGTAGGACTCCTCCATGCCGAAGAGGTAGGTTCCCTTTCCGGTCTGCTCCGTTTTCAGAATCTGCTGGCCGATGAACTTGAAGCCGGTCAGCACCTCGACCAGCTCGCAACCATAATTCGCCGCGACCGCGTCGATCAGATTCGTGGAGACGATCGACTTGACGACCTGGCCGTCCGCCGGAATCCTGCCCGCCGCCTGCTTCTGGCTCAGCACGTAGTCGCAGAGCAGAGCGCCGGACATATTGCCGGTAAGCGGTATGTAATCGCCGGATTTTGTATCTTTTACATAGACGCCAAGCCTGTCCGCATCCGGGTCAGTCGCGAGTACGAGATCTGCATCGATCTTCTTTGCCTGCGCAAGTCCCAGCGTGAAGGCCTCCGCCGCCTCCGGATTCGGATAACTGACGGTCGGGAAATCGCCGTCCGGGAGCTCCTGCTCCGGCACAACATAGACATTCTCAAAACCAAGCTCCTTCAGCGCGCGTCTCGCCGGGATATTTCCCGTGCCGTGCAGCGGCGTGTAGACGATGCGGATATCCTTCTGCATCTTGTCGATCGCGTCCTGGTTCACGACCTGCGCCTTGACATGTCCGATGAATTTATCGTCGATCTCCTGGCCAATCGTCTCGTACAGACCCGCCGCGACCGCATCCTCGTGGCTCATCGTCTTCACAGTCGACAGATCAGTGATCGCGAGCACCTCCGCAGTCACGCCCTTGTCATGCGGCGGCGTGAACTGCGCGCCGTCCTCCCAGTAGACCTTGTAGCCGTTATATTCCGGCGGGTTGTGGCTCGCCGTGATATTCAGACCGGCGATGCAGCCGAGCTCGCGCACCGCGAAGGACAGCTCCGGCGTCGGCCGCAGAGACTCGAAGCGATAAGCCTTGATGCCGTTCGCCGCCAGCGTCAACGCCGCCTCCTCCGAAAACTCCGGCGACATGTGGCGGGAATCGTAGGCAATCGCCACACTTGGATCCTTTTTCCCCTGCTTTTTGATGTAATTTGCCAGCCCCTGCGTTGCCCGGCGCACTACATAGATGTTCATGCGGTTGATGCCCGCGCCGATGACGCCGCGCAGTCCCGCCGTGCCGAACTCCAGATCCTTGTAGAAGCGCTCCTTGATCTCCTTCTCATCGTCCGCGATCGCGCGAAGCTCCGCCTTCGTATCCTCGTCAAAATAAGGATTCTTAAGCCATTCGTCGTAAATCTCCCTGTAGCCCATAGTATTTTCCTACCTCCGTGAAACTAAGTGTTAAATCAAGTATAGCCTATTTCCTCAGAAAAGGAAATCCTTTTTTCCCTCTGTGACAGGAATTTTTCCAGTTTCTCCATGTGCTTGCCCGGTATCCATGCCTTATTCGTATTGTAATAGTAATTTACAAGCTTGCGAAATTTTTCCGGATAGCCAAGGCAGACGCCTAAGTAGGCCCGCTCCGCCGCTGAAAGAGGCTTCTCCTGCTCATAAGCCTCCAGCATCCGTCTGCCGAGCCTGGGATCATAGCCCTGCTTTTCGAGAATTTTTCTCACAAACAGACCCAGGTCATTGATCTGCACGTCGAGCGAAAATTTTTCAAAATTAACAATCGTCATCTTTTCGCCGTTTATAAGAATATTATGGTGAATATACTCGCCATGGCAGAAATGGCCTTCCGCGAGCGCTTGCGCCCGCAGACTCTCATACCCGGAGACCCCAAGCCACCGCTCCGCGCTCTCAGCCTCCGCAAGCACCTGCGGAAAACAGGAGAGACAGGCAGTCTCAAACTCATTTTTCCGGTTCTTTTTTTTCATAAACGCATAGATCTTCCGCAGCTCCCGGTTGTGGTGGCACATCTCCTCACGGGCGTCCCGCCCGGAGAATTTCAGGCTCTCCGCTCCGGCAGACTCCGGGAAACGCAGGGCAAGATGCAGCCGGGCCAACAAGGAAACCGCCCGCAGGATTTCGCTCTCATTTCTCGTATCGCACTCCCTCCCCTCCGGCAATTCCTTCACCATATAGGGAAATCTCTCGTGATAAACGCAGAGCAGGTTTCCTTCTTTGTCCGGCTCCAGCTGATCCACCGAAAAGCCCTGTTCGCGAAGATGGGCGAGCAGCCTCTGCTCCTGCGCGAGACGGTTCGCACTCACGGAACACTCGCGCAGCAGCTTCAGCCCCGCATCGGTGTCCAGAAGATACGCTCCCCGGACGCGTCTGCTGTCATTCACCGCAAACGAATACTGCTCCAATACCTGCAAATCTCTCTCGTTCATAAACTCCCCCACCTCGATCACTTCGCAGCCGACTGCCGTCCAGCTGCCTCACATCCTCTCTATCTTATGTGAGGGGGCAAAAAAATAGCACCCTCGCAGGTGCTATTCCTTTTCTATTCTGCTTTCACGCCCATCTGATCGAGCAGGCTCCATTTCATCTCAAACAGGCGGTCTGAGAGATCCACGTAAACCTTATGCGGATTTACCAGACGCCGCGTCTCGTCCCAGAGCGTGTTCTGCTCTCCGATACAGTATTCGCGGATATCCATGACGGACGGGGAATCGTAGACGCACTCGCCCTGATCGAAGACCTTGACCATGAGCTCGCGCAGCGTGTAGCTGCCGCCCTTCAGCTTCGTCTTCTTCCAGGTCTCCTTCGGATCAAAAATCGTCAGATCCTTCGACTCATCAAATACATCGTCCACCAGGCTGATCACATCGGCCTTCAGTTTTCCGTTATTCTTCTCATAAATACGGTAAACCGTCTTATTTCCGGGATTTGTAATCTTCTCGCTGTTCTCCGAGAGCTTGATCTTCGGGATAAACTCTCCGTCCCCCTGCTTCACCGCCGCGAGCTTGTAGACGCCGCCGAAGGCCGGGCAGTCCTTTGAGGTGATCAGGTTCGTACCAACGCCCCAGGACGTGATCTTCGCGCCCTGCGTCTTCAGGCTGTCGATCAGATACTCGTCGAGATCGCTCGATGCGGAAATAATCGCGTTATGGAAGCCTGCCGCGTCAAGCATCTTACGGGCTTCCTTCGAAAGATAGGCAAGGTCGCCGCTGTCGATACGGATACCGTAACGCCCGTTCAGCTTCTTCGCACGCCGCATCTCCTTGAATACGCGGATCGCATTCGGCACGCCGGACTTCAGCGTGTCATAAGTGTCCACCAGCAGCGTGCAGGCATTCGGATAGAGCTCCGCGTAAGTCTTAAAGGCAGTGTATTCATCCGGGAAACTCATAATCCAGCTGTGCGCGTGCGTGCCAAGCACCGGCACGTCAAAGAGCTGGCCGGTCAGCACGTTCGACGTGCCGATGCAGCCGCCGATCATCGCCGCCCGCGCCCCATAGACGCCGGCGTCCGGTCCCTGCGCGCGTCGGAGTCCGAACTCCATGATTCCGTCACCTCTCGCCGCGTTCACGACCCTGGCCGCCTTGGTCGCAATCAGGCTCTGATGATTGATAATCGTCAGAATCGCCGTCTCCATGAGCTGCGCCTCCATGATCGGCGCGACTACTTTAATCAGCGGTTCTCTGGGAAACACGACCGTACCCTCCGGAATCGCGTAGATATCGCCGCTGAAACGAAATCTCCCGAGATAGTCCAGAAAATCCTCGTCAAAAATCGAGAGACTGCGCAGATACTCTATATCCTCCGGGGAGAAGTGCAGGTTTTTGATATAATCGATCACCTGCTCCAGTCCCGCGGCGATCGCGTAACCGTTCCCACAGGGATTTGTGCGGTAGAACGCGTCGAAGATCGCCGTCTCCTGCACGGGATTTTTAAAGTATCCCTGCATCATCGTCAGTTCATACAGATCCGTCATCAGTGTCAGATTCTGCGTCACGCTCATTTTTTAGAAGCCCCCTTTTTGTCCGTTATTCTTCGGACTCTTCTGCCTCTGCTTCCTCCGCGGAGGCGTCTTCCTCCACGGTCTCCTCCTCGTCTTCCTCTACAGTTTCCTCTGCATCATCAGAAGATTCTTCCTCTGTCTCCTCCTCAGAAGTCTCATCCTCCGTCGTCTCTTCTTCTGTCTTCTCGGTGAAGATCCGTTCGAAATTGAGCTGTTCCACGACGCTGTCGTTTACCACGATCTCGGCAGCCTCCACCAGCGCGTCAAGCCAGTCATCGTAGGCCGCCTGCTCGCGCTCTTCGAGAATGCTCTCAATCTCGGTCTGCGTCGCATCCTCGTCGTAGGTGCTCTCCATGTAGACGAGGTAATAGTAACCGTCGCCTTCCACGATGTCGGCATATTCCCCATCGGAAAGCTCGTCCGCTGCCGCCTTCAGATTCTCATCCAGCGTCTCGTCACTCGAACCGTAGGTCGTCGTGACCGCGCTCAGGTCGTGATCCTCCGCAGCTGTGCTCAGATCTCCGCTCTCCTCTGCCTCATCCCGGATCGTCTCCAGCTCCGTGCGGATCTCCTCGAGCTCCTCGTCGGTCAGATCCACCGTATTCCCATCGTCATCGGTCGTCCCGGCCGTGGAGGCGCTCACATAGGTAATACACTTCTGTGCCGCTTCCTCCTCGTCCACTTCCGTGTCGATCGTCGTCGCCAGGTAATTGTACACCTTCACCTGCAGCCGGAGCAGCTCGAGCACATGTGTCACCGTCTCCTCATCCGCGGACATAAGAGAAAGCGTATCGCTGTCATTGGACGCGAGGAAGGTCAGCGCCGCCTCTGAGATCGCGCTCTCATCATCCTCGTCCAGCGCGACATCCAGATCCTCCGCGTGCGCCTCGATCACATAAAGCTCTTCAAGCATCTCCAGAACCGAATCCCGGACCGTTTCTCCATAGACAGAGCCGCTCCCCGTCAGATCCTGATTCATAAAGTCTTCCCCGAAGTAGGTCCCGTACATGGACTGCATCTCCACCTGCTGATAAC
>JAJQCG010000205.1 GCA_021202815.1 Lachnospiraceae bacterium | reverse complement strand
GAGGAGGTCCCGATCGGGGATGTCGTCCTGCGGGCGGAGCATTTCTCGGTCGCGCATAAGGTCGTTCCGGGGAGACGCATCATCGACGACGTGTCCTTTGATGTGCGCGCAGGAGAGATCCTGGGGGTAGCCGGGCTCGTCGGAGCAGGCAGGAGCGAGCTGATGAACGCGGTGTTTGGGAAGGATCCCAAAATTTCCGGCGATGTGTTGATTGATGGAAAGAAAGTCACGATCAAAAACACGGCAGACGCGATCAGAAACGGAATGGCGCTGCTGACTGAGGATCGCAAGAAGGATGGCATTGTCGGCGGCATGTCGATCCGCGAGAATATTACGCTCCCCTTCATCAAAAAGGTGGCGAACGGCTGGATGCGCAGTCGCGAGAAGGAAGAAGCGGTGACAAGGAAATATTTTGAGGCGCTTGAAATCAAGGCCCCGGGTATGGAGACGCTTGTGCAGCAGCTCTCCGGCGGAAACCAGCAGAAGGTCGTTCTGAGTAAGTGGATTGCCCAGGATCCGAAGGTACTGATCCTCGATGAGCCGACGCGGGGTATCGATATCGGTGCGAAGCATGAGATCTATAAGCTCATGGTCGATCTTGCCAGAGAGGGCGTCGCGATTATTATGATTTCCTCTGAGCTGCCGGAGCTCCTGTCGATGGCGGATCGCATTATCGTCATCGCGGACGCGAAGATCAAAGGCGAGCTCTCCGCGAAGGACTGCACGCAGGAGCTAATCTTGGAGCTGGCCGCGCACAGTGAAGCATAGAGGATGCAATTCTTCCGGTCGGAGACCGGCGCGGATTATATAAAATTGAAAGTGGAAACACAGTGGCGTCCGGGGCGCATCGCGCACCAGACGCCACAACTTTTTTGTTCGTCATGTTTCACAAAAATTATGAACAAACTGTAAAGACCGGTGACATACCAGCTTTTGCGGTGTATACTATATCTATATTTTTCATAGTAATTTCCGGCGTCTCGCCTGAGAATTCCAACGATCATTTTTGAACAGAGGAGTATGGTTTGTGAAGCTTTTTTGCCTGTTCAATTCTGAAATACTATGCTAAGATAAAGGAGAAAGAATATGAAAAAACGGAATATGGTACCATTGCAGGAACTGAACCTTGCTGACCGTTTCTTATTCGATGAGGTCATGGAGGATCCGCAGACGCACAGGGAGGTCCTGAGCATCATTCTCGGGAAGGAGATTCCCCCGCTGGAGAGAGCGCAGACGGAAAAAGAAGTGCGCATTTCCTCGCTTGCCCGATCCATCCGGCTGGATGTGTTTACGATGGATGAAGAAACAACTGTCTATGACACAGAGATGCAGCAGGAGAAAAAGAAAGACCTGGCAAAGAGAAGCCGTTATTATCAGGGGCTGATCGACACAGGTATTCTGAAACCGGGCATTCCGGATTATGAGCTTCTGAACAACACTTACATCATCCTTATTATGACATTTGACCTGTTCGGATACGGGAAATATTGTTACACCTTCAAACCCGTCTGTCAGGAAGTACCCGGATGCATTCTGGAAGACGGGGCGACCCGCATTTTCCTGAATACCCGTGGGGAGAATGATGATGAGGTGTCTCCGGAGCTGGTGGAGTTTCTTCATTATATTGAGAATACCACGGATCAGGCCGCGCAGGCTTCAAAGAGTGAACGGCTTCATCGGATTCACGACCGTGTGAGGGAGGTTCGCCAAAGTGAGAAAGTTGGGGTGAGATATATGCAGGCGTGGGAAGAAAAATATTATGCGCAGGAAGAGGCTCGTGAGCTCGGTCTGGCGGAGGGTCTGGCAGAAGGACGAGAAAAGGGTCTCGCGGAGGGCCTGGTAGAAGGACGAGAAAAGGGTCTTGCGGAGGGCCGTGCGGAAGGCCGGGAAAAAGGCCTTGCGGAGGGTCGTGCAGACACAATACTTGAAAGCATCCGTAATCTGATGGAAACGCTGAAATTGTCAGCAGATCAGGCGATGGAGGCGCTGAAGGTTCCCGCCGGGGAGCGGGAGAAGTACCGGGCGATGATCTAGAACCGGAAACAAATTTACTATTTTTTGAACGTCATGCCCTATTTTCGGAGCATGACATTCGATATACCTATCGTATTACTTTAAAGACAAGGAGGATACTAGGAAATGAAAAAGAAACTTTTGGCAGTGCTGCTCTGTGCGGCTATGGTTGTGACTGCCGTGGGATGCGGCTGCTCCAGCTCGAGCTCGAGCAGCGACACGACGGAGGCTGAGGAGACAGAGACCGAGGAAGCCGCGGAAGAGACGGAAGAGGCTTCTGAGGAAACTGCGGAGACGACGACAGGCGGCTGGACGCTCGGCGTCAACATTCAGGAGTTCAGCAACTCCTTCCTGAGCGGCATGAGAACCGCACTGCAGGCGACGGCTGACGAGCTCGGTATCGAGCTTGATATGGTGGACGGCGAGTCCGACACGACCGTGATCAGCGGCAACATCGATCTGTTCCTGACAAAGGGCTATGAGATCCTTGCGATCAACATGATGAACACGACGGACGCCGCGGACATTCTGGCGAAGACCTCTGCGGAGGGCGTACAGGTTGTCTTCTTTAATGTACAGCCTGAGGACGAGGTGATGGAAGAGTACTCCGACAGCTACTATGTAGGAGCGAAGGCGGAGGAATCCGGCACGATGCAGGGCGAGGCTCTGGTAGAGTGGTGGAACAACAATCCGGATGCGGACCGCAACGGCGACGGCGTGATGCAGTATGTCATGATCATGGGAGACCCGGGACATCAGGATTCGATTCTTCGTACCGAGTATTCTGTGGCTGCCATCACGGATGCGGGAATTGAGGTAGAAGAGGTTGCAAATGTGACCGCGAACTGGATGCGTGCGGACGGTCAGAGTGAGATGGAGGCTGTTCTGGCGGCTCATGACGACATCGAAGTCGTTATCTCCAACAATGATGAGATGGCGCTTGGCGCGATCGAGGCTCTGAAGGCTGCGGGCTATCTGGTAGACGGCGGCGAGTACATTGCGGTGGTCGGCGTTGACTGTAATGAGGAAGCGCAGGCTGCGATCGAGGAAGGCACGATGTATTCTTCCGTATTTAACGATGGCGTGAGCCAGGCGGATGCAGTTGTGAAGCTTTGCGAGCTGCTCCACGAGGGCATGACGCCCACCAGCGAGAACCTCGGCTATGATCTGGATGGCCAGTACGTATGGGTTCCCTATGTGGCAGTTACGGCTGACAATCTGGATGTGGTTCAGTAATTTATATCGACAGTCCTGAATTTGCGGAGAGGGCATTGCAAAAGTGCCCTCTTCGATTTCTAAGGAGGAAAAAGGTGGATCAGAAGGAATATGTGCTCGAGATGCACCATATTACAAAAGAATTTCCCGGTGTCAAGGCTCTGGATGACGTGACGTTCCAGGTGGAGCCGGGTAAGGTTCACGCGCTGATGGGGGGAAAACGGCGCAGGGAAATCCACGTTGATGAAATGCCTGTTTGGTATTTACAGACAGGATGCGGGAACGATCATTCACAAGGGTCAGGAAGTGCACTTCCAGAACTCTCTGGACGCGCTGGAGAACGGCATTTCCATGATTCATCAGGAATTGCAGCCGGAACCGCATCTGACTGTAATGGAGAACCTCTGGATGGGCCGCCTGCCTAAAAAGGGCTTCATGGTTGACTATAAAAAAATGTACGAGGATACTGTTGAGGTCCTCGATCGGCTTGATCTGAAGTTTGACCCGAAGGCTCTGGTGAAAGAACTGTCGGTGTCCCAGATCCAGTGTATCGAAATCGCAAAGGCAGTATCCCATAATGCCAATGTAATCATCATGGATGAACCGACATCCTCGCTTTCAGAAAAGGAAGTAGATTATTTATTCCGGATCATCCGGGACCTGAAGGCGCAGGGAATCGCGATCATTTATATTTCTCACAAGATGGATGAGATCCATCAGATTTCAGACAGCGTCAGCGTCATGCGGGACGGATGTATGATAGGAACCTGGCCGACCGATACGATGACGAATGATATGATTATCGCCAAAATGGTTGGACGGGAGATGACAGAGTATTTCCCGGAGAAGACCAATACGCCGGGAGAGGTGGTTCTGCGTGTGGAGGACTATACGTCTATCCACAGCAATAGTTTTCAGCATGTAAGCTTTGAGGTGCGCCGCGGAGAAATTCTGGGGGTGGCCGGCCTCGTCGGCGCGCAGCGGGCAGAGCTTCTGGAAGGTATTTTCGGACTCCGGTCCTGCTCGTCCGGGAAATTGTATCTTGACGGGGAGGAACTGCAGATACGCGGTCCGCGCGACGCAATTAAGAAGAAAATTGCTCTTCTGACCGAGGATCGGAAAAAAAGTGGAATTTTTCCGGTGCTCAGTGTAGGGGAGAATATCTATATCCGGCAGTATGACCGGGTTCAGCGATTTGGGAAGATCAGCTACAGGCAGTGCAATGAGATAGCCGGGCGCGGGATTGAGGAGCTGCATGTAAAGACTCCGAGCGCGAGGACGCCGATTGGCAGCCTGTCCGGTGGAAACCAGCAGAAGACGCTGCTGGCCAGATGGATTTTGACGGAACCGGATGTTCTGATTCTGGACGAGCCGACGCGCGGTATCGACGTGGGAGCCAAATACGAGATTTATGTAATTATCTCCGAGCTGGCGGCACAGGGTAAGAGTGTGATTATGATTTCCAGCGAGATGAACGAGCTGCTGGGCCTCGCGGATCGGATCATGGTCATGTGCGAGGGCAGAAAAACCGGCGAATTAGATCGGCAGGACTTCAGTGAAGAGGCAATCATGCATCTGGCGACACAGTTCCTGTAAGAGAGGTGACAGAATTGGAAAAGACAAAAGAAAAGCGTTTTGACAAAAAACGCATAATGAGTTTTTTAGGAAATAACGTAATCATGATATGTCTGTTCCTGCTTATCATAGTGATTGCGGTGATCGAGCCGAAGTTCATGTCTATAAGAGTGATAAGAGATATTCTGATCCAGAATTCCTCCCGCATAATTATAGAGCGATCTCGGAAACTCAAAACCTCCCGAG
>JAJQCG010000079.1 GCA_021202815.1 Lachnospiraceae bacterium | reverse complement strand
TATTGAAGCTTTTCGCGGATGTGTTCAACTTGCACTTGCAATTTTCGCAAAAAAAAGGATTTATGCTATGATAATAAAAACGTGTCGATTCGGCGGACTTGAGGCGGGGGATTGTGATGAAACAGCGGATGATCGAGAAATTTGAGGAAATCTACGGAAAGGACGGCGAGGTCAGCGTCTACTTCGCGCCGGGGAGGGCGAACCTGATCGGGGAGCATACCGATTATAATGGAGGACACATCTTCGCCTGCACGCTCACGGCGGGAACCTATGTGGCGGCGCGGAAACGCCCGGACAACCGCTTCCGTTTTTGCTCGCTGAATTATCCGGACAGTGGCATTCTGGACCGCGCGGGCGACGAACTCGATTACCGCGAGGAGGATAACTGGGGAAACTATCCGAAGGGTGTCATCCGCACCTTCATTGCCAAGGGCTATCCGGTGGAGGGAGGACTCGATCTGCTGTACTATGGGGAGATCCCGAAGGGACTCGGCATTGGCTCCTCAGCCTCCATCAATGTGGCGACCGGCCTGATTCTGCGTGATCTGATGGGCCTTGAGAATGTGACGAAGGTCGACATCGCGCTCTTCAGCGCGCTGGCGGAGGGCGAGTACATGAAGAATGGCGGCGGGATTCTCGATCCCTTCACCGTCGCGATGGGAAAGAAGGATCACGCGATCCTGCTCGATACGAGCGATTTCTCTTACAGCTATTCGCCGCTTGATCTGCCGCATGAAAAGGTGATTATCACGAACAGCGGAAAGGCCAGAGAGGGTCTGGTGGAGCGCACGCTTGAGCGCAGGCATGAGTGTGACCAGGCGCTGCGGGAGCTTCAGCGGGTTATTTCGATCAACAATCTCTGTGAGCTGACCGCGGAGGTCTTTGAACAGGTGCAGGAGATGATCAAGAGCCCGGTGTGTGTGCGCAGGGCGCGCCATGTTATCACGGAGAACCAGCGCACCCGTCAGGCGGTGGAGGCGATGCAGAAGGGCGATATCCGGGAATTCGGACAGCTCATGAACGCCTCACATCTTTCGTTGAAGGAGGATTACGAGGTGTCCTGTGAAGAGCTTGACATCCTTGTGGAGGAGGCCTGGGAGCTTGACGGCGTCGTCGGTTCACGGATGATGGGCGCCGGTTACGGGGGCTGTACGGTCAGCATTGTCGGGGAAGACTCCGTCAGTGAATTTATCGAAAAAGTCGGAACAAATTATACCCGGCGGACGGGCCGCCGGGCAGAATTCTATGTAGTAGAGACAGGTGACGGAGCTACGCGCCTGTAGCTCCTTTGTAACTATTCAGAACAGGTCTTCGCACTTGCTGCGAAGACCGTATGAGAACCTGCAGCCTACGCTCCTTTTTCTATACGGCTGTCCCAGACGGAGACGCCGCTGTCCTGGAAGACGTCGCGCAGCCGCTTCCGCAGAGCCTCCTTCGACACTCCTTTGCGAAGTACCACCTGCAGGAAGCCGCCGCCGCCCGCGCCGCAGATCATCTTTCCGGCGATCAGATCGTCGATGGACAGCAGGATCTGATCGATACAGAGATTCGTACAGCCCGCGTCCAGCTTCATCGAGAGCTCCCAGTGTTCACTGAGCAGACGGGCGAAGCCGTCTACATTTCCCTTTTCCAGTTCAAAACGCATCAGCACCGCCGAGCGCTGAATATCGTAGAGCGCATCCAGGCTGTCCGGGTTATTTCCGATGTAGCGCCCGGTCACCTCGCGCAGCAGATTTCGCGCGAGTCTGCGCTGACCGGTGTAGATCAGGCAGAAACGCTCGTTCAGTTCCTCCAGCGTCTCATCGGAGATCTTGAGCGGCGTGCACTCGATCTCCTGCTTCAGGCCGACGTGGGACGTGACCATTTTGACGCCGGGGGCGAGACCGCCGACCTGATCCTGCCAGCCGCCGCCCGTCGACATGAGCTGTTCCATGCACAGGACGCGGTTGTAAAGTTCATTCTGCGTGGCCTCCATGCCGAGAATATCATAGAGCCCCTTGACGCAGGCACCAGCCAGAATTGAGCTGGTGCCGAGGCCGGAGCCCTTCGGAATGTCGATGACCCGTGTGTTGAAATACAGACCACCGCCGAGGCGTCCGCAGATCTCCTCCACGGAAATCTCCTCCTGCAGGGGGATGATGCCGCAGACAATCAGCGCCGCCTTGTGCAGAGCGAAGGCATCGTGCGGGTTCCTGCAGTTCTGCAGCTCTTTCACATCGGTAAACTCCCGGTAGGAACCGATATCGGTCGAGGTGAGGATGATTTTATGCTCCGGAATTTTCTTCAGCGTCACTTCGATCGGCAGTCTGCCGTCGAAAGAGAGGGCTGCGTTCAGCACCGTGCCGCCATGCTCCATGCAGTAGGGCGGGGTGTCGCTCCAGCCGCCGCCCCAGTTGACGCGTACCGGCAGACGCGTGACGACCTCCTCCTTCATGAGCCGCAGCTCCGGCAGATAGCGCGTTCCTTCGATCGCTGCGTTCAGGACGCTCGCGGAGATGGTTCCGAAGCATTTTTCTGCCAGCCGCTGCGCCGCGTCGCTGTCCGGGACCAGATGCGACAGGTAGTAGTAGATTCGTATTTTACGGCTGAACTGTTCTGGAATATTTTCATCCATCCGGTCCGCCTCATGCACAAGATGGCGCTCGATCCGTGGCGTCACCTCGATATGGACATTCTCTACCCAGACGCCGTCGTCGATCGCCTGCAGAATGCTCTCGGCCCGCACCTTGTCCAGCAGCTTTTCCTGCCAGGGAAGGATCGCGGTCACATCCGCGCGGCGGAAACTGTCGCTGAGACTGGTCATCCCGGTGTCCTGTGTCCGGGCAAGCACCTTCGCGACGGCCTCTTCAATGGTATCGCAGACCGGAAAGACCGGCGCGGTCCACAGCGGCTGACCGAGATCTTCTCCGAACAGACGGTTCTCCTTCGGATTATCCTGGATTCCGTACATGCGGACGGCAAAGCGCCCATCCTCGAGCTTCAGACCGTGCAGAACCGTCCCGTCCGGTACGGTCTCTCCGTTCAGCGTCACACCGGAGAGAATGCAGCCGCGCCCGACCCGGCTGCCGTGATGAATATAGCAGTCTTCGATATAGCTGCCCTCCGCGACGAAGGCGCGGCGGCTGATGTAGCTGTTGCTGACGGCATAGGGCGTGTCCGCCGTGTTGGAATTCACACTTCCGAACCAGACAAGGAAACGGTATTTTCCGAGATCGACCGTCATCATGCGCAGCAGCTCCTGCGTGGTCCCAAAGTGGATGAATGACGCGGGGGACATGCGGATCAGGCGCATGCGAAAGGGATGCAGCGCATCCCAGAGAGCCGTGCGGCAGGCACGCAGCTGCGGAGTAAAATCGCCCTCCGGCTGTTCCAGGTAGAACTGCTCCAGGGAGGAACCGCTCGCCAGCGGATAGAGAAAGTCCGCGTAGAAGGAGAGCCGTGCGTCCTCATTGATGTACGTTTCCGGATGATCCTTCACGAGTTCATAGAGCGCTGTCAGAAGCTCCCGGTCAAGAATCACGGCGCCGGTGTCGATGTCGACCTTTCCGGAGGCGTCCACCGCGCCGAGTTCCCGGAGCCTTTCCTCACTCTGTTTGTGCAGGAAATGGCCGACGTTTCCCTCCTCGTCGCGCGTGTAGACGCCATGCTCCTTACCGGTCGCCACATCCTCCTTGATTGAAAGGGCGGCTGCGCCGCGGGAATAAAAGTCAATCTGCAGTGCGTTGAACAGCAGCAGTACATCTCCGGAGCAGACGAGCATGCCCTCGCTGATGCGCGGCGCAACGGTACTCATGCCGATCAGGAATTCGTCGAACAGCGTGGAGCGCCGTCCGTCCGGCAACAGCCGCGGCACCGGTGAGAACAGCTTACCGCAGGCGGAGTATTGAGGGATCCGCTTGCTGTCGCCGCCGGAATGGATCACGAGGATACGCAGACCGTCGAGCGCTTCTCTGCGGCATACATAGAGCAGCGCGTTCAGCGTTGCGCCGCCGCTGCCGACCCGCTTTCCGCCCGGGTCCGGCAGCACTGCAAAGTGCGTCGCCTCCGGAAGCTGATGGAGCCGCTTCCGATAGGCGATCTGTTCCTCGTAGGCGCGCGCCTGCGCCTCGTTCGAGGCGGTCAGTATGATATAATCCCAGGCCGTCGCCCGTCCGGCGAGTACCTGCTGATAATTCTCAAGTGCGTCGTTATAGGACTGCTGTTCAAACAGTGTGGTATAGTCGGTCATAGTTCCTTGTCCTCCGGAGAATCGTTCCTTGTCACTGTTCGCAGCCCGGTCCGCTTCCTGTGCATTCCCGCTCCTTATGGGGCTGAGACTGTGAACAATAGCAGCTTTATTATAACAGACCCCTCATAATTTGTGTAGTCAAATCGGCGGAGGTTTGTTATACTATAGGAGACAGCGGCGTCTGCCGCAAATCGCATATACAGACTGGAGGTTAAAGAAGATATGAAGGTAGGCTTTGGCTGTGACCACACGGCGATCGATCTGAAGAAAGAAATGATGGAGTATATGACGCAGAAGGGATATGAGTGCATCGATTATGGCGCGTATGACGCTTCGGTTCGTGTGGACTATCCCGATCAGGGGCTGAAGGTGGCGGAGGCCATCAAGGCGGGAGAAGTCGAGAAGGGCGTGCTGATCTGTGGGACGGGCATCGGTATCTCCCTGGCTGCAAACAAGGTCCCCGGCATTCGCGCTGCGGCATGCAGCGAGCCGTATTCCGCGATGATGACCGCGAAGCACAATAATTCGCAGATTATCGCCTTCGGCGCCCGCGTGGTGGGAAACGAGCTGGCAAAGATGATTCTGGACGCCTTCTTTGACAGCGAGTTCGAGGGCGGCAGGCACGCGGAGCGCGTGCAGAAGATCTGCGATATCGAGGCAAAGTATAGTAAGTAAAAGCCGTCCGGTGTTTTTACAACAAAAAACATCCCCCTGCCGCAACGGAAAGGGGGATGAAAAAAGGGAGGATGCCGGGGGCTGCTCCCCCGGCATTATTATGAAAAAGTTTATTTAAAAGTATTAGCTGGCTGCCTTGTTTTGATGGTTTTATTATATGCAGAAATCG
>JAJQCG010000225.1 GCA_021202815.1 Lachnospiraceae bacterium | reverse complement strand
GACAGAGCACAATCAGAATCGGAACCATGACGGTCGCCGCGGACAGACCGGCCAGCCCCGTGCCGACGCCCGCACCCAGCGCCGCGATAATATACCAGAAATATTCCAAAACCGTCACCTCGCTTTACCCTGTATTTTACTCCGAAACGTGAGAGAAGAATTTACTGCCTTCCAGAATGTCCAACAGCTCTCTTGCAGCCACTCTGCTGCCTCCTCATATCTGGATTTGTGAATCTCATCATTGATTTCATCAAGGGTCAGATCCTGTACTCTATTTTTTTGCCTGCGCCCGAAGTACCGCAAATGTCCGCATGCCACTCTGTCTTGTGAAATCATCGGATGCCTGAATTTCAAACGGACTCCTTCAGGAAGGGTGAAAAAACTGACTTATAATCTGTTCTTATCTCCCCACTCGCACATCCCATCCAAAATGGGAATCAGGGACCTTCCCCTTTCGGTCAGGCTGTATTCAACCTTTGGAGGGATCTGAGAATATTCCTCCCGGTGAACCAGCTGATCCGCTTCCAATTCCTTTAGCGTGGAACTGAGGGTTTTATAAGAAATATCTCCGATATACCGCTTCATCTCATTGAACCTTACCACGCCGAATTCCATCAGCGTGTAGAGAATCGTCATCTTGTATTTCCCGTTGATCAGCGACAGGGTGTAGCTGAATCCCGTTGTTCCGAGACTTTCATTCGCGATACAGCGATCACTCATTTTACACTCTCCTTCAGGTAAGTATCACACCTTCATGTGCGTACTTGTTTTCTTTTCCATTCTTACTATGATGATAATATCAACAACCGGAAAAGTCAATTCAATGTAAAGGAGAAAAGGAAGAATGAGCAAGAAAATCGTAATTTTAAATGGCAGTCCCCGCAGAAATGGCAATACATCCGCTCTGGTACAGGCATTCCGGGAGGGCGCCGAAAGCGCGGGGCACAGCGTCACAGAGTTTTTTCTGGATAAGATGAATATACATGGATGCAAGGGCTGCTTCGGAGGAAACAGCAGGCGGGATTGTCCCTGCGTGCAGCAGGATGATATGACGCAGATTTACCCGGCTGTCCGGGACTGCAATGTGCTCGTCCTCGCCAGCCCTCTCTATTACTGGACAATGAGCGGACAGCTACGCACAGCGCTCGACCGTCTGTTCGCGTTGGAAGAAGGCGGCACAAACCTGCTGCGTGGAAACGGAAAATCTTCGGCCCTTTTGATGGCTGCGGAAGGATACGGGTTCGAGGACGCCGTCCTCTATTATGACCACCTGATGGAGCATCTGCAGTGGCAGAATCTCGGGAACGTCCTGGCCGGAGGCAACATGGAGACAGGCGATATCAAGGGAAAATCAGAGCTCCGGCAGGCTTTCGACCTGGGAAAATCAATTGGATAACGCTGTCAAATACAAAATGCAGCGTAAAGCGGCACCGTCTTTTTGCCGTCTTTAAATCCAAAGTTTTTTGAAGAGAGCTTGATCGCGTAGGCGGGCTGATAGAGCTCCATATAGCGCTTCAGGCTCTTTGCCCTGGTATTGTCAGCCGACTTCACCTCAATGGGAATGAGCTGACCGTCACGCTGAACGATGAAATCTATCTCGGCGCCGCGCTCGGACTCCCAGTAAAAAGTCCGGTAACCGTTGATGGACAGTTGTACATTGACATAGTTTTCCGCCATGCCGCCCTTAAAATCGTTTATCTCGTCCACCATGTAAAGAACATCATTTGCCGCCAGGTCTTTCTTCGCACAGAGCAGCCCCATATCAGACACATAAATTTTAAACGCATCGATATCGCGGTAATTTTCCAGCGGCTTTTTGATCTGCTCCGCCTTGAATATGCGCGATACAATGCCCGACAGGCAGAGCCATTCGATCGCGTTTTCAAACTCAGATGCCCGCGCTCCCTTTTTGATCAGTTTGTATTGAAAACGGGTGTTTTTTTTGGAAAGCTGGACCGTAATACTGTCATAGGCAAGCCGGGTTTTCTTAATCTCATTCAGATTGTTGTACTTGCTCATATCATTCAGATAACTGGTAAGAATCATGTCCTGCGTATGACGAAGCAGGATGTAATCCTTTGTATCCACAAACTGCAGGACGCATTCTGGCATACCTCCCACGACCAGATACTGACGGTAAAGCCGCATGGCCGCATCGTGCAGCGCTGCAGGCAACGGCGTATCCTTCTCAAAGCAGCTCCGGATCTGCTCCACCAGCGCTCCCTCACCACAGGCCAGAAGGAACTCCTCCATATCCATCGGGTAGAGGGTCTTCATATCCACCTTGCCGACCGGGAAGGAGAATTTTGCCCTGTTTACGGCAACGCCGAGCAGGCTGCCCGCCACGATCACATGATAGTCCGGCGCGTCCTCGCAAAAATATTTCAGGCTTGTCAGAGCTCGTTCGCAGAGCTGTACCTCGTCAAAAACGATCAACGTCTTTTCCCTGACAATCGTCTGTCCCGCAATATGCGACAAGATCGGCAACAGATAATCCGGACTGATATTTTCCTCAAAAGTCGCATTCAGCTTCGGGTTCGTCTCGAAATTGAAGTACGCCACATTCTCGTAATGGGTTCGTCCGAACTCCAGAATGGACCATGTCTTGCCCACCTGCCTTGCCCCCTGCAGAATCAGGGGCTTGCGCCGGGTACTGCTTTTCCACTCCTCCAGATACTTCGTGATCTTTCTGTACATGGGTCTCCTCCGTCCTGTATTGTCTACAGCATAACATATATTCGTGTAAAATTCAAATATTTTTCCTATTATTTTTGCATTATTTTGCGCGAATATTTTTGTATTTTCCACATATTTTACTGTCAAAGTCGCAGGCGGCGATTGTGAGATAAGTATAATGGACCGGCCCAGGCGCATAGCGTATAATGACCTTTACAAAAAGGAACCACGTCGATGCCAGAAGAACCCGCCACCACCATCTGCAAAAGCGTTTTCAAAGGTGGTGAAAACGCAATTTCCAGAGAGGACTTCACCAGAATATGGATTGAACTCATCAGTCGTCCGGAAAGGACGAAGCATTCATGAAGGCAGCGATTTACTGCCGCCTGTCCGAGGAGGACCGCGACAAGCGCCATGAGGGCGACGACTCCGTCAGCATCCAGAACCAGAAGTCCATGCTGCTGCAGTACGCCATGGAGCAGGGCTGGGAGGTTTTCCAGATTTACAGCGACGACGACTATGCCGGTTCCGACCGGCGGCGGCCCGAATTTCAGCGCCTGCTGCGCGACGCCGAGCAGCACAGATTTGATGTCGTGCTCTGCAAGACGCAGTCCCGCTTTACCCGCGAGCTGGAACTGGTGGAGAAATACATTCACGGGCTTTTCCCCCTCTGGGGCATCCGCTTTGTCAGCATTGTCGACAACGCGGACACCGCCAATAAGGGGAATAAGAAGTCGCGGCAGATCAACGGTCTCGTCAACGAGTGGTATCTGGAGGATATGTCGGAAAATATCCGCAGCGTCCTGACGAACCGGCGGCAGAACGGCTTTCACATTGGTGCCTTCGCCCTCTACGGCTATCGCAAGGACCCGGAACACAAAGGACGCCTCCTCATCGACGAGGAGGCCGCCGCCGTCGTCCGCGAGGTGTTCACGCTGTACTCCCAAGGCTACGGCAAGGCCACCATTGCCCGCCTGCTCAACGAACGGGGCATCCCGAATCTGACGGAGTACAAGCGTCTGTGCGGCCTGCGCTACCGTCAGCCAAAGAGCCGCGGCGGCACGCTCTGGAAATACAGCGCCATCTCCTCCATGCTGGTCAACGAAATCTATATCGGCAATATGGTGCAGGGAAAATACGGCAGTCTTTCCTATAAGACACGGCAAAACCGGCCCCGCCCACGGGAGGAATGGATCATTGTCGAGGAGACACACGAGCCGATCATCGAGCGGGAGCTCTGGGAGCGCGTGCAAAGCCTGATAAAACAAAAGGCGAAGCCCTTTGCGGGCGGCAGCATCGGCTTATTCGCGGGGAAAGCCCGCTGCATGAGCTGCAGCTATACTCTGCGCTCCACCGTCAGCCGGGACAGACATTATCTGCAGTGCCCGAACCGCCACGTGGCAAAAGACGCCTGCGCCGGCGCTTTTATCTCCGTTGACAGACTGGAGCAGCTTGTCAGGGAGGAGCTGAACCGTCTGACCGCGGAATATCTGGATCTCACGGTGCTGGAACAGGAAGTCACCTTTTGTGATGATTTGCAGGAGCAAAAAGGCCGCCTGCTCTCCGATCTGATTCTCTGGGAAAAGAAAAAGGCCGAATACGGCAAAGCTATCCGCGAGCTCTATCTCGACAAGGCCCGGGGGCTCCTCTCCGAAAGCGATTATCGGGAAATGTCCGAAGATTTCAGCACCTCCCGCGAGCGTCTTGCGCACCGGATCGCGGACGGGAAAAGAAAGCTATCGGAAATGGAGGAGTTCCGCGAAACAGACAGGACCCGCCGCGAACGAATCGAGCAATCCCTGTACCCACAGCGCCTGAGCCGTGAGTTCGTCGACGCGCTGGTCAATTACATCCTTATCGGCAAAAGGATTCCGGGCAGCCGCGACGTTCCCATCGAAATCCACTGGAATTTTTAAGAGTTGCTCCTGAGCGGAAAACAGACTACAATAACGAAAGAGTTTACAAGGGAGGTTTGACCGATGCTGTCATTCGAAAACGACTATATCTGCGGCGCACATGAGCGGAACCTGCAGCGCCTTATGGAGACAAACCGGGAGCCGCTGACCGGCTATGGAAACGATCCTTATTGCAAGAGCGCAAGGGAAAAGATTCGCGCGGTCCTGAACTGCCCGGAGGCTGACATTTACTTTCTCTCGGGCGGCATGCAGACCAACGCGACGGTCATCGACGCGCTGCTGGACAAGTATGAGGGCATTGTCACCGCCGATACCGGACACATCAGCACCCACGAGGCGGGCGCAATCGAAGCAGCCGGCCACAAGGTGCTCACGCTTCTCCAGCACGAGGGCAGGATTGCGGCGACGGAGCTTCAGGCGCTGCTTGAAAATTTCTATCGGGACGAAAATCACGAGCATATGGTATTTCCCGGCATGGTCTACCTCTCCC
>JAJQCG010000080.1:3846-5130 GCA_021202815.1 Lachnospiraceae bacterium | reverse complement strand
CCTTAATTTTTCAGAATTGTTTCAATTGTACGTTGAGTTTCCGAGACCACTCTAAGGTCTGTTATACGATACCACAGATTTCTGCGAAGCATAAGTTCGATTACAGAAATCAAAGATTTCTTATCTCACTTATACACACTTTGCATTCTCGGAATCCTGATATCATCACATACATGGATTTGGGCAGGGAGCCTGTTCCGCCCCCTGCCTTCGCTGGTGGTGCGGCATCCTGACAGGCATACAGCACCAACATGTTTGCTGTTATCCGACTTAGAACAGTCCGGTGATCTTTCCGTTCTCGTCGACATCGATCTTCTCGGCCGCCGGTACCTTCGGCAGACCCGGCATCGTCATGATCTCGCCGGTCAGCGCCACGATGAAGCCAGCGCCCGCAGAAATCTTCAGATTGCGCACCGTGACCTCGAAATCAGTCGGAGCGCCGAGCTTCTTCTCATCATCGGTCAGACTGTACTGTGTCTTCGCCACGCAGATCGGGCAATTGCCAAAGCCA
Source organism: Lachnospiraceae bacterium (assembly GCA_021202815.1). GTDB lineage: Bacteria > Bacillota > Clostridia > Lachnospirales > Lachnospiraceae > Hominiventricola. Next base: position 4,619 of record JAJQCG010000080.1, on the reverse strand, counting down.
AGATCCTCGAGCTGCTTCGCCTGCTTCTTCGCGTTCGCGGTCAGAACCACGCCCTTGCCGCCGTAAATCTTCTTCACGATCTGATCAAGTTTCTCCTCGATGCTGCCCTCGAGCTCATAGGAGAAGCTGAAGCTGTCGTTCGGCTGCTCGCAGAGACGCACAACCTCCTCGGCCAGCTTGACGCCGCCTTCGCCGCCTTTCGCCCATACCTGGGACAGGACGACGTTGACACCGAGCTCCTTGCACTTCTTCTCGACAAGATCGACCTCCGCCTGCGTGTCGGTCGGGAACTCATTGATCGCAACCACACACGGAAGCTTGTAGACGTTCGTGATGTTGCTCACGTGCTTCAGAAGGTTCGGAAGACCCTTCTCCAGCGCTTCAAGATTCTCGCTGTTCAGCTCTGCCTTCGGCACGCCGCCGTTGTACTTCAGTGCGCGAACCGTCGCCACGATGACAACCGCGTTCGGCTTGAGTCCCGCCATGCGGCACTTGATGTCGAGGAACTTCTCAGCGCCAAGGTCAGCACCGAAACCAGCCTCCGTCACGGTGTAGTCCGCCAGCTTCAGGCACATCCTGGTCGCGGTCACGGAGTTGCAGCCGTGAGCGATGTTCGCGAAGGGACCGCCGTGCACGATCGCCGGAGTTCCCTCGAGCGTCTGTACCAGGTTCGGCTTCAGAGCATCTTTCAGAAGCGCTGCCATTGCGCCCTGCGCATTCAGATCACCAGCGGTGACCGGCTTCTGCTCGGAGGGCTTTCCATATGTATAACC
>JAJQCG010000080.1:0-3836 GCA_021202815.1 Lachnospiraceae bacterium | reverse complement strand
CGATGATCCGGGAGAGTCTCGCCTTCAGATCATTGATGTCGCTCGCCAGGCAGAGCACCGCCATGATCTCGGACGCCACAGTGATGTCATAGCCGTCCTCTCTCGGCGTGCCGTTCATCCTTCCGCCAAGGCCGTCCACCACGTTGCGGAGCTGACGGTCGTTCATATCCACACATCTTCTCCAGGTAATCTTTCGTGGATCAATGTTCAGCGCGTTGCCCTGGAAAATATGGTTGTCGATCATGGCCGCGAGCAGGTTATTCGCCGCGCCGATCGCGTGGAAGTCACCGGTGAAGTGAAGGTTGATGTCCTCCATCGGGACGACCTGCGCGTATCCGCCGCCGGCCGCTCCGCCCTTCACGCCGAAGACCGGTCCGAGGGACGGCTCACGCAGCGCAACCATGACATTCTTACCAATCTTCTTCAGGCCGTCCGCGAGACCGACAGAGGTCGTCGTCTTGCCCTCGCCCGCCGGAGTCGGGTTGATCGCGGTCACAAGAATCAGCTTGCCGTTCTCAGCATCCGTATCCTTCAGCAGATTGTAATCGATCTTCGCCTTGTACTTTCCGTACTGCTCCAGATACTTGTCGTCAATACCGGCCGTCGCCGCGATCTCGGTAATCGGCTTCATCTCGCATTCCTGTGCAATCTCAATGTCGCTCTTGAATCCCATCGTTTTTCTCCTTTCTCATCCACGGACGGGGTATCCGCGGAAGGCCGTGCGTCTGCACATTGTTTTCTTTTTAACAAAGGAATGTATTTCCCCTGCTTCCTCTCGTAGTATACGACTTTGATAAATATTTCACATCATACACTTTGTAGGATTCCGCATTCCTATGCGCAGAGCTTCTTCAGCGTTGTGATGGACAGATCTCCCGCCACGACCATGTCCTCGGCATGGAAGCCGAACTGGAAGTTGTCGCTGTAGAGGATCTGCGCCGACGGCGGGAACTCGTCGTCCCCCTCCCAGAAGATGAAGCGCATCCGGTAGCCGTCGATCAGCTCAAACTCATAGGCGACATCGCCCATCTTGATCCGCTGCGCGCCGGGAATTCGCTCCATCGCCGCGGCGAAAACCGGCAGCTTGTAACCAAAACCATAGGTCAGGCGCTTGATGCAGCGGCCGTCAAAGGGCTTGTTGTACAGCTCTCCGTAGACCGGCACCTCCCGGAAGGTCATAAAGCGTCCGCTCGAACGGACATACTGCCCTTCGAGAAGATAACGCAGAATGAAGGTCTTTGCCGGAAGACTCGTCATCAGCAGATCTCCGGCGTCCGCATCCTGCGAGGTGATCTCGAACTCCGGCCAGGCCGCCTCGTAGGCGTGCCCCATGAACCGGAAATGGAACCTTCCCTCCGCATCATACACAATGTTCAGTCTTCCCGCAGCCTCCTGCGGGTCGAGCGAACTGTATTTTTCCAGATAATGCTCGAAGGGCACTTCTTCCTTATGATTCTCAATCTCCAAAATCAGATTCCCTCCTGTTTCACGCTCGGGAAGAGCGAAGTATCGGTATGCGGAAGGAAGCAGGCCGCCACAAACTCGTCCATATAGCCCGGCTCCGTACTGAGCTCCATGTAGGTCATATTGTGTGAGAGCTCATGCACCTTCTGCTCTGCCGCGTCCGAGAGTGTCATGCAGTAGGCACCGGTCAGCGACGAATTGCCGATATAATGGAACTTGTCAAGCTCGATATCCGGGAACATGCCGATCACCACAGCATTGCGCATATTGATGCCGCTTCCGATGCCGCCCGCGACATACACATTCTCGATCATCGGCACGTCAAAGTCAAGCGAACGCAGCATCGTGCAGACCGCCGAGAAAATCGCGCCCTTCGCGCGGATAAAATTGTCGATGTCGACCTAATTGATCACAACGTCCTTGTGCCCCGCCGCATCCTCTTTAAATGCGAGCACGTAGCTGCCGACGCCGTAGGCGTCATGCCGCACTCTCTCACCCTCACGGATGAACTTGCCCTTCGGGCTGATAATGCCGCAGCGGAACAGCTCCGCAATCACGTCGATGATGCCGGAGCCACAGAGACCGACCGGCTTCTGCCCCTCATCACCGACAATCGTGAGCGTCGGCTCCATCGTGTGCGCATCAATCGTGCAGGCTTCGATCGCGCCGTCCGTCGCACGCATACCGCAGCTGATGTCGCCGCCCTCAAAAGCCGGTCCCGCGGAACAGGCGCAGCTCATCATGAAGTCTGAATTGCCGAACACGATCTCGCCGTTTGTCCCGAGATCGATAAAAAGGTTAAATTCTGGCTTGTTCCAGATCATGCTGACCAGCGTACCGGCCGTAATATCGCCGCCCACATAGCTGCCGATATTCGGCGAGATGATAACCCGCGCATCCGGATGCACATGCAGACCGAGGTCGTAGGCGTCCACATTGTCCGTCTCAAAGAAGGTCGGAATGTAGGGCTCCATGCGCAGTGGATCTGCGTTGACGCCCATCAGCAGATGGTTCATCGTGCTGTTACCCGCGATACACATATGATAAATATGACTTCCATGGATACCGGCGCTGTGGCACATATTGTAAATCATCGGGTTGATCGTCTCCTCGACAATGGCCCGCTGCAGCTTCGCGCTGCCGCCCGGCTTCCGGGACTCAATGATCCGGTTGATCACGTCCGCGCCGAAGCGAATCTGTCCGTTTCCGGAGGAAGCCTTTGCTACGAGACTGCCATCCTTCAGATTCAGGATGACCGCCGACACGGTCGTCGTACCGATATCCACCGCAAGACCGAAGATACGGTCATCATCCGGCGGCAGCACATCGTAGACCAGCACGCCATGAGCGCCCTTTTTCAGCACGGCATTTACATGGAAAGCATTGTCGCGCAGCGCGTCCGCCAGCTTCTTGAGCACCTGATAAGTCAGTTTCACTTTCTCAACGCCCGCCGCGGCCTGAATGGCACGGATCAGCCGCTCATTGTCGGGCATGGTGTCGTCGAGCGTCGGTTCCTCCATCGCAAGCTCCACGACCTGAAAATTATTTTCAAAGGGAATACCGGCCTCCGCCACGTCCTGCTTCGCCTGCTCAAAGATGGCAACCTCTTCTTTTGAGCTCAAATCGGCCACCTTCATACGGCTCTTGTAGGCGGACGCAATGTCCGGTACCAGAATCTCCACATCTCCCTCGATGGTACTAGCGCAGGCCAGGCGAACGCCCTCCCCGAAATCCTCGTCGGAAATGTGTCTTGTCTGTTCTGTCTTCAAATCGCCACTGATATATTTTACTCTGCATTTCCCGCAGGACCCGTTGCCTGAACAAGGTGCATCAATGGCTACATTCGCTTTGCGCGCCACCTCCAACAGGTTCTCTCCGGTTGTCACCGCGACGGTCGTCGCAGCGCCGTCTTCGTATCGAAATGTTACATTGGGCATAATATTCTGTCTCCGTAAAAAAGATTTGCCCGCCGGCCGTTACGACCGGCGGGCAAGAATGTCCAGGTGTGAATAAGTTCAAAGGCTCCAGAATCCAGCCGTGCTTCGCACGTCTGCCGCAGCTGACGCTGCTAAAAGATTCTGTCGCTAACAACTCGGGTGAAAACAAATGCTCCCTGCGGTCGCGCTTGTTTTCCTTCCTCGCTGTTACATCATGGGCTCAAGCCCCAACGCTGGATGTCCTTTCTCGGTCAGGTACTCGAGCAGCGCTTCGGGCTCGGTCGCGATGGTCTCGTCGCCGATCATATCGCAGAAATTGTCGATGCCGTAGAGCTCCTTCGCGGTCTCGTTCAGACGCTCGCTCACCTGATCCTTCAGATCCTTCGGCATCCAGACGATGCGCTCCACGCCGCCCTCTGCCTTCATGAACTTCTT
>JAJQCG010000055.1 GCA_021202815.1 Lachnospiraceae bacterium | reverse complement strand
CCAATATTTCCCGAGTACATGACGACGTACTTACCCTCCAGGCCGTACTGCCTGAGGAAGGATATCACCACTTCATGGTTGGTCGGCAGCGGCAGCAGCTCCCGCTCGTTCACCCAGTTATTGATGATGCAGAAGGGCGGCAGCTTCTTCGCCCCGAAGCGCCTCCTCAGCGTATCCGCCATATCTTCTCCTACCAGGACCACCTTGTCCGCCACGCGGCAGCTGATCTTGTCGCAGAACATCATAAGCCAGAGCACCGGTTTGCAATGGCTGTATCCGACCGCCATGATCTGCTCCGGATTGAAGTCCTGGATATTGTATATGTATCTGGCACGTTTTACCAGTTTCCCCCATACCCCAAGCAGGCCTCCCAGTACGGGAGGCTGCGAGATGGAATACACATAATCCGCTTTTCCGGTTGTAAAAGTGGCGGCCACGGCGCCAAAGAAATATGCCAGGATATTTTTCACTCTGGTCAGCTTTCGCGTCTTGTCAAACTCCGGCACCCGGATACGGACGACCTCGACGCCGCCGATCCTCTCCCGGTAAAACTGCTTTGTCTTATATTCCTCCCCGACGTGACCGTCGTAGGAAGGGACGGTGCAGATCACCGTCACATCGAGCCGGTCTCGGAGACCTTCCGCCAGTTCCCTCAGGATCTGCGCGGTGGCCGCCACATCCGGCACATAGTAATGGGCGTAAATCAGTAATTTCTTCTTTTCTGTCTCCCTCATCTGTAACGGAATCTCCCATCTATCTGTCTTTTCTTCTGCGTATTGCCGGTCGCAGGCCGATGTACGCCGCGGCTGTGATGCAGACCACTCCCAGTACCAGCAGGAGCTCCGCCCGGAATCCCTGACCGGTCTTCGGTGAAATAAAGACAACCTCATCCGACGATGAAGCCGTCGCGCCGTCCGCTCCTGAGGCGGAGCTTCCGGACGAAGAACTGCCTCCCGAAGAGGAGGTCATCCGGTAAACCAGGCTGATCGGCGACAAATCCGTGAAGCTCGCCGTGACGGTCTTCCCGCTGACGCTCAGGGACAGCGGCGTGATGAATTCCCAGCTGTTCGTGACATTGCTGTAGTGGATGACCCGGATCTCTGCTCCCGAGATCAGGTTGTCACACTGCCAGGTGGCCTCAAGCGTATCGAAGCGGATCATGTTAGACAGAGAACCGCTTGTATCCACATAGCCGTGATAGTAATCGCCATTGCTGTACTTCACGAGATGCAGATCACCGATGCGGGCGAGCAGCTCGTATCCCGCGAACTTTCCCGAGAGCTCCGTCAAGTCCAGCTCCCCATTGTTCACCTTTACGATCTTCTGCGTCTCCTCGACCGATACGTCCGGGAAATGCGACTCACTCGTCCCATAGAGCCACTCCCAGTAATAAATATCAGCAGGATCCGCACCTCCTGCCACAGCCGTATCCGCCTCGTCCTTCGTCTCGCAGATAATCAGGCCTTTCTCCGATTCGTGCAGGTCATCCGTCTCCGGAAGCATGGAGCTGACAACCTCCATACCGCTCGTCACGCTTCCCTTCGCGGCACTCGCGAAGGTGCAGCCAAGGATCGCAGCCGCCGCGCCGAGCAGCACCAGCCATTTCTTCATACTCTCTCCTCCTCTTATTCCTCCTGCAGCACGGCGAGCACCAGATAGCGCTGTGTGCTGATACCGTGATTACAGGTAGACAATGTGATAATCCGGTCCTCCGCCGTGACGGTCATTTCCGTATCGATATTGGCAGTCATTTCGCGGATCGGAAATACCTGCTCCAGAAACGCATTCATCACGTCCGCGTCCGTCCAGTCGTAGCTGAGCAACAGGTGACGGTTGTCCGCGACATAGGCCACGAAAATCCGGTAATGCAGCGTCGCATCCGGCAGGTAGATCAGAATTTCCCTGTTCTCATCAAAAAACGCCCGGTCCTCGTACTCATGCAGGCTGCCGAACATCGCGCCACTACGCATATTATGGCCGTAAATGACCGTGTTCGGATCCTGGAAATCCGTCGAATTATGGTTCTCGGTGTATATGGAAGCCGCAGTGGCCTCCTCACCGTCAATCGTATGCGTCAGATACCAGTGGTTGTCATCCGCCCTCTGCACGATCGGATAATCCACCTGCGTGCCCGGGATCTCGATCCAGGCATAGATATCCGGATTGCGCTCCCACAGCGCCTCCCAGTCCACGTCGTTCGGCGGCTCTTCTGCCTCCGTCTCCTCCGCTTCCGCGGGCTCGTCCGTCTGCTCCGTCACTTCCTCCCGCAGCTCTTCGTATGTCTCCTCTTCTCTACGCATACGCCGGATCAGCAGCCATCCAGACGCCAGCAGGATCAGGCTCAGCAGCACCAGAAGAATGATGAGCAGCCGTTCCCGTCTACTCCTTTTCATAGAACACCTCCAGAATCAGCTCATAGAGTGCGCTGTCGGAAGCGTAAAACTCATCATGAATCTCTGTCGTCGTCTCCAGTCCCTCCACCATCTGAATGTCCTCGATGGAAAAATCCAGTCCGGTCGCGAGCGTCGCCAGATAGCTGATCTCCGAGACGCTCAGGTCTGTCACCATATAAGGCGAGACAGCCTGTACCGCCTGCACGGGAAACAGGAGATTTTCTGAAAAAACCTTCTTTGCCTGCTGAATGTAGCGCCAGGCGTAATCCTTCTGGCGCTCCATCCGTCTGCCATTGCTGACCGAATCCTTGTCCGGTCGCCAGCGGATGTAGCTCTCCGCCTGCTCCGCGTCGAGTGTCAGGGTCTCCCCGACTGTAAAGCCGATCACCTCGAGATCCTCATCCGTGACTGTCACCGTCACGCCGCCGACCAGATCGTTCAGAATTCCGATCGCGCTGATATTGATGGAACAGTATCCGTGAATCGGCATCTGAAAAAACAGATTGCTCACGGCCTCCTCGGTCAGCTCACAGCTCTTCTGCGCGCCGTCCCCGTAGGCATAGGCCAGCGCCAGATGATTCCGGTCGGTCCCCATGTAATTGCCATTCAGGTCGTAGAGCTCGATATCCGTCATCGTATCGCGTGAAATGCCGAGCATGCGTATCCGCTCATTCTTCGGGTCAAGCACGAGGAGAAAGATCGTATCCACCTGCCCGCCCGTACCGGCTATATCCTGTACCTCCACCGTCTCGTTCGTATCGATACCGAGAAAGAGGAGGGTAATGATCTCATCGTTGTAACGATACCGTTCGCCCTGATATACGACGACTCCCTCCTCGACGGGGCTGTCGTCCGGCTCGTCCTCCTCATCCTGCGGGTCTGCCGCGGCGTCCAGCGCCTCCTGGAAGGGCTGCGTGTCATAGCTCTGTGCCGTCCGCAGCGCGCCGCGCCCGCTGTGGAGCAGGAGCAGCACGCCGCAGGCGGCCAGAAGGAGCAAGGCAAGGAGCACAATCAAAATGATCGATAGTTTTTTGTGTTTAGTTGGCGGAGTCGCTTTCTCTGTCATATTCCTCCGCAGCGTAGCAGTATTCTACCATGGCGTAGATCAGATTAGCATTTACCTCAATACTTGAGTCCTCAAGAGCCTTATTCAGGTATGTAAATACACTGTAATACGCTGTATATGTTGTACTACTTTCATCATCCATCGTCACAGTGAATCGATACCAGTTGTCATAATTCCGCGGCGGTACCGAACCACCCAGATAAACACCCATCGTCTCGCCGTCAACAGTTACTTCTGTTTTCTCTGTAAGTTCAACAACACTCACATAATCCCCGTTCTCTCCTTCATTCGGATCCCAGAGATCAATAGCTACGCTCTTGATCGACTCTTCCCCGCTGTAGGCGATCATGAAGTTCACGCTTTCATCCAGCGACAGGGCAATCGAGAACTCATCGCCAAGGCTCATATTAATATCATCCAGTTCCTTATTATCCGGATAATTTTCATCCGGCTCAGGAGTTGCAGCCGTGACTGCTGGTACACCGCTGACATTACTTGTAGCTGCCGGTGTCGTGGCATTCAGGAATTGCTTCTCTGCCTCCGCACCATAATTCAGTATGGCGTACAGCAGCCTCTCTAAGGAGTCTTCGGCTGTATCCAGCATGTTCACCACATACTGCTTTACGCTATAGCCCGCCGTCTGACTGTAGGCATAGGTTCCGTCACCTGCATAAGCTGTCGTATACATCGTTGTCGCCAGCTCCGTAAGCTTCACGCCTTCTGTCTGAAGCACTGTGTAGTTATCTATCTCCACATTCCCCTCTGCCGTACTCGTTGTGGCACTACCGAACGGGCTGCGCAATGCGGCGAACAGGGCATCCTTCCCTGTCGCATAGACCAGCCCATCTGCAATATCACTACTTTCGCTCTTTACTGCATAGTTAATCGAGATCTGATCGCCGATCGTCAACGTCGCCGCGCTGATCGTCAGCTGCGGATTCAGGGTATAAACGGTATATCCCTTCGCACTATCCGTGTCCTTTGTCACGTTTTCCGCCTCTGCAGGCACCTCAGCGCTATCCGGTATTGTTACATTATCCGCCACTTGAAGTTCTGCTTTTCCAAGCAGTAACACCGAGGTGTTTTCAGCAACCACGGCTCCGGACTGCAACACCAGAGTTGTGTAACGATTCACGTTCACATCCCCGCTGATAATCTGACCTGCCGGTACAGTCAATGTCGCGGTCAGGACATTTCCATCAGAGTCTTTCACAGTTGTATTTGCTGCTCCCAGCGCTGTATCAAAGTCTGTATACGTTTTTTCTCTTTCATCCGACCAGGTCACGCTATACGGTTTGATTTCCGTGTCAATAGATACATATATACTGATTTTCAGGGTACCTTCTGTCTCATCCCAGCCAGACACAAAAGCTTCTTCCGACTCATCATAATATGTCGTAAGTACGCTGTAATCAAAGTTCACCGTGTCATCCGGGCTGAAGATTAGGCTGTAATACCCACTATTGGTGATTGCTGTCTCGGTCTCTCCTTCCTCGGTCTCCCAGGTATAATACGTGCCGTTCGTGTTATCGACCGGTATAAGGGCGGCGGCATCCTGCGTGGTATTATCGCAGTCTACTGTCCACGTCAGACCGCTGAGCACTGTACTCAGGTACGCCCCAAGTGTAGCCTCGTTGCCAACCGTCAGCGAATCCGTAAAACCGCTGACCTTCGTCACCGTCAGTGGTCTAACCGTCAGAGATAATTCTACCTCTGCTGTACA
>JAJQCG010000009.1 GCA_021202815.1 Lachnospiraceae bacterium | reverse complement strand
GTCAAATATTATTATCAGATCATCTACCCGGAGGACAGTGTGACCTATACGCGCTATGTGACGCATGTAAATCTGTTCGCGCAGCGTCTGATCGCGGGGAAGCAGCTGGACGGCGACGCCTCGCATCTGCTCTACGATCAGATCGCGGAGGTCTGTCAGTCGGAGTTTCGCTGTGTGGAGCGCATTGACCGCTTCGTGCAGGAGCGGCTCGGCGTCGCTTTGAGCAGTCAGGAGTCGATGTATCTCGCGATGCACATCCATCTGATTCTGGAGGAAGGGCGTTCGAGATAGCCGGGCCGATGTCTGTCGGCCTGTTTTCTTTTTTCGGAAAGTTTCTGTTTTTCCCTGTTAAATATACCCATATGGCGAACCTTGCGAATCCGGACGCCGCATGGTAGAATACTATAAAAGTCCCGGACGGCGGTCCGTGGCCTGATGTTCTGAAGCAACAAACCAGAGGGGAGGAGCCAGCTCATGCCGAACAGGGAGAGCCTGAAGGATAGCGTATACAACCGGATCATGGAGGACATTTTCTGCTATGAATACCAGGCGGGCAATATTCTGAATGAAAAAGCGCTTATGGAAAAGTACGGCTGCAGCAAGACGCCGGTGCGGGAGGCGCTGCTCTCACTCTGCGACGATCAGGTTCTCAAGAGCATCCCGCGCTACGGCTATGAGATCATCCGCCTGACGACGGAGGATATCAGCGAGATGATCCAGTACCGTTTTCTCCTTGAGGGCGGGATGCTGCACTATAATTATGAAAGACTTACCGGGTCGCATTTTCGCAAGCTGGAGGAAATCAACGAGCTGATCCGTGAAAATTCCGGCGATGTCTGGGCACACTGGCAGTATAACGCGCAGTTTCACCAGACGCTGACCGGATTCTGCGGCAACGAGTACGCGCTTGAGGCGCTGACCCGCTGTATGAACCGGCTGAAGCGCGCCTATGCGCAGTTTTACTGGGGGAAATGGGCGCAGAGCGTACCGCCGGTCGATGATACGCGCCATCATGTTGATATCCTGAACGCTCTGCGGGCAGGGGATCCGGATGAGGCGCAGCGCTGTCTGGCGCTGGATCTGAATGATTTCGGCGGCCTGAAAATATCGCTGCCGGTATGACGTGGTCTGTATGTTTCCCGGAGCCCTGCAGGTTGCGAAGCATCCCGGAAACTGTTATAATCTGAAACAGCGGGCAGACCGCGGACAGGAGACTGCATGTTTAAGAAGATAATGCTGCTGGCCAGCGTACTGCTGCTCATCGGCACCTGTTCTTTTTTTGCGTATGACCGGGAACAGGAGCCGGAGACGCTCGCGAGCGGGTCGCTCTCGGGTGAGGTACGCCAGGCACAAAAGCTTTATAAAAACCTCGGTCAGACACTGGATTTCTCCAGGGTGCAGCTGTGCTTCAAAGGGGAGCTGCTCGCCTGCGATGAGGAGAGTCTGACCTTTTATCTTCAGGTGGATATGGACAGCGACGGCTGGGAGAACGGAAGCTTCACAAGCATGGACGATGAGATCTTCATTCTCCCGCTGGAGGACTACACGACTTACGAAAAGTCGGAGATTGTGGCCTCAGGCCAGCCGGTTCCGTTCCTGGCTTTCAGCGAGTCGGAGGGTTCCTGCATTACGGTGCAGGTCGTGTTTACCGGACTTTCCGTGGTGCGCATCGAGACGGACGCGGATCTCGATGTGGATACGGTATTCGCGGGAAGCATCGTCTTTTACGAGTCCTGCGGGCAGACAGACTGGACGTATTCCTCGGCTTTCGAGGCTCATGAGAGGGGACAGACCAGCCGTGCCTATCCGAAGAAGGGCTATCGGGTGAACCTGGTTGCAGTCACACCCGGCGGAATCAGTAATAAAAATAAAATGTCCGTTCTGGGAATGCGCAGCTCTGACAGCTGGATTTTTTATGCCATTTACAGCGACGGCACGAAGGTGCGGGACAAGTTTAATATTGAGCTGTGGAACAGCTTCGGCGCGGAGGATACCTCTTACGACGCGCACTTTGGGACGCATATGGAGTATGTGGAGCTTGTCATCAACGGCGAGTACCGCGGGCTTTATGGTGTCATGGAGCCGGTTGACAGTACGCAGCTTCAGATTTCCGACCAGGAGTATCTCTACAAGCGCACTTTTTCCCGCGCGCTCTCCACGGAGCTGCTCGACAATTATATGACGGAGGAATATCTGACCGTGCTCGGCACAGAGCTGAAGGGCTCAGATGATGCGGGAACGGACTACGACTGGCAGTGCTTCCGCTCCTATGTGGAGCTCGAGGAGGAGACCGACGATGAGGCCTTTGTGAGCAGTGCGGAGGCGCTGCTCGACATGGATAATATGGCGGATGTCTGGCTTTTCATCCAGATGATTTACGGCGAAGACAACATCTACAAGAATATGTTCTACGCATTTAAGAAAGAAGCGGACGGCTACCGCATGTATCAGGTGCCCTGGGATCTTGATCTCACATGGGGGAACGTCTATACGGACGATGCGGAGCAGCTCTATGTGACGTCCGTGCCGGAGCTTGCGACAGAGAAGCTCAGCTGGCCCTTTGCCGACCGCCTGATTGAACTCGATGCGGGCGGCATTCAGGAAAAGATTTCCGGAAAATGGAAGGAACTGCGGGGAACCGTTCTTTCCGATGAAAATATGGAGGAGCTGCTGGAAGCGTGCATCCATGAGGTGCAGGATTCCGGCGCTTTCGCGCGCGACGCGGCGAGATGGCCGGACAGCGCGCATGACGGGGACTACGATGCGCTGTGGGAATTTATGGAAGAGCGCCTGGCGTTCCTGGATGGGGAGCTGTTACAGTAAAGGAAAATGGATAACAGGATACAGGAATGAAACAATAATAGGATAAAAATAAGAAGGAGAGAAACGAATGCAGAAAAAGATATTTGATCCATCGCTCCCGGAAAACCGGTATCGTCATGAGTTCAAATACGTCTGTTCCTTCGCACAGCTCAAGGTGATCGAGGTCAGGCTGACTGGTCTTATCGCCCACGATCCTCACGCGGGACCGGATGGCGTTTACAATATCAGAAGCCTGTATTTTGATGATTACCAGGATCGCTGCCTGCGGGAAAATGAGGCGGGAACCGATTCGCGCGAGAAATTCCGCATCCGCATCTACAATCACAGCGCAGACCGCATCTCGCTGGAGCTGAAGCGGAAGGAGCGCGGGAAGACGCAGAAGCTGATCTGCCCGCGCTCGGAGGAGCAGTGCCAGATGCTGATGGCGGGAGAGATTCCGGAGATGTCAGCCGATTCGCCGCCGCTTCTGCGGAAGCTGGAGCTTGAGATGCGGACGAGGCTGATGAAGCCGAAGGTGATCGTGGAGTACGACCGCGTGCCCTATGTGTACCCGCAGGGCAATGTGCGGATCACACTGGACGAGAATATTCGCTCATCCGGGAGAGTTGATCTGTTCCTTGACGATCAGATTCCGCTAAGACCGGTGATGCCGTCCGGACAGCACATTCTCGAGGTGAAATACGACGAATACCTGCCGGATTATATTTACCGGACCGTACAGCTTGAAAACCTGCAGCAGACGGCATATTCCAAATATTACCTGTGCCGGCGCTATGGACTTTAAGAAAGATGGATAAATGAGAAGGAGAAATACATATGTTGGGATTTTCGGATATCTTTAAAAATTCGTTTCTGGAAGGCTTCACGAGCATGGACATCACGACCGCGAAGATCGCGGCGACGCTCTTTATGACTGCTCTGCTCGGCCTCTATATTTTTGCGGTTTACCGCCTGCTGACCCGGAAGGTATTTTATTCCAAGAATTTTGCCATCTCCCTGACGGCGATGGCGATGATTACGGCGGCCATCATTCTGGCGATGCAGTCAAACCTGGTGATCTCCCTCGGTATGGTCGGCGCGCTGTCGATCGTCCGTTTCCGCACCGCGATCAAGGATCCGATGGATCTGGTCTTCCTGTTCTGGTCGATCAGTGTCGGTATCATCTGCGGCGCGAGCCTTTATGAGGTGGCCCTGATCACCTCTGTTGTGGTGACCGTGTTTATTCTGGCGCTGGATATGCTTCCGGTGGGACGGGCGCCGATGATGCTTGTCGTGAACAGCTCCGTGACAGACGGCGAGAAAGAGATTATGGACGTGATTCACCGCTATACGAAGTACTGCCGGGTAAAGTCCAGAAATCTTTCCAAAGATCGCCTGGATATGGTGGTGGAGCTTCGCGTGAAGGATGAAAGCGGCCTTGTGAAGGAGATTGCCGCTCTGGACGGCATGATTGCCGCGTCTCTGATCGCTCACGACGGAGAGGTTACCTTTTAGTTATGAAATCTGACGACGCAAAACGCGGTTATCATTACGCCAAAAGCTATGGTGTGGGAAAACTGTACTACAAGGCGCGCGAGCGGCTGGAGCGGAACGGTCTGGAGAAGAATTATCAGGACTGGCTGTTCGCAGGACGCCCCTCCGCCCGGGAGAAGGAGCTGCAGCGCGGGCATCAGTTTTCCTTTCGTCCGCTGATCAGCATCGTGGTTCCGCTCTACCGGACGCCGGAGATGTTTCTGCGTGAGATGGTGGAGTCCGTGCTGGCACAGACCTATGGAAATCTGGAGCTCTGTCTGGCGGACGGAAGCGGCGACGACAGCCTCGAGCCGCTGCTGAGCGGCTATATGAACCAGGATGCCCGTATCCGCTACCGGCGGCTTCCGGAGAACCTGGGGATTTCCGGCAATACAAATGAAGCGCTTCGCATGGCCACGGGTGCGTATGTCGCGTTACTGGATCATGATGATATTCTGGAGGAGTATGCTCTTTTTGAGGTGGTAAACCTGCTGCAGGATCGTCCGGAGCTGGAGCTGATTTACACGGACGAGGACAAGGTCAGTCCGGATTCCGCGACTTTTTTCCGACCGCATTTTAAGCCGGACTACAATCCGGAGCTGCTGCGCAGCAACAATTATATCTGCCATTTCCTTATTATAAAGAGGGAGCTGGCGGAATGCGTCGGCAGTTTCCGCGGGGAGTTTGACGGCGCGCAGGATTATGATTTTATCCTTCGCTGTGTGGAAAGGACGGAAAAGATCGGACATATTCCACAGGTTTTGTATCACTGGCGCTGCAGCGAGGATTCAACGGCGGGAAATGCGGGAAATAAATCCTATGCTGCCGAAGCGGGAAAGAGGGCGCTGGAAGCGCATCTTAAGCGCTGCGGCGAGGAGGCGAGGGTCGACTGCCTGGACAATCCGGGATTCTATCGGCTCCACTATACCCTGCTCACAGTTCCGAAGGTCTGCATCGTACTGCTGGGGGCGCCGGATACAGGGAAGCTACGGAAATTTCTGAAGGCTGTTTCAAAGCGGCGGACCTATACGAACTTCGAGATGCTGATGCTCCTGGACATGCCGAAGAAAAATAAGACCATTTTAAATTTTATCAAAGAATATAGACAAATTCCGATTAAAGTAGTATATTGTACTGGTGCGTGTAACAAATTTGTAACATTTACCAGTCTCGCCGAAAAGCTGGAGAGTGAGTATCTGCTGTTCCTGGACAGCCGGATTGGCACGGTCGGCGCAGACTATATGGAGCTGCTTCTGGGATATGCGCAGAGAGCAGGCGTCGGCGCGGTCGGCGGCAGGGTCTATGACAACAATCTGCGGCTCCGCTATGGCGCCCGTATCATGGGGCTGAACGGCCAGGCGGGCGTGGCGTTTGAGGGCCTGAAGGCGGGGTACACCGGTTATTTCCACAAGGCGATCCTGCAGCAGGATTACCACGCGCTGTCCGGACAGGCCATGATGGTGAGCAGGGAGAGCTTCCTGAAGGCCGGCGGTTTCTCCGAGGATGTCGAGGGGCGGATGTGCGATGTGGATCTGTGCCTGAAGCTGGAGCGGCTGGGTCTGCGGAACGTGTATGAGCCCGGAGCGGTTTTTATCCTGCAGAAGTGTCGGGAGGGCCGCAGGAAGGCCGTAAGACCGGCAGTGCAGTTTGCAAAAAAATGGAAAGACTTCCTGAAAGAACCGGATGTTTATTATAACCCGAATCTCTCGCTGAAGGATACGGATTTCCGGATAGGGGAAATTTATCAGTGAGAGGATGTAAGATGCCGGACGTAACGATTGTGATTCCCAATTATAATGGTATGGCGGTGCTGGACACATGCCTTCGCTCTGTACTGGCGCAGAAGGGCGTGACCGCGCAGGTCATCGTGGTGGATAACGGTTCCACCGACGGGAGTCAGGAGTTTACAGGCCGGAACTTCCCCGCTTGCGAGCTCGTGTGTCTGGATCGGAATTATGGATTCAGCCGCGCGGTAAACGAGGGTTTCCGGCGGGCGAAGAGCCGTTATGTGATCCTGCTGAACAACGATACGGAGGCGGAGCCGGATTTTGCGGCGCGGCTGCTCGCGGCGATCCGCAGGCATAAAAAATGCTTTTCCTGCCAGGCCTGTATGCTGCAGTATCAGGACAGGGAGCGTCTGGACAGCGCCGGCGATCTCTACTGCGCACTGGGCTGGGCTTTTTCCAGGGGAAAGGGAAAGAGCGCCGACACTTACCCGAAGGGCGGAAGGATTTTCTCTTCCTGCGCGGGGGCGGCCATCTACCGCAGAGATGTGGCAGAGCGGCTGGGAGGTTTTGACGAAGCACATTTCGTCTATCTGGAGGATGTAGATATCTGCTGGCGCGCCAGGCTCGCGGGATATGAGAACCGCTATGAGCCGCGGGCGCGGGTGTATCATATCGGGAGCGCTTCAAGTGGTTCCCGGCACAACAGTTTCAAGGTGGGATACGCGGCGGGGAACAGTGTTTATCTGATTTACAAGAATATGCCGTTTCCCCAGATTCTGCTGAACGCGCCGTTTTTGCTGGCAGGTTATCTGATAAAATATCTGTACTTTGTGAAGAAGGGCTTTGGCGGGGATTACCGGAGAGGAATCCGGAGAGGAATTACCCTGTGCAGAGCAAACCGCGACCGGCGCTTTTCCTTCCGTGCGGAGCACATTCCGGTGTGCGCGCGGCTCCAGCTGGAGCTGTGGAGAAATATTCTGCGTCTGCCGTCATAGGCGGAGACAAAGGAGGAAGAACGGGTGAGTATTTATGATTAAGGATAATCAGCATTATTTTAACCGGCTGCAGGTTGTGATTGACGCCCTGGTCATCTGTGTATCGTATGTGCTGTCCTGGGTTTTCAAGTTCCTTGTGCTGCGGGATCCACGGGGCTTAAACTTCCAGCAGTACATGCTGACGCTGATCGGGATCGTTCCGCTGTACCTGGTGCTGTATCTGGCCTTCAATCTGTACACGCCGAAGCGGGTACAGGGCCGCAGGCTGGAGATCAGCAATATTGTAAAGGGAAATACGGTCGGACTGCTGCTCATCATGGGCGTGTTCTTCCTGCTGCGCGACTACAACGATTACGCGACCGAATATTCCAGATCGATGCTGTTCTACTTCTATGTGATCAACATCGTGCTGGAAGCGCTTGTGAGAAATCTGATCCGGTTCGTTCTGCGGCGGCTGCGGCGAAGCGGATTCAATCTGCGCCACATCATTTTTGTGGGTTATAGCAGTGCGGCGGAGGAATTTGTCGATCGGATCTATGCCAATCCCCAGTGGGGATACCGGGTATACGGTATTCTGGATGACAACCGGGAGATCGGATATACCTACAAGGGCGTGCAGGTGATCGGTACGACCGAGGAGCTGGGCGAGATCCTGGAGAATAACCGCCTGGACGAGATCGCAATCACGATGGCGCTGCGGGAATACTATAAGCTGAAGCGCATTGTCGCGACCTGCGAGAAATCCGGCGTGCATACAAAGTTTGTGCCGGATTACAATGATATTATCCCGACCAGGCCTTATACAGAGGATCTGCAGGGACTTCCGGTGATCAACATCCGCCATGTGCCGCTCACCAATACCTTCAATATGGTCTGTAAGCGATGCATGGATGTGGTGGGAGCCATCGTCACGATTATTATCTTTTCACCGATTATGCTGGTTACGGCGATTCTGGTCAAGTCGACATCCAGAGGGCCGTTGATATATAAACAGGAGCGCGTAGGCCTCCATAACCAGACCTTTCAGATGTATAAGTTCCGCTCGATGGAAGTGCAGTCCGTGAGCAGCGAGAAGCGTGCCTGGACCGTCCGCGACGATCCCCGTGTGACGAAGGTCGGCAGGGTGATCCGGCGGACCAGTATCGACGAGCTGCCGCAGCTGTTCAATGTCCTGAAGGGCGACATGAGCCTGGTGGGACCGAGACCGGAACGTCCGCTGTTCGTGGAGAAATTCCGCGAGGAGATTCCGCGTTACATGATCAAGCATCAGGTCCGTCCGGGGATGACCGGCTGGGCACAGGTAAACGGATACCGGGGAGATACATCGATCAAGAAAAGAATTGAATACGACCTGTATTACATTGAAAACTGGACGATAGGACTGGATATCCGGATTCTGATTCAGACCTTCTTCAAGGGTTTCATCAATAAAAATGCTTACTGACAGGCGTAGAAAGGATGAATCATGGCTAAAGAGACTGTGAAGAAAACAAGCTCAAAAAAGAGCGCGTCGCGGAGGGAGGAGCCGACTTCGGGAAAGCGGGCATCCACCGGCAAAAAGGGAACGTCCAGAAAGAAGAAGGCCAAAAAGAAAAGACGCCTGATCATCTTTGGAGTCGAAATCGTAGCGGTTCTGGCGCTGGTGATCGGATTCTATGTGGTCAGCAAGTTCGATACCCTGCAGCGGCCAGACGTGGATACGGAGGAGATCCAGGTCAATGAGACGATCCAGGAGTCGACGGTGCAGATGATGTCGGGCTACACGACGATCGCGCTGTTCGGACTCGACACCCGGCAGGCGGGACAGCTCGGCAGTGGAAACCGCAGCGACACGATCATCATCGCCAGTATCAACAATGATACAAAGGAAGTAAAGCTGGTCAGCGTCTATCGTGACACCTATCTGAACCTTGCGAACGGCAAGTACAATAAATGTAACGGCGCCTACTCGGCGGGCGGTCCCGAGCAGGCCATCAGCATGTTGAATATGAACCTTGATCTGGATATCCAGTATTATGTCAGTGTAGACTTCCTGGGGCTGACGAAGACCGTTGATTATCTGGGCGGCGTCGAGATCGAGGTAGATGAGGCGGAGCTCGAGCACCTGAACAACTACATCGTCGAGACCTCGGAGGTCACCGGCATCGAGACGACGGCGCTCACCTCGGCCGGTCTGCAGACACTGGACGGCGTGCAGGCAACGTCCTACTGCCGCATCCGCTATACGGCGGGCGACGATTTCAAGAGGACAGAGCGGCAGCGCGAGGTGATCCTGCAGCTCGTCAGCAAGGCGAAGGAGACGGATATTTCGACAATCAACGATATCATCAACGCCGTGTTCCCGCTGGTCGCGACGAACTACACGAATGAGGAGCTGATCGCGATGGCTCCGGAGCTGCTCACCTACAATATCGTGGATACGACCGGCTTCCCCTTCGATAAGGTGTCGGCGACGGTCAGCGGAAAGGGCTCCTGCGCCATCCCGGTCGACCTGGAGGAGAATGTGAAACAGCTGCATGAATATCTGTTCAACAACTCCGATTATGAGCCGTCCGATGAGGTGAAGGAGATCACAGCCCAGATCACGTCGAATACCGGGTATTAAATGACAGAGAGGCGAGGGGGTACGGATACTTTCCTCGCCTTTGCATATGATGACACAGAATAAAGGAGGAGACACCATGTGCGGAATCGTTGGATATATCGGAACGGAGCAGGCCGCGCCCATTCTGCTGGACGGCCTGGAAAAACTGGAGTACCGGGGCTATGACTCTGCGGGGCTCGCGGTCTTTGACGGGGAGAACATTCAGGTGATGAAATCGGTCGGTCGGCTGCAGGTGCTGCACGAGCTGTCCCATGGCGGCGAGAAGCTGCCCGGGAATCTGGGAATCGGCCATACGCGCTGGGCCACGCACGGTTCGCCGAACAATGAGAATGCGCATCCCCATTTTAATAATGATAAATCGATTGCGGTCGTCCACAACGGAATCATCGAAAACTACATGAAGCTCCGCAAGCTGCTGTCCGCCCGCGGTTACGAGTTCGCGTCCGAGACGGATACGGAGGTGGTCGCACATCTGCTCGACTATTATTATAAAGGAGATCCGCTTGAAGCCGTACTGAAGGTCATGCAGCGCGTGGAGGGTTCCTATGCTTTCGGTATTCTGTTCCGAGAGCATCCGGATGAGCTCTACGCCGTCCGCAAGGACAGTCCGCTCATCGTCGGGAAATGCGGCCATGGAAATATCATCGCCTCCGACGTGCCCGCGGTGCTGAAGTATACGCGCGACGTCTATTTCATCCAGAATGAAGAAGTCGCGAAGCTCACGAAGGATGAGATTCACTTTTATAATATCGACTGCGAGGAGCTCGAGAAGGAGTCCACGCGGATCGAGTGGGACGTCAATGCCGCGGAGAAGGGCGGCTATGCGCATTTTATGTTCAAGGAGATTCACGAGCAGCCGAAGGCTGTGCGCGATACGATCAGCCCGCGGATCCGCGATGGAAAGATTGTGATCGAAGAGCTCGGAATGAGCGAGGAGGAACTCTCGGCTGTGCGCAAGATCTACATCGTGGCCTGCGGTTCCGCCTACCATGTGGGCGTGGCCGGGAAATATGTGATCGAGGGGATGGCGCGCATTCCGGTGGAGGTCGACCTGGCGAGCGAGTTCCGCTACCGCAGGCCGATTCTCGACGAAAACACACTGGTTATCATCATCAGTCAGTCGGGTGAGACGGCGGATTCTCTGGCGGCGCTGCGGGAGGCGAAGCGGCATCCCGGCGTCACGGTGCTCGGCGTTGTCAACGTGGTCGGCAGCTCGATCGCCCGCGAGGCGGATCATGTCATGTATACCTGGGCGGGCCCGGAGATCGCGGTCGCGACGACGAAGGCCTACAGCACGCAGCTGGTCGCTCTCTATCTGCTGGCCATGCGTTTCGCGGATATCCGGGGGACGGTCAGTGCGGCGGAAATGTCCGACCTGATTCGCGATCTGCAGAAGCTGCCGGACCAGATCGAGATGGTGCTGGCGAACAAGGAGCGCCTGCAGCGCTTCGCGAATCGCTACGCGGCGGCGAAGAGTGTATTTTTCATCGGAAGAGGCATCGACTACGCGATTTCCCTGGAGGGTTCCCTGAAGCTCAAGGAGATTTCCTATATTCACTCGGAGGCTTATGCCGCCGGCGAGCTCAAGCACGGCACGATCTCTTTGATCGAGGAGGGCACGCTCGTAGCCGCGATCATGACGCAGGAGGAGCTCTACAAGAAGACGCTCAGCAATGTCGTGGAGGTCAAGAGCCGTGGGGCTTTCGTGATGGCGGTGACGAATCTGGGTCATACCGACTGCGAAAAGACGGCAGACTATGTGATCTACATACCGAAGACCAATCTGTATTTTACGGATTCTCTGGCGGTGATTCCGCTGCAGATTTTCGCCTACTATGTAGCGCTCGCGAAGGGCTGTGACGTCGACAAGCCGCGGAACCTCGCGAAGTCCGTGACGGTGGAGTAGAAGGATGGCACAGTGGAAGGTGGATGTGCTGATTCCCGTATACCGCCCGGGAGATCAGCTGAAAAAGCTGCTTGAGAGGCTGAAGGCGCAGAAGTATCCGCTTCATCGGATTATCCTGATGAACACCGAGGAGGCGTACTTTCCGGCAGGCCTGGATGAAAAATATGAGAATGTGGAGGTTCATCACCTGAAAAAGGAGGATTTCGACCACGGCGGAACGCGGGATTTTGGCATGCGGCTGTCGGAGGCGGACATTGTCGTCTGTATGACGCAGGACGCGCTGCCCGCAGATACGCGCCTGATCGATGAAATCCTTCGTCCCTTTGCGGACTCTTCAGTATGGGCCTCCTATGCCCGTCAGCTTCCACGAAAGGACTGCCGGGAGGTGGAGCGCTATACCAGAAGCTTCAATTACCCGGAGGAAAACCGCGTGAAGGGGCTTGCGGATATCGACGAGCTTGGCATCAAGACCTTCTTCTGCTCCAACGTCTGCGCGGCCTGGCGGCGGGACAGGTATCTGGAATTTGACGGCTTTACGAGGCGGACTATTTTTAATGAAGATATGATTCTCGCGGGACGCTTTGTGCAGGGCGGCGGAAAGATTGCCTACTGCGCGGACGCGCGTGTGTATCATTCGCATAATTACAGTGCTCTGCAACAGTTTCACCGGAATTTTGATCTCGCGGTGTCCCAGACGATGCATCCAGAGGTGTTCGGCGGTCTGCGCTCCGAGTCGGAGGGAATACGGCTTGTGAAAAAGAGCCTGCGCTACTGCGCGCAGATCGGGAAGCCCTGGCTGATGCTGCAGGTACTGACACAGAGCGCGGGAAAATTTCTCGGCTACCGCATGGGACAGCATTATGAGCGGCTGCCGCGCCGGGTAATTCTCCGGTGTACGATGAATCCGACGTTTTGGGAGAAGGAGAACGGATGAGAAAGCTTTGGGCGCCGCTTGCGGCGATGATAATAAGTACAGGACTGCTGACCGGCTGCTCCGCGAGCTCCCAGGTGTGCGAGCAGCAGAATGCGCTGCGCGCGGAAGGAATGTCCCTGGCTGCGGCAGGGGATTACGAGTCGGCGATCGCCTCCTATGATGAGGCGCTCAGTCTGGCGGACCTGCGCGCGGGGAGCCTGGAGCTTGATATCGCGGCCTACAAGGCGGCGGCGCTCTACCGCAGCGGCGAGCTCACGGAGGCAATCGATCTTTACAGCGCCATTCTTGATCTGAAGAAGAGCGCGGAGATCTACCTGACCCGCGGCCTTCTGTACCGCGAGGCGGGGGACCAGGAGGCTGCGAATGCGGACTTCGCCGCGGCCATGGATATGACCTCCAAAAAGGATCTGGTCATGCTGGGACGGCTTTCCTATTATATGGAGGACTACTCGTCGGCGAAATCCTATCTTGAGGAGGCCACGGCGGACGGCGACCCGGAGGGCATCTACTGGCAGGCGGAGCTCTACTGGGAAATGGGCAACAAGGACTATGCGCTGACGCTTTATCAGAGCTACCTCACGACGGAGGGAGCAGAGCATCCGGACGCCTACGCGAAGGTCGCCTCCTACCAGGTCGATCAGGAACAGTACGATGCGGCGCTTGAGACGCTGGAGGCAGGCATCGCTCTCGGCGACAGCGACGTGCTGCAGCAGCTGCTTGCGATGCGCATTGCCGTCTACGAATATCAGAGCGACTGGGCGACAGCAAAATCGCTGATGGAGAGCTACCTGGAATCCTATCCGGAAGACGAGGACGCCCTGCGTGAGTATGAGTTTCTGCAGATGCGATGACTTTTCATAAAATATTCATAATTAGCACTTGACAAAGCACCCCTCGGGGTGCTATTTTAGTTTACAGGAAATGTTAGCACTCTCAAATGTCGAGTGCTAACAGGGAGAGGGGAGGAAGCTTACATGGAACTGGATGAGAGAAAGAAAAAGATTCTGCATGCGATTATCCGGACTTACATGGAGACCGGCGAGCCGGTGGGGTCGAGGACGATCGCGAAGTACTCGGACCTGAAGCTCTCCTCCGCCACCATCCGCAATGAGATGTCGGATCTCGAGGAGATGGGCTACATTGTCCAGCCGCATACGTCGGCGGGGCGGATTCCCACAGACAAGGGCTATCGGCTGTACGTGGATCATCTGATAGAGGAAAAGGATAAGGAGGTCATGGATCTCAAGGAGCTCATGTTTGAGCGAACCGATCGTCTCGAGCAGGTGCTCAAGCAGGTCGTGAAGGTACTCGCAAACAATACGAACTACACGACGATGATCTCCACACCGCAGTACCATCAGAACAAGCTCAAGTTTATCCAGCTCTCGTGCGTGGATGAGAATCAGCTCCTGGCGGTCATCATGGCCGAGGGCAATGTGATCCGCAACAAGCTGATTCCGGTCTGTGAGGAGCTGGATGAGGAGACCATCCTGAAGCTCAATATCCTGCTGAACACGATGCTGAACGGAAAGACGATCGAGGAGATCAATCTCCAGATGATTTCCAGTATGAAAGAGCAGGCCGGCATCCATAGTAATATTATCAGCGACGTTGTGGACGCGGTCGCCGAGGCCATTCATTCGGACGAGGGCATGGAGATCTATACCGGCGGCGCTACCAATATTTTCCGCTATCCGGAGCTGACGGAGAACGGAAGAGCCGGAGAGCTGATTCAGACGCTGGAGGAGAAGCACAATCTGGTGGATCTGGTCAACGAGACGCTCAGTAACGAGGAGAAGGGCATCCAGGTATATATCGGGAGCGAATCTCCGGTTAAGAGCATGAAGGACTGCAGCGTCGTGACGGCGACCTACGAGCTTGGCGAAGGGCTGCAGGGCACGATCGGGATCATCGGGCCGAAGCGGATGGACTACGAGGATGTCATGGGAAAGCTGAAATCCATGATGGATCAGCTGGACGAGGTTTTTCATAAGGAATAGAAGAAAGGCGGAATGACTGTGGACGAGAAGAAAGAGATGGAGCAGGAAACTGTTGATACGCAGGAGTCTTCGGAGGAAGAAATCCTGACGGAAGAGCAGGCTCCTGAGGAGGAGAAGCCCCCGGCAGAGGAAGCTCCGGCGGAGGAGAAAACACCGTATGACGAGGCATCCGTGGAGGAGACAGCAGACGGAGAGGCCGCAGCGGAAGAGACCCCGGCGGAGGAAACCGCAGATGCCGCGACAGAGACGCCGGAGAAAAAGAGCTTCTTTGGAAGGAAGAAGGAGAAAAAGGATAAGCGCGATGAGCAGATCGCGGACCTGACCGACAAGCTGAAGCGTCAGCTGGCGGAGTTCGAGAATTTCCGCAACCGGACGGAGAAGGAGAAGTCCCAGATGTATTCGATCGGGGCGAGCAGCGTGCTCGAGAAGATTCTTCCGGTGCTCGACAGCTTTGAGAGAGGCCTGAAGACTATCCCCGAGGAGCAGAAGGACGACCCGGTCGCCAGCGGGATGGAGATGATCTACAAGCAGCTGGTGACGGCGCTGACCGATCTGGGCATGACGCCGATCGAGGCGGTTGGACAGGAATTTGACCCGAATCTTCACAATGCGGTGATGCATGTGGACGATGAGGAGCTCGGCGAGAATGTAGTCGCCGAAGAGTTCCAGAAGGGTTATAAATATAGAGATGCGGTGCTCCGGCACAGCATGGTAAAGGTAGCCAACTAATCAAACTTTATATATTATAGGAGGGAATTGAAAATGAGCAAAATAATCGGAATTGATCTGGGAACTACAAACTCTTGTGTAGCAGTTATGGAGGGCGGCAAGCCCACCGTTATCGCGAATACGGAAGGCGCGCGGACGACACCGTCGATCGTGGCCTTCACGAAGACCGGCGAGCGCCTGGTCGGCGAGCCGGCAAAACGCCAGGCCGTCACAAATGCGGAGAAGACGATCTCCTCGATTAAGAGGAGCATGGGCACCGACACGAAGGTGACGATCGACGATAAAAAGTATTCGCCGCAGGAGATTTCCGCGATGATCCTGCAGAAGCTGAAGGCGGATGCGGAGAACTACCTGGGCGAGAAGGTGACCGAGGCGGTCATCACCGTACCGGCCTACTTCAACGACGCGCAGAGACAGGCGACGAAGGACGCGGGCAAGATCGCGGGCCTCGACGTTAAGCGTATCATCAACGAGCCGACGGCGGCGGCGCTCGCCTATGGCCTTGACAATGAGAAAGAACAGAAGATCATGGTCTACGACCTTGGCGGCGGCACCTTCGACGTCTCGATTATCGAGATCGGTGATGGCGTGATCGAGGTGTTGGCGACCGCCGGTGACAACCGCCTGGGCGGCGATGACTTCGACCAGAAGGTGACCGACTGGATGATCTCCGAATTCAAGAAGCAGAATGGCGTGGATCTGGGCGCTGACAAGATGGCGCTGCAGAGACTGAAGGAGGCCGCGGAGAAGGCGAAGAAGGAGCTCTCCACCGCGACGACGACGAACATCAACCTGCCCTTCATCAGCATGAACGCCAGCGGCCCGCTGCACTTCGACATGAATCTGACGAGGGCGAAGTTCGACGAGCTGACCCACGATCTCGTGGAGCGCACGGCGGCTCCGGTGCAGGCGGCCCTTCGCGACGTGGGCATCAGCCCCTCCGAGCTGGGCAAGGTGCTGCTGGTCGGCGGTTCCACGCGTGTACCGGCGGTGCAGGATAAGGTAAAGCAGCTGACCGGTCATGAGCCGAGCAAATCTCTGAACCCG
The DNA here is from genome assembly GCA_021202815.1 of Lachnospiraceae bacterium. GTDB lineage: Bacteria > Bacillota > Clostridia > Lachnospirales > Lachnospiraceae > Hominiventricola. The sequence goes on along the minus strand of JAJQCG010000009.1, from coordinate 18,452 downwards.
GATGAGTGCGTCGCGCTCGGCGCTTCCATCCAGGGCGGCAAGCTGGCCGGCGACGCGGGCGCAGGCGACATCCTTCTGCTGGATGTGACGCCGCTGTCCCTGTCCATCGAGACGATGGGCGGCATCGCGACAAGGCTGATTGAGAGAAATACGACGATCCCGACGAAGAAGAGCCAGATCTTCTCGACGGCGGCCGACAACCAGACGGCTGTGGATATCAACGTGGTACAGGGCGAGAGACAGTTTGCGAAGGACAATAAGTCCCTCGGACAGTTCCGCCTGGACGGCATCCCGCCCGCACGCCGCGGCGTACCGCAGATCGAGGTGACCTTCGACATCGATGCGAACGGCATCGTGAATGTCTCCGCGAAGGATCTGGGTACCGGCAAGGAGCAGCACATCACGATCACGGCCGGTTCGAACATGTCGGATTCCGATATCGACAAGGCGGTGAAAGAGGCTGCCGAGTTCGAGGCGCAGGATAAGAAGCGCAAAGAGGCGATTGACGCGCGCAACGACGCCGACGCGATGGTCTTCCAGACGGAGAAGGCGCTCGAGGAGGCCGGTTCGAATCTGGACGCTTCCGAGAAAGCAGCGGTCGAGGCGAAGATCGCTTCTCTGAAGGAAGTTGTAGACCGCACGGCGAACCAGACCGACATCTCCGATGCGGACATCGACGCGCTCAAATCCGGCAGAGAGGATCTGATGAACGCAGCGCAGAAGCTCTTCCAGAAGATGTATGAGCAGGCGGCGCAGGCGAACGGCGGCGCGCAGGGCGCGGGTCCGGATATGGGCGGCCAGGGCAGTTATGATGCGGGAGGTTCGACCGGAGGAGCGGATGATGTCGTGGACGGCGACTACCGCGAGGTATAACGGGCAAAAAGACTATGAAGAAGTAAGGAAGCAGGCGCGCCGTGCGGCACGTCTGCATTCCTGTGTGGGAGGCGAGGTTTATGGCTGAGGAAAAAAGAGATTATTATGAAGTCCTGGGCGTGGACCGGAATGCGGACGAGGCGACCTTAAAGAGCGCCTACCGAAAGCTGGCGAAGAAATACCATCCGGATATGAATCCCGGAGATAAAGAGGCGGAGAAGAAGTTCAAGGAGGCCTCGGAGGCCTACGCGGTCTTAAGCGATGCGGAAAAGCGCCGGCAGTACGACCAGTTCGGCCATGCCGCCTTCGAGCAGGGCGGAGCCGGCGACTACGGCGGCGGTTTCGACTTCAGCGGAATGGACATGAACGATATCTTCGGAGATATTTTTGGAGATCTTTTTGGTGGCGGCGGGCGCAGCCGCGGGGCGAGGAACGGCCCGATGCGCGGGGCTGACCTGCGCGCGAGTGTGCGTATTGCTTTTGAGGAGGCTGTGGCCGGCTGCGAGAAACAGATCGATATCACATTGAAGGATGAGTGCGACAGCTGCCACGGAACCGGTGCGAAGCCCGGCACATCTCCGGAGACCTGTCCGAAGTGCCAGGGCAGAGGCCAGGTGGTCTATCAGCAGCAGTCCCTGTTCGGTACGGTGCAGAACGTGCGCACTTGCCCGGACTGCGGCGGCAGCGGAAAGATTATCAAGGAAAAGTGTCCGAAGTGCTATGGCAGCGGCTACACATCGAGCCGCAAGAAGATTTCTGTAAATATTCCGGCAGGTATTGACAATGGACAGAGCATCCGCATCCGTGAGAAGGGTGAACCTGGTGTGAACGGCGGCCCGAGAGGCGACCTGCTGGTCGAGGTGATCGTATCGCGGAATCCGGCGTTCCAGAGACAGGGTTCCGATATCTATTCGACGGTGCCGATCAGCTTCCCGCAGGCGGCGCTCGGCGGCACGATCCGTATCAAAACGGTGGACGGCGAGGCCGAGTATGATGTGAAGGCGGGTACGCAGACCGACACGCGGGTACGCCTGCGCGGCAAGGGCATGCCCTCCCTGAGAAATAAAAACGTGCGCGGCGACCATTATGTGACCTTTGTGGTCGAGGTTCCCACGAACCTGAGCCACGCGGCGAAAGAGGCGCTGCGCGCCTACGATCTGGAGAATGGCAACACACTGAACCAGGCGGGCGACGGCACGTCGAAGCCGAAGAAAAAGGGCTTCATGGGCAAGCTGAAAGAAAATCTGGAAGATTTATAAAAACACGAGATGGTCCGCTGTCGGCAGAAGATCTGCCGGGGGCGGGCTTTTTACGTCCATTTGCCATTGGGGCAATTTGGTGGTACACTGGACACATCAGTCTGAAAAGGAAGCTGATAACGAAGAGAAAGTGAGGGGCTGAACATTGGAACGAAGGAACGCATGGAACACCTATGAGGAGAAGGAGCTTACAGAGCTTTATGATATTGCGGAGCAGTACCGGCAGTTTATCTCGCAGGGAAAGACGGAGCGGGAATGCGCCGGGATGACCGTGGAGATGGCGAGGGCTGCGGGCTATCGCTCTCTTGAGGAGGTAAAGCAAAGCGGCGATACGCTGCGGCCGGGAGATAAGGTCTACGCGGTGCACAAAAAGAAGCTGGTGATCCTCTATGAGATCGGGACAAAGCCGCTGGAGGAGGGCATGAATATCCTTGGGGCGCACATTGATTCCCCGCGTCTCGACCTGAAGCAGAATCCGCTTTATGAGGACGGGGAGATGACGCTGCTCGAGACGCACTACTATGGCGGTATCAAGAAATACCAGTGGGCGGCGATTCCGCTCGCGCTGCACGGCGTCGTCGCGAAGAAGGATGGAACGATTGTCACGCTGTCGATCGGCGAAGAGGCGGACGATCCGGTGCTCGGTATCTCCGACCTGCTGATCCATCTCTCCGGCGAGCAGATGCAGAAGAAGGCCGCCGTCGTGGTCGAGGGTGAAAATCTGAATATCATCATTGGCAGCCGCCCGCTGAAGACCGGGGAGGATGAGAAGGAGAAAAAGGAGGCTTTCCGCAAGGCGATTCTGGAGCTCTTAGAGAAGGACTACGGCATTGAGGAGGAGGATTTCCTCTCGGCGGAGCTGGAGGCGGTGCCCGCGGGCGCGGCGCGGGACTTCGGCATTGACCGCAGTATGATCATGGGATATGGACAGGACGACCGCATCTGTGCCTTTACTTCGCTGAAAGCGCAGCTTGAGGCGGAACATCCGGCATATACGGCGGTCTGCCTGCTGACGGATAAGGAGGAGATCGGCAGCGTGGGCGCGACCGGCATGCAGTCGCGCTATTTCGAGAATGTGACGGCTGAGGTGATGGAGCTCGCAGGACAGTATTCAGAGCTTGCGCTGCGCAGATGCCTGCAGAATTCTCATATGATCTCCTCTGACGTGAGCGCGGCCTTCGATCCCAATTACGCCTCTGCGTTTGAAAAGAAAAATGTCGCCTACCTGGGGCGCGGCATGGTGTTCAATAAATACACCGGCTCCCGCGGCAAGTCCGGTTCCAACGACGCCTGCGCCGAGTATATCGGTGCGCTGCGCCGTGTGATGGATGAGGCCGACGTGAGCTGGCAGACCGCGGAGCTCGGCAAGGTCGACCAGGGTGGCGGCGGAACGATCGCCTATATTACCGCGAACTACGGTATGGACGTTATCGACAGCGGCGTCGCGCTGCTCAATATGCACAGCCCCTGGGAGGTGTCGAGCAAGGCGGACATCTACGAGGCTTATAAAGGCTATAAAGCTTTCCAGAGGGCGGAGTGGGAGTGAAAATGAGCGAGGTTAAGGATCGCCTGGCGGCGCTGCGCGAAAAGATGCGGGAATACGACGTGGACGTTTATATCGTGCCCTCGTCGGACTGCCATGGGTCGGAGTATGTCAGCGCGCATTTCCGCGCGCGGGAATACATCACCGGGTTTACTGGCTCCGCGGGGACGGCGGTCGTCACCATGGAGGAGGCAGGCCTCTGGACCGACGGGCGCTATTTCCTGCAGGCGGAGGCGCAGCTTGCAGGGAGCGGCATCCGGCTGTATCGCATGGGAGAGCCGGGCGTGCCGACCCTTGAGGAATATGTAGAGTCGCAGCTGGGGCAGGGAAAATGCCTCGGCTTCGACGGAAGGGTCATGGCGGCCTCGAAAGCGCTGGAATTGGACCGGATGGTCCGGAAGCATGGCGCTTCCCTGATGGAACGGGAGGATCTGATCGACAGAATCTGGCCGGATCGCCCCGCCATTCCGGACACGCAGGTCTTTCTGCTGGAGGAGCGCTATAGCGGCGAGTCTGTGGACAGCAAGCTTGAGCGCATACGTCGCGTGATGGAGGAGCAGAAGGCGGATCTCCATGTACTGGCATCGCTTTGCGATATCGCCTGGCTACTGAACCTGCGGGGCGGCGATATTCCCTGCGTGCCGGTGACGCTCTCCTTTCTGACTCTGACGCAGGAGGACTGCGTCTGGTATGTGCGCCCGTCCGTGATAACGGAGGAGATAAGGGCTTACCTGGCAAAGCGCAGGGTCAGAATAAGGGAGTATGATGAGATTTATCGCGACCTGGAGGGCCTGCCCGCAGGTACGCGGGTCCTGCTTGACCGGAGAAATGTCAATGCCCGGCTTTTGCGCTCGCTGCCGGAGTCAGCTGTCGTTCTCCATCAGCCAAATCCGACGGAGCTTATGAAGGCCGTAAAAAATCCGACAGAGATCAAAAATATCCGGGAGGCGCATCGGAAGGAGAGTATCGCCTTCACGCGTTTCCTGTACCGGCTGAAGACCGGGACGGCGGATCTCACGGAGCTCTCCGCGGCCGAGTATCTGGATGCCAGAAGGACGGAGCAGGAGCACTGCCTGGGACAGAGCTTCGCGCCGATCTACGCTTACGGGCCGCACGGCGCGGTCGTGCACTATTCGGCTACGGAGGAGACGGACGTGCCGATTTTGCAGGAGAGCTTTCTGCTCGTGGACGCGGGCGGCCACTACCTGGAGGGGACGACCGATACGACGCGGACGATCGCGATGGGCCCACTCACGATAGAACAGAAACGGATGTATACCGCGGTCCTGCGCGCGAATCTCCGCCTTGCCTACGCGAAGTTTCTGAAAGGCGCGACCGGGTATTCTCTGGACGCGCTCTGCCGGGAGCCGCTCTGGCAGCTCGGCGTGGATTTTAAACATGGAACCGGCCATGGCGTCGGCTACCTTCTGAATGTACACGAGGGTCCGAACGCGTTTCGCCCCCGGATTCCGAAGGAGGAGACTCCCGCGGAGCTTCAGCCCGGCATGGTGACCACCGACGAACCCGGCGTCTATATCGCGGGCGAGTACGGAATTCGCCTCGAAAACGAGCTGCTCTGCGTCGAAGGACCGTTGGGTGCGTACGGGCAGTTTCTCGAATTCGAGATCCTGACGCTGATTCCCTTCGACCGTGACGCGATTCTGCCGGAGAAGATGAACCAGGAGGAGCTCGCCTGGCTGAACGCGTATCATCAAAGGGTCTACGAGACGGTGGGGCCGTATCTGCCGGAGGAGGAGAGGCAGTGGCTCAGGGAGTGCACGGAGATAATACGATGAAAGAGATGTACAGTTTTGCATGTGGAGCAGCTGTTTTATAATTTAGGAGGAGGAACTTTGCACAGATGAAAGAAGAAGTCAGAGCAGTGAAGCTCGCGTCGCCGCGGATGGCGGCCAGCGCGGGAGAGGTCAGAAACCGGGCGCTGCGGATGATGGGAGAGGCGCTCGAGCAGGAGCGGGAGGCCATCTTTGCGGCCAATCAGGCTGATATGGAGCAGGCGGAAGCGGACGGCGTGGCGGCTCCGATCCGGAAACGGCTGAAATTTGACGAGGGGAAGCTGTGGGACGTGGTCGCAGGCATTCAGGATCTGATCGCGATGGAGGACCCGCTCTTCTGGAAGCAGCTACGCCGGGAGCTGGACGAGGGCCTGATTCTGGAGCGCGTCTCCTGCCCGATCGGTGTGATCGGCGTGATCTTCGAGGCGAGGCCGGACGCACTGGTGCAGATCTCTGCCCTGTGTATTAAAAGCAGCAACTGTGTGATTCTAAAGGGCGGCAGCGAAGCCCGCAGAACCAATAAGAAGCTGTTTGAGGTGATCAGCGCGGCTGTGCAGAAGGCGGGCCTGCCGGAGAACTGTATGATGCAGCTGGAGGACCGGTCGGAGATCCGCGAGCTGCTCGGCTGCCACGGGCTGGTGGATCTTCTGATTCCCCGCGGTTCCAACGCCTTTGTGCAGTATATCATGGACAATACGAAGATACCGGTGATGGGGCACGCGGACGGCATCTGCCATATTTATGTGGATAAGGATGCGGATATCGAGAAGGCAGTTCCGATCATCGTCGACGCGAAGACGCAGTATGTCTCCGCCTGCAACACGGTGGAGACGCTGCTGGTGCATCGCGATATTGCGCAGGCGCTCCTGCCAAAGCTGCGGGCTGCTCTGGAGGAAAAAGAGGTCGAGATCCGCGGTACGCGGGAGGTTGCGGCGATCATTCCCTGCAAGGCGGCGACGGAGGCGGACGATTCCACGGAATATCTGGATTATATTCTCTCTGTGAAGCTTGTGGGGGATGCTCAGGAGGCCATCGATCACATCAATTACTTCGGCTCTCATCACACGGACAGCATTCTGACGGAGAACGCGCAGACAGCGGAGCAGTTTATGAATCTGGTGGATTCCGCGGGCGTCTATCAGAACTGTTCCACCCGCTTTGCGGACGGCTACCGTTACGGCTTCGGCGCGGAGGTGGGGATCAGCACCGGCAAGATTCACGCCAGAGGGCCGGTCGGTCTCGAAGGGCTGCTGAGCTACAAATACCGGCTGTACGGGAGCGGGCAGATCGTGGGCGACTACGCCTCAGGTGAAAAACAGTTTCATTTTCAGGATTTGAAATAACGGGAGAAATGAGATGGCGCTGCATCTGATCCTCGGCAACGCCGGGGCGGGAAAATCGCACTACTTATTTGAAAAGATCATACAGGAATCGATGGCGCGACCGGACCGGCAGTATCTGATTCTGGTGCCGGAACAGTTCACGATGCAGACGCAGAAGGATCTTGTCATGATGCACCCGGGGCACGGCATCATGAATATCGACGTGCTGAGCTTCGAGCGCCTGGCGCACCGCGTCTTCGAGGAGGTGGGCGGCGAGCACAGGCGGATTCTCGAGGACAGCGGGAAGAACCTCATTCTGCGCCGACTGGCGGAGGAGAAGCGCGGCGAGCTGCATCTTCTGGGCGGAAATATAAAGAAGCTGGGATTTATCGCCGAGGTGAAATCGCTGCTGTCTGAGTTCGTCCAGTACCGGATCGGGCCGGAGGAGCTCGACGACATGATCGCACAGAATCAGGACAATCCGCAGCTTTGCTTCAAGCTTGCGGATATGAAAGTGATCTGCGAGAGCTTTCAGGAGTATCTGAAGGGCACTTACCTGACTGCGGAGCAGCTCCTTGAGGCGCTCGCGCAGGTCATCGACCGCTCAGAGTCGGTGCGGGGCAGCGTGATCGCGCTCGACGGATACAGCGGGTTCACACCGATTCAGATGAGCCTGATCGGGCGGCTGCTCGAACTCTCGGAGGACGTGTATGTGACCTTCACGATCGACAGCCGCGAGGATGTGTTCGCGAAGGAAGCGGAGCATGAGCTGTTTTACAAGGGGAAAAAGACGGTTCATGATCTGGTGGAGACGGCAGAAAAGGCGCATGCCCGGGTGGAGGAGCCGGTTGTGCTTGGGCGCCAGAAGGTGTGGCGCTATCAGAACGCGCCCGCGCTTGCATTTCTGGAGTCTCATATTTTCCGGCATGAGAACCGTTTCTACGAGGAGCAGACGGATGAGATCACGCTCTTCGCAGCGCGTTCGCCGCAGGAGGAAGCAGAGTATATCGGACGAGAAATCCGGAAGCTTGCACGGGACGAGGGATACCGCTATCGGGAGATCGCGGTCGTCACCGGAGATCTCGAGACCTACGGCACGCTTTTTACGCGAAGCTTTGCTACTCTGGACATCCCGGGCTTCATTGACCGGAAGCGCGACGTTCTGAAGAATCCCTTTGTAGAAGCCCTGCGCGCGCTGCTCGGCGCGGTGCGGGAGAATTTTTCCTATGAGGCGATGTTTCGCTATCTTCGCAGCGGCATGGCGCCCGTCGAGGCGCCGGAGGCTGACCTGCTGGAAAATTATGTGCTGGCGCGCGGTGTGCGTGGCCTGTTCGGCTGGACGAAGAGCTGGCGCTATCCGCTGAAGGGAATGACGGAGGAGGAGCTTGCCGCGCTGAACACGCTGCGGGAAAAAGCGGCGGATGGGCTGGAGGTTCTCACCGGGCGTCTGAAGGAGAAAGGGACGAACGCGGAAAAAATGACGCGGGCGCTCTATGATTATCTGCTCCGGCTCGACGTGCAGCAGCGGCTGAAGGATCGTGAAAACCGTTTTGAGGCGGCGGGGGAGCATGATCTTGCCCGGGAGTACGCGCAGATCTACGGTATGGTCATGGAGCTGTTCGACAAGTTGGTGATGCTGCTCGGCGACTGTGAGGTGACCCTGGACGAGTACGCGGAGCTTCTGGACGCCGGACTCACGGAGATGAAGCTCGGCCTCATCCCGGCGGGCACGGATCAGGTCGTCGTCGGCGATATGGAGCGCAGCCGTCTGAAGGAAGTGAAGATTCTCTTCTTTGCCGGGGTGAACGAGGGCAGCGTGCCGCGGAGGAAGAGCGGCGGCGGCCTGCTCTCGGAGATGGATCGGGAACGGCTTTCCGGGCAGGGCGTGGAGCTGGCGCCGACGGCGCGGCAGGAGACCTGTATTCAGAAGCTTTATATGTATCTGGCACTCACCAAACCGTCCCGGCAGCTCCGGCTCTCCTGGAGTCTTGCGGACGAGGACGGGAACGCGCTGCGCCCCTCGTATCTGATTGTGGAGGTGCAGGATTTATTTCCGGAAATTCCGGTGCGGACGGAGGCGGATGAGAGCCTCCTCGATCAGCTGGCTGTTCCGGAGGGTTCGTTAGGCTTGCTCGCGGAGGCGCTGCAGGCAGACAAGGAGGGAAAGGCGGCGCCGGAACAGCGCGCTCTGCTCGGCTGGTTTGCGCGGCAGGATAAGTGGAGGGAGCGGTTGGACGCGCTTCTGGACGCGGTCTTTTATACGCGGCGGGAGGAGCCGATCGCACGCGCCACGGCCCGCGCACTCTATGGAAAGCTGCTGAGTGGCAGCGTGACGCGGCTTGAGCGTTTTGCGGCCTGCGCCTACGCGCACTTTCTGCAGTATGGCCTGCGCCTCACGGAGCGTGAGATCTGCGGCCTGAAGGCTGTGGATATGGGCAATGTGTTTCACGACGCGCTGAAATATTTTTCCGAGGCTGTGGAGGCGGGGGGATACGGCTGGTTCCACGTGCCGGATGAAAAGCGGGAGGAGTGGATGGCGCAGGCGCTTAAGAAGGCCGTGCGGGAGTACACGGAGCAGGGGCTCCTCGCGGACGAGCACGACGCCTATACGCTGCAGCGGATGGAACGCATCGCGCAGCGGACGGCATGGGCGGTGCTGGAGCAGTTGAAGCGCGGCGAATTTCTGCCGGAGGAGACGGAGGTCGCTTTCCGCAATCTGGAGCATCTGCCGAGCGTGTCGGTGCTGCTCTCCGAGAATGCGCGGATGCGCCTGCGTGGGCGCATCGACCGGCTCGACGTCTGCCGCAGGGACGGCGAGGTGTTCGTGCGCGTGATCGACTACAAGAGCGGCGGCACGCGCTTTGACCTGACGAGCGTCTATTATGGGCTGCAGCTGCAGCTGGCGGTCTATCTGAATGCGGCGCTGGAGCTGGAGAGCCGGAACGGCGGCGGAAAAGCGCGCCCCGCGGGCATGTTTTATTACCACATCGAGGATCCGCTGCTCGACTACCTGGACGAGGAGGATCCGGCGAGAAGGCTGCTCAAGGAGCTCGCGTGGAACGGCATTGTGAACGACGACCGGGAGGTGCTGCTTCTGCAGGACCGCGGAGCGCAGGCCGGTTCGGACGTGCTGCCGGTGAAATTTAAAAAGGACGGCGGATACACCGCCGCCTCGAGCGTCGCGGACGAGGAGCAGCTGCTCGCGCTGTCGCGCCATGCGAGTGCGAAGCTGAAGGATTACGGAGAGCGGATCCTGCGTGGGGAAGTGAGCCTTGCCCCCTACGAGCTGCGGCAGGAGGACGCCTGCCGGTTCTGCGCATATCACAGCGTGTGCGGCTTTGACCGGCGTCTGCCGGGCTGTGAGAAGCGCAGGCTTGAGCCGCTCGAACCGGACGAGGTCTGGGAAAAGATCCAAAATTCTTTTCATAACACAGCAAAAGAGATATAATGACAGTTAAGTTTCCGGCAGCCGACACGTTTTTGCGAAGGCCGGAAGTAAGATTCACATCAGGAGGCATAAAGAAATGCTTGAATTACAGGACATATGCTTTCAGGCGAGCGACGACCCGGAGGAGAAGGGCATCCTGAAGCATATCAATCTTAGAATTGACGACGGCTTCGTGGCAATCACGGGACCGAATGGCGGTGGAAAGTCCACGATGGCGAAGGTCATCGCGGGTATCATCACGCCGACGTGCGGCAGGGTGCTGCTGGATGGGGAGGATATTACGGAGCTCTCGATCACGGAGCGCGCAAAAAAAGGGATCAGCTTTGCGTTCCAGCAGCCGGTTCGTTTTAAGGGGCTCACGGTGCGCGATCTCATCGACCTGGCTCACGGGGAGCCGCTGTCGCTGAACGACGCCTGCAAATATCTCTCCGAGGTGGGACTTTGCGCGAAGGACTATATCAACCGGGAGGTCAACGCCTCGCTCTCGGGCGGCGAGCTGAAGCGCATCGAGATCGCGATGGTGATCGCGCGGGGCACGAAGCTGTCGATCTTCGACGAGCCGGAGGCGGGCATCGATCTCTGGAGCTTCAACAACCTGATCCGCGTGTTCGAGGCGCTGCGGACGAACATCAAGGGCTCGATTCTCATCATTTCCCATCAGGAGCGGATTCTGAACATCGCGGACCGGATCGTCGTCCTGGCGGATGGAGAGGTGCGTGCGGAAGGCGCGCGGGAGGAGATTCTCCCGCAGCTTCTGACTGGCGGACAGGCCTGCAGTACGCTGCTTAATAAAGTGGTTTAGGAGGTGGAAGAGATGGATCAGCTTCAAATGCATATGCTGCAGATGGTAGCAGACCTCCACAGCGTCCCGGAGGGAGCCTACAATATTCGTGACAATGGATCGCTCGCGGGGAGAAATACGACCGCGAACATCGACATCGTGTCAAAGAAAGACAAGCCGGGCATCGACATTATCATAAAGCCTGGTACAAAAAACGAGAGCGTGCATATCCCGGTCATCGTCAGCCAGAGCGGGCTCAAAGATCTTGTCTACAATGATTTCTATATCGGGGACGACGCGGACGTGACGATCGTCGCGGGCTGCGGCATTCACTGCGGCGGTTCGCAGGACACGGAGCACGATGGCATCCACGAGTTCCATGTCGGCAAAAACGCGCGGGTGCGCTATATTGAAAAGCATTACGGAGAGGGCGAGGGTACCGGCGGACGGATCCTCAATCCGACCACGATCGTTCACATCGATGAGAATGGCTACATGGAGATGGAGATGACCCAGATCAAGGGCATCGACTCTACGATTCGCGATACCTCGGCGGACCTGAAGGACGGGGCGACGCTGATTATCAAGGAAAAGATCATGACCCATGAGAAGCAGTACGCTGAGACGAACTTCGAGGTGGATTTGAATGGGGTGGACTGTCATGCGGATGTGGTGTCCCGTTCGGTGGCGAAGGGCAGCTCCAGTCAGGTCTTCAATTCGAAGATCCGCGGCAACAACGCCTGCTATGGACATACGGAGTGCGACGCGATCCTGATGGACGAGGGGCATGTGAACGCGGTTCCGTCCCTGGAGGCGAATCATCTGGACGCGAGCCTGATCCATGAGGCCGCCATCGGCAAGATCGCAGGCGAGCAGATTGTCAAGCTGATGACGCTCGGGCTGACGGAGGCCGAGGCGGAAGAACAGATTGTAAACGGATTTTTGAAATAGAGGAGAAGGCATGAGCGTAGCCTGGACCGAGGACCAGCGCAGGGTCATCGACACGAGAAATTCGAATATTCTGGTCTCCGCCGCGGCCGGTTCGGGCAAGACGGCGGTGCTTGTCGAGCGCATCCTCGCCCTGATCACGGACCCGGAGCATCCGGTGGACGTGGATCGGCTGCTGATTACGACCTTCACGAACGCGGCGGCGGGGGAGATGCGTGCGCGCATCGGAAAGCGCATCGGCGAGCTTTTGAAGGAAGATCCGGGGAACGCCTGGCTGCAGCGGCAGGAGTCGCTCGTGCACCGCGCGCAGATCACGACGATTCACGGCTTCTGCCTCTATGTGATTCGAAATTATTTTCATACCATTGACCTGAATCCGAATTTCCGCATCGCGGATGAGGGCGAGATGAAGCTGATGAAGCAGGATGTCGCGCAGGAGGTCGTGAACGCGGCGCATCACGCCGGGGACAAGGCCTTTCTGCGTTTTGCGGACAGCTATGGGAGCGGAAACCGGGGCGGCGGGCTGGAGGACATGATTCTGCAGTTCTATGAATATGCGGTCGCGAACCCGCAGCCGCAGCGCTGGCTCGAGCACTGTGCGGACGCCTATGAGATGCCGGAGGACGGCGGCTGGGACTGCTTCACAGGCGCACAGGAGGTGCTGGGGGAGCTTCACACGGCGGCGTCGGACGCCGCGAGCAGTATCCGCGAGGCTGTAGAGCTTACGCGGCTGCCGGGCGGGCCGGTGGCCTATCAGGACGCGCTTCTGGACGACATGCGTCTGCTCAGCGGACTGCAGGAGAGCGCGAGCGTGGAGGGATTTCGTGAGCTGCTCGTTGGCGCGTCCTACACGAAGCTTCCGAGCCGCCGCGCGAAGGTGATGGCGGATGCGGATGATGCACTCTGCGAGCGCGTGATGGCGCTGCGAAATGAGATGAAGGAAGCGCTGAAGTCTCTGAAAAAGCAGTATTTTGCGGTGCCGGACGAGGCGCAGTTCGAGCAGCTTCGGGGGACGGCGGAGCAGGTGCGGACGTTTGCGGCGCTGACCAGAGAGTTCATGACGCGGCTCGACGAAGAGAAGAGAAAGAAAAATATTCTGGATTTCTCGGATCAGGAGCATCTCGCGCTGCGCATCCTGACGCGCGAGGTCGACGGAAAGCTGCTTCCCTCGCAGACAGCGGATGTGTTCGCGGATTATTTTGAGGAAATCATGGTGGACGAATACCAGGATTCCAATCTCGTGCAGGAGGCGATTCTCGAGAGTATCTGCCGCAGCCGCCGCGGGCGGGATAATCGCTTTATGGTCGGTGACGTGAAGCAGAGTATCTATCGCTTCCGGCAGGCCGAGCCGGGACTTTTTCTCGCGAAATATGAGAGCTATAGTTCAAATGCCGTGGAAGTGAAAAAGGGAAGCGTCGGCGTGCGCATCGACCTGCACCAGAATTTCCGCAGCCGCGGCGAGGTGCTGACTCCCGTCAACGAGGTCTTTCGGCGCATCATGCGTCAGGAGCTCGGCGGGATCGAGTATGATGAGACGGCGGCTTTGCGGGCGGGAGCGCTCTACCCGGAATCCGCTGCGGCGAAGGCGGAGCTTCAGATCCTCACGCGGGAGGATTATGAGGCCTGGGAGAAGGAGTGCCGCTGGACGAAGCAGGAGGCGGAGGCCCACCTGGTGGCTGCGCGCATCCGGGAGCTGCTCACGGACGCAAAGGTGACGGAGAACGGGGAAGAGCGCGCAGCGCACCCCGGAGATATCGCGATCCTGCTGCGCGCGATGTCTGGCTGGAGCGAGACCTTCGTCCGCGTGCTGCAGGACGAGGGCATCCCGGCCCGCACGCAGTCGAGAGAGGGCTATTTCGGGACGATGGAGGTCGAGACCCTGCTCTCTTACCTGAAGGTGCTCGACAATCCCACGCAGGAGATCCCGCTTGCGGCGGCGTTGCACGGAATGCTTGGCGGATTTTCCTCGGAGGAACTGGCCAGGATCCGGGCGGCGAGCCCGGAGGGCGGTTTCTACCAGGCCTGCGTCGCGTATGTGGAGGGATCGCAGGATTCGTTTTCCGGCGATTCCGTCGTTGATGGCAGCACAGAGGGAGACAGAAAGCTCCGCGCCCGCCTGTGCGATTTTCTGGCGAGGATGGAAAAGAACCGGGAGCGGGCAGCCTACATGCCGGTGCATGAGCTCCTGTGGAGCATCCTCTCGGAACACGATAATCTGAACAGTGTCCGCGCGCTGCCCGGCGGGGAGCAACGGCTCGCCAATGTGCAGATGCTGCTCACAAAGGCGCAGGATTACGAGAAAATCAGCTATCACGGGCTGTTTCATTTTGTGCGCTATATCGAGCGCATGCAGAAATACCAGATGGATTTCGGGGAGGCGGCGCTGCCGGGCAAGGGCGGCGACGCGGTGCAGATCATGAGCATCCATCACAGCAAGGGTCTGGAATTTCCGATCGTCTTTGTGTCGGGTATGGGGAAATCCTTCAACCGGCAGGAGAGCCGTGATAAGCTGGTGCTCCACAGTCGCTGGGGCGCGGGACTCGACTATGTGGACGCAGAGCGCAGGCTGCGCCGTCCGACCCTTTTGAAGCAACTGATCCGGCGGCAGAACCGGCAGGACAGCCTGGGGGAGGAGCTGCGGATTCTCTATGTGGCGATGACGCGGGCGAAGGAGAAACTGATTCTGACCGGTATGGCGAAGGAAGAACTGCTGGAGACGGAGCGCAAAGGGGAGCGCCTGCTGTTCTCGCAGATCGCCGGAGCGGAGAGCTGCCTTGACTGGATTCTCCCGGCGCTCAGCCCGGTGGACAGCGCGCTCGATGTCTGTCGTGTTTTTATGGAACCGCTGATTCGCAGTGCGGTAAGCGGACAGGTGGCCGGAGCCCTGTCCCGGGAGGCGCTCGAGGCAGAGCTTCGTCGGCCGGAGACGGATCCTGCGCTTGTCCGCGAGGTGGATGCGCGGCTTTCCTGGGAATATCCGTGGAAGAACCGCACCGCCGCGAAGCAGAAATACAGCGTCACGGAGCTCAAAAAGCTGCGGATGCGCGAGGAGTCGGATACGGCAGCGGAGCTCTATCCGGAGGCCGACGTGGTCCCGCTGGTTCCGCAGTTTATCGAACGGACGGAGGAGAAGACCGGCGCAGCCAGGGGAACGGTCTACCATACGGTCATGGAGTGGCTGGATTTTGGCAGAGTTTCCGATATACGCGCAGAACT
The DNA here is from genome assembly GCA_021202815.1 of Lachnospiraceae bacterium. Classification (GTDB taxonomy): domain Bacteria; phylum Bacillota; class Clostridia; order Lachnospirales; family Lachnospiraceae; genus Hominiventricola. The sequence continues at coordinate 3,269 of JAJQCG010000009.1, read as the reverse complement.
GAAAAGGCTCGTGGACGCCGGAAAGCTCCCGGAGGAGGACGCGAAGGTCGTGCGCTGGAGCGAATTCCGTGCGATGGAACGCAGCGGGCTCGCCGCGAGGATGCAGCGCGCCGGGGAGCGGGGAGAGCTGTTTCGCGAGCAGCCCTTTGTCATCGGCCTGCCAGGAAATGAGGTGGACGGTTCTGACCCGGAGGAGACGGTGCTGATCCAGGGTATCATTGACGCCTTCTTCTACGAGGAGGACGGGATTGTCCTCGTGGATTACAAGACGGATCATGTGCGTGAGGGCCGGGAGCTTGTCGAAAAGTACCGCGCGCAGCTGGAATATTACGCGCGGGCACTTCATATGCTCACCGGAAAGCGGGTGAAGGAGCGGCTGATCTATTCGTTTACACTGGGCGAAGTGATTCCGGCGTAGCGGGAAGGAGAATCTTATGAAAGAAACGAGTCTGCGAATCCGAAATCTGGTCATCGGCGAGGGAAGGCCGAAGATCTGCGTGCCGATCGTCGGGCGCACGGAGCAGGAAATTCTCGCGCAGGCAAAGAAGCTGAAGGACTCCGCGGCGGATCTGGCGGAGTGGCGCGTGGACTGGTTTGCGGATCTGCGTGAGCCGGACGCGGTGATGGGGACGCTGGAAAAGCTCTGGAAAGGGCTGGGCGGGCTGCCGCTTCTCTTTACGGTTCGGACGATCGCGGAGGGCGGCGAGGCGGATATTTCCTGGCAGGAATACCGTGCGCTCTGCCTCGCGGCGGCGAAGAGCGGCTTTGCCGACCTGATCGACGTGGAGATGTTCGCGCAGACGATTCCGCTCACTGAGAAGCTGGTGGAGGAGCTGAAGGCCTGCGGCGTTCCGGTCGTGGGCTCCAGTCACGATTTTCAGAAAACGCCTTCTGTCCGCGCGATGGTGGAGCGGCTGTGCGTCATGCAGCAGTCGGGAGCCAGTATCTGCAAGCTGGCCGTGACGCCGCAGTCGAAGGATGATGTGGTCGCGCTGCTTGACGCCACCTGGGAGATGAAAAGCCGCTATGCGGACCGCCCGCTGATCACGATGTCGATGGGAAAGCAGGGACTCTTAAGCCGTCTGTCCGGAGAGCTGTTCGGCTCGGCGGTGACTTTTGGCTGCATCGGGCAGGCCTCAGCCCCCGGGCAGATCGAGGCGGGGCGACTGGCAGAATATCTGGAAGAATTGTCGGAGGAGTGATGTGGGCATGACGGCGAAGGAACTGCCCCATTAAAAAAATGAAACAGGTAGATTTTGAGAGTGGAAAAATAGCGAAAAATATTGCGCAGACGGCCTTCCCGATGCTGGTGGCGCAGGTTCTGAATCTGCTCTACAGCATTGTGGACCGGATTTATATCGGACAGATTCCGGGGGAGGGAACCGAAGCGCTCGGAGCGGTCGGACTGTGCTTTCCGGTCATTCTCATCATCACGGCTTTTACCAACATGTACGGGATGGGCGGCTCCCCGCTCTTTGCCATGGAGATCGGGCGGGGAAACCGGGAGAAAGCCGGACGTATTATGAATACCGCGTTCCGTCTGCTCTGCGTGACGGCGATCCTGATTTTCCTGGTGGGCGAAGCGGGCGCGAAGCCTTTGCTGACGCTCTTCGGAGCGTCTGAGAGCGCGATGCGCTACGCGGTCGTCTATCTGCGCATTTATCTAATGGGAACTTTGTTTTCCATGCTGGCGACCGGTATGAATCCCTATATCAACGCGCAGGGGTTTCCCGGACTTGGCATGTGTTCCGTTGTCATCGGCGCGGGGGCAAACCTGATTCTTGATCCGGTGTTTATCTTCGCACTGGGAATGGGCGTGAGAGGTGCCGCGGTCGCCACTGTGATTTCGCAGGGACTGTCGGCGCTATTTGTGCTGCGCTGCCTGCGCGGCAGTCGTCTGGAGTACCAGTTTACGCTGGAAAAACAGCGGAGGGCGCGGGATTATTTTCCCTATGCCGGAGATATTATAAGCCTTGGCACGGCGCCCTTTGTCATGCAGTGCACGAATTCTCTGGTGCAGATCGTCTGCAACCGCATGCTGATGCAATTTGGCGGAGAGATCTATGTTTCTATTATGACGATTATTTCCTCAGTGCGGCAGATACTGGACACGCCGGTAATGGCGGTGACGGAGGGAGCATCTCCGATTATCAGTTATAACTACGGAGCCGGACGTCCCGGAAATGTGCGCAGTGCCATCAAAATTATGACAATGGTGGGCGTAGCGTATACACTGATCGTATGGCTGCTGATCCGATGGAAACCTGTTATGTTTATCTCCATTTTCAGCACGGATGAGACGCTCCTTGCCGACGCTGTTCCGGCGTTGCACCTGTATTTTTATGCTTTTATCGGACAGGCCTTCCAGTACAGCGGCCAGACGGTCTTCAAGGCTCTGAATAAGAAGAAGCAGGCGATTTTCTTCAGCCTCTTCCGGAAGGTTGTCATGGTCGTTCCGCTGACGCTGCTTCTCCCGCATCTGTGGGGACTGGGAACGAACGGCGTATTCATGGCCGAACCGATATCGAATGTGATTGGCGGCGGAGCCTGCTTCCTCACGATGCTGCTGACCATCTGGCCGGAGCTGAAAAGGATGGAGTAATCCTTCTTTAGCTGCCGGTCACGTACTGCCGCCCCTCATGGTCCATCTCATAATTTTCCGTATAGATCAGCTCCGAGATCGGCATGAGCTCATAGCCCTTCTCCTTAAGTCCCTCGATAACCCGCGGCAGGGCGTCCTTTGTGTAGGTCGCGCCGTTGTGCATGAGGATGATCGAGCCGTTCCCGAGGTGCTCGTTGTCCAGCACCCGCGAGACGATCGCGTCCGCGCCGTAGTCTTTCCAGTCCAGACTGTCCACGTCCCACTGAATCGCGTGATATCCGAGCCCGTTCGCAGCTTCAATCAGCGTATCGTTATAATCTCCGTAGGGTGGGCGGAACAGCGTCATGTCAAGTCCGGTCAGCTCTTTTACCTTATCGTGGACGCTCTGAATTTCCTCCTTACATTCACCGGCGCTCAGGGTCGACATCTGCTTGTGGTTCTCGCTGTGGTTGCCGAGATCGTGTCCCGCGGCGGCGATGGCCTTCACATCGTCGGGGTATGATTCGACCCAGCCGCCGGTCATGAGGAAGGTGGCCTTTACGTCGTATTCATCGAGGATGGAGAGGAGTGTGGCGGGGTCATCGTTGCCCCAGGGGAATGTCACATTGCGGGGAAATCCTTTAATTGCTTGCAAATGCTTGCATTTGTCTGCGGAACCGGATATAAT
>JAJQCG010000091.1 GCA_021202815.1 Lachnospiraceae bacterium | reverse complement strand
ACCTCCAGATGCACATCGTTCAGCGTATATTTCTTAGGATGCTTCGCGACAAGGATCAGAGCGTCATAATATTCCTTACGGGTGCAGAGCTGAAACGAGTCTTCCAACTCAATGATTTCCATGCCGCCGGAGCGGCTGTTGTAGCGATCCATCATCTGGTGCAACAGCTTCCGTGTCGTCGGCACGTCGTGTCCGACAGCCACTGCCAGCTTCTCCACGCTCACGGCCTCTCCCATTGCGAAGAGCACCGCCTCGATCAGCCCCTCTGTCTTCTCCAGTTCCAAATCCATACCCTCCTCAGATCCGGGATGTCAGCATAATATCGCCGAACAGCTCATCCTGCCTGGCGTCCAGCTCGCCGGTCTTCATCAGCTCGAGCACCGCCAGAAATGTGACAATCATCTGGTTCCTGTTTCTCTGCTTCTCCAGCAGAGCCGTGAAGGAGAAGCAGGCGTGCTTTGACGCGTATTCCCGTACGCTGCCCAGCTTTTCGTCAAGGCTTACCTCCTCCTGCTCGATCTGTCCGAAATGACTGCGGATCGGATCGATCTTTTCCTTCTGGCGGCGCATGAGCTGCTGAAAAATCGCGTTCAGGCTCTGCAGCGTGGCATCCCCGATCAGCTCTTCCATATCCACCGGAGCCTCGTATTCCGCCACCTCCCGCGGGATCGTCGGCGCCTTATAGAGCGCTTTCCCGGACACGGACAGCCTGTCCCGCAGCTCCGCTGCCATATATTTGTACATTTTGTACTCGAGCAGCCGACGGACCAGCTCCTCGCGCGGGTCGATCTCCTCACCCTCCTCGTCCTTCTCGGCGGGGAGCAGCATCTTCGCCTTGATCTCGAGGAGTGTCGCCGCCATGACGAGGAACTCACTCATGACATTCAGATCTTCCGTCTCCATGGCCTGCAGATACTCCATGTACTGCGCGGTAATCTCCACGATCGGAATATCAAAAATATTAAATTTATTGATGTCGATCAGGTGAAGCAGCAGATCCAGCGGACCCTCAAAGCTCTCGATCTTGACTGACAGCGCCATCGTCTATGCCATTCCTCTCACTGTAATGGAAATCAGCTGATGCGGATTGTTGATCCGCACCGACACCATGTGTTCCCCGAGCCCGGCGCTGACCACCATATATTTTCCATTTATCGAATACAGGCCTCTGCTGTACTTCGGAAATAATCGTGCCTGCGGTGTGATAAGACCGCCCAGACGCGGCAGACGCACGATCCCGCCATGCAGGTGGCCGGACAGGGTAAGATCCGCTCCCCAGGCCGCATAGGCGTCAAAGAAGACCGGGTTGTGCGCCAGCAGGATGTGAAAAACGTCCTCCCGTGCCGGTCCGAAGACGCGCATAAGCTCCTCCGGACCGTAACGCGGCTGTCCGATTTTCCGATAATACTCCAGCGGAAGCTCGTAGCCGTGTATCCGGATTCTGTCCTCTCCCCAGGAAAGCTCCCGCGTCTCATCCACCAGCAGACAGACGCCCAGCTCCCGCAGTTTATCCGTGTACTGTTCGTATTGTTCGCCATAAATATCCGTCCAGAGATGCATGCGGGATTCATGATTTCCATTGGCGCAGATGACCGGCGCTTTCCGCTTCGTCAATTCCCGGAAAAGGAGGAGCGTGTGCTCTGTCTCCGCCATTTTCCCGCCCAGCAGCATATCTCCGGCGCAGAGCACCAGGTCGCCCTCCAGCCGGTCGATCGCGTCAAGGAGCTCGCTCTGCCCCTCTCCCCAGAGGCGGTCGTGCAGATCGGCCAGCATGGTAATGCGCAATGGAGGGCTGTCTTTTGTCATTTTATCTGTATTGATCTCATAGCGGCTGATCTTCAGATGATCGCTCCCTGTGCATCCTCTCATAGCACCGCTTATCTCCTTTTGTCATCCCACTGCTTTCCAATATCATAACAGCCAGATCTTCCCGGCACGGAAAAAATAATCCGGGAATCCCGCCTTTTCCACCCCGGCGGCAGCCAGCAGTGCCGTCGATCCAATCTCTTTTCCGTCCAGCGCATAGACGACGCGCCCCAGCTGCTCTCCCGCCTCCACCGGCGCCTCGACCTCCTCCGGCAGTTCCAGCGTACGGTCGATCTCCGAAAGAGAGCTCCCGTCCGTCGAGACGTAGGAGAATTCCTCCGCATAGTTGAGCTTCAGGCTCTCCTCCACACCGCCCTTTACCGGCAGATCCGGCAGCGCCAGTCTGTCTGTATCCTGATAGAGGCTGCAGCAGGCGAATCCGCTGTTCAGCAGCGTGATCGCGTCCTGAAAACGGCTCGCGCTGTCCGCGCCGCCCATAATCACGGCTACCAGTTCAATATTATCCTTCTTCGCGCTGGCCGACACGCAGAAACCCGCCACGCTCGTATAACCGGTCTTCAGGCCGGTCGCGTACTCGTATTGTCGGATCAGTTTGTTTGTGTTTGTAAGCCCGAACTCGAAGCTGCCCTTCGCGGTCGTGTGTGTGATATTTTCCATCCAGATCGTACAGTAGTCATGAATCTCCGGATGGTTCAGCAGAATCTCCCGCGACATCAGCGCGACGTCCCGCGCGGTCGTCAGATGCGCGTCGTCATCCAGCCCGCAGGAATTGACAAAGTGCGTATTTGTCATGCCGAGCTCCGCCGCACGCGTGTTCATCTGCTTTACAAAGTCACCTTCACTGCCGCATATGTACTCCGCCATCGCCACACAGGCGTCATTTGCACTCGCAACCGCAATACACTTGAGCAGTGTCTCCACCGTCTGCTGCTCGAAGGGCTCCAGGTAGACCTGCGACCCGCCCATCCCGGCCGCATTCTCCGAGACCGTCACCACATCGTCCAGGGATATCTTTCTGGCTTCAATGGCTTCCAGGATCAGCAGCATCGTCATGATCTTGGTCACACTGGCCGGATGCAGCTGCTCATCCGCTGCCTTCTCCATCAGAACCGTCCCCGTGGACACTTCGATCAGGATCGCATGCGGCGCGGATACCTCCGCGGCCACCTGGTTCGCCTCCCGCGCCTCCTGTTCCGTCTCCGCGTCCACATCCGACTCCGTCTCCGGCTGCGGCGTCTCCCCCTGCTCCGAGGCCTGAACTGTCAGGGGCTGAAACAGGAACAGGATCAGCAGAAAATATACACACAGCTTTTTCAGAATATCACCTCTGTCATTCCCTTGCTATATAGTAGCGGAAATGACAGAAATTATGCATGAAAATCAGGCTGTCCGGCCGCCTACAGCACCATCAGGCAGGCCGTCGCGATACCGATCACGCAGCCGACAGCCACCTGCAGCGGGCTGTGCCCGACCAGCTCCTTCAGTCCCGCGTCCCAGAACTCATACATCTTGTCGCTCTTCTGGAAAGCCGCCAGCCCCTCTGTCTGGAAAAATTCGACCATCTCGTTGAGCACCTTGCCCTGCTTGCCGGTCTCTCTGCGAACGCCCATCGCGTCGTGCATGACGATGATCGCGATCATGCAGGTGATGGCAAACTCAAAGCTCTGAAAGCCATAGAGAACCGCAGACGCCGTCGCCATCGCGCTCACTGTCGCCGAGTGGCCGCTCGGCATGCCGCCGTCCCCGACCATGCGCTCCCAGCAGATCTCCCGGTGCACGACCGCATAGATGATCATCTTGATCACCTGCGCCACCGCCCAGCCTGCCGCTCCGCACACCAGCACCGTATTCTGCAAAATTTCCCGAAAAATCGTCTCCATGCTTTCTACCGCTCCCAAAAGAAATGCCTTGACCTAACACAGTCAAGGCATCACTGCACATCCTTAATTATATTTACGTTTTCTGGCCGCTTCAGACTTCTTCTTGCGCTTGACGCTCGGCTTCTCGTAATGCTCTCTCTTACGGATTTCCTGCTGAATCCCCGCCTTCGCGCAGTTTCTCTTGAAGCGACGCAGCGCACTGTCTAAAGTCTCGTTCTCTTTTACGATTACGTTCGACATAGAATCACACCTAACCTCCCTCCAGTTGTATATTGTGCAGAATACAACTGTCCGGATATTCATTGCACCACTTAAGTATATGATTTATGCCTGATTTTGTCAACTGTTTTTTTCAACACGCGATTCTGTCGCGCATTCCATGAAAAACAGCGCCCGCTCATCCCAGAATTCCAAGATATCCTGCCGCGATACCGACCAGTGCGGAGGCTCCGATATAGACGACGGGATGCTTATTCCACTTCCTGATCGCCAGGTAGATCAGTACCACCAGCACGATTCCGAACCAGTTGAAGGCGCCAAGCGGGTCTGTCGGCAGATCGGTGATGGTGAGCAGCGTCGTCAGCACAACAGAGAACCCGGCCGCGGCGATAAGTCCCGTGGAGGCGGGCCGCAGGCCATAGAAAGCATGCTGCACAACCGCGCTGTTCTTAAACTTCTGGAGCACCTTGGAAATCAGGATGATGACGATAATCGACGGCGTCACCAGTCCGAGCGTCGCCACGATGCCGCCGATCACCCCGCTCGCGTGGAAGCCGGCGTAGGTCGCCGCATTGACGCCGATCGCGCCGGGCGTCGACTCGGAGATCGCGATCAGGTCGGTCAGGTCATGTGTGGTAAACCAGCCGGTCTTCCGGCTGATTTCCTGCAGGAAGGGCAATGTCGCCAGCCCGCCGCCGATCGCGAACAGTCCTGCCTTGAAAAATTCATAATACAGTCTGAGCAGCAGCATATCAGCCCACCTCCTTTTTGCCGTTTCCACCGTGCAGAATCACACCTGCGACGCCTGCGACCACGACATAGACGATCGGCGAGACACTCGTCAGGTTCGGATAAAAGCTCTGCGCCACCGTGAGAATCGCGGAGATGAGAAATACGGCCAGGAAAATCACCGTGGTCGGCGAGTCAATGACCGACTTTTCCCAGAGCTTCTGCACCGCGTTGAAAATCAGGACGCAGACGCAGACCCGAATGCCCGAGAAGGCGTACTGTACAATCGCCAGATCCGCAAAATTCGTCAGGAAGGCCGCGATGATCGAAATGATCACCAGCGAGGGGAACACGACGCCGAGCGTCGCCGCGATGCCGCCGATGATTCCGGCCTCCTTGTAGCCGATAAAGGTCGCCGTATTGACCGCGATGATCCCCGGCGTACACTGCCCGATCGCATAGTAATCGGTCAGCTCCTCCTCCGTCGCCCAGTGCCGGTTCTCTACGACCTCCCGCTGCAGCATCGGCAGCATCGCGTAGCCGCCGCCGAAAGTCAGGCCGCCGATCCGCGCGAAGGTCAGAAACATATCTGTTAATTTTCTGAACATTTTTTTCA
>JAJQCG010000107.1 GCA_021202815.1 Lachnospiraceae bacterium | reverse complement strand
AAGGGCATGGAGCAGGACAAGATCAACGCCTACATGACGCTCTACACCGCGCTGGTGACAATCAGCCAGGCGGCGGCGCCGATGATTCCCTTCATGACCGAGCAGATTTACCGCAACCTGGTCTGCAGCATCGACAAGGATGCGCCGGAGAGCGTGCATCTGACCGACTATCCGACTGTGGATGAGAGTCTGGTCGATAAGGAGCTCGAGAGCGCGATGGAGGAGGTCCTCGATCTCGTGGTTATGGGACGCGCGGCGCGCAATACGGCGAATATCAAGAACCGCCAGCCGATTGGAACGATGTATGTCTGCGCGGAGAAAGAGCTGGATGAGATGTACCGGGATATCGTCGAGGACGAGCTCAATGTGAAGCAGGTCATTTTCCGGGAGGATCTGAGCGATTTCACGAGCTATACCTTCAAGCCGCAGCTCAAGACGGTCGGACCGAAGTACGGAAAGCTGCTGAACGGCATCCGTGCGCATCTGGCCGACATCGACGGGCGCGCCGCGATGAAGGAGCTCACGGAAACGGGAAGCCTGTCATTTGACATCGATGGGCAGAGAGTGCTATTATCGAAAGAGGATTTGCTCATTGATACTGCTCAGATGGAAGGCTATGTGACGGAGGCTGACAATCGCGTGACCGTCGTGCTGGACACTAACCTGTCGACGGAGCTGATCGAGGAGGGCTTTGTGCGCGAGATCATCAGCAAGGTGCAGACCATGCGCAAGGAGGCCGGTTTCGAGGTGATGGACCGTATCATCGTGTACAGCGCCGGCAGCGAGCGGATCACGGCTCTCATGGAGTCGCACCAGGACGAGATCCTGGGAGATGTGATGGCCACAGGTCTTAGCCTGACACAGATGAAGGGCTATGTGAAGGAGTGGAATATCAACGGCGAATCCGTCACACTTGGAGTAGAGCGGCAGTCATAAGGAGGCATAAAAATGTCGAAACGAAACTTCAACAAAGAGTTCTTTATTCGAAGCGTAAAATATAACGTCCGCACGCTGTTCCGCAGGGAGATCGAAGAGGCGACGCAGCAGCAGATTTTCCAGGCGGTGGGCTACGCGGTGAAGGATGCGATCATGGACGCATGGATCGCGTCGCAGAAGGAGTTTGAGCGGTCTGACCCGAAGATCGTCTACTACATGTCCATGGAATTCCTGATAGGCCGTGCCCTGGGAAATAATCTGATCAACCTGACTTTTTATGATGAGGTCAAGGAGGCGCTGCAGGAGATTGGCCTCGACCTCGATGTGATCGAGGACCAGGAGCCCGACGCGGCGCTCGGCAACGGCGGCCTCGGCCGTCTGGCGGCCTGCTTCCTGGACTCGCTGGCGACGCTCGGCTACGCGGCCTATGGCTGTGGCATCCGCTACCGCTACGGTATGTTCAAGCAGGAGATCCGCGACGGCTATCAGGTCGAGGTGCCGGACATGTGGCTGAAGAACGGCAATCCCTTCGAGCTGCGTCGTCCGGAGTACGCGAAGACGGTCAAATTCGGCGGTTACGTGCGCGTGGAGCATCGCGACGGCAAGAATTATTTCATTCAGGAGGGCTACCAGTCCGTACTTGCGGTGCCGGTCGATCTGCCGATCGTCGGCTATGGAAATAACATGGTCAATGCCCTGCGTATCTGGGATGCGGAGGCGATCAATTCCTTCGAGCTCGACCATTTCGACAAGGGCGAATACAGCAAGGCGGTGGAGCAGGAGAATCTCGCGCACAACCTTGTCGAGGTGCTCTACCCGAACGACAACCACATGGCGGGCAAGGAGCTGCGCCTGAAGCAGCAGTATTTCTTCGTGTCCGCGAGCGTACAGGCGGCGGTCACGCGCTATATGAGAGCGCACGACGACGTCCGCAAATTCTATGAGAAGGCGACCTTCCAGCTCAACGACACGCACCCGACGGTGGCGGTGGCCGAGCTGATGCGCGTGCTGATGGACGATTACAATCTCGAGTGGGACGAGGCCTGGGAGGTCACGACGAAGACCTGCGCCTACACGAACCACACGATTATGTCGGAGGCGCTGGAGAAGTGGCCGATCGAGCTCTTCTCGAGGCTGTTGCCGCGTATCTATCAGATTATTGAGGAGATCAACCGCCGCTTTGTGGCGCAGATCCAGCAGCGCTATCCGAACAACTATGAGAAGGTGCGCAAGATGGCCATCATCATGGACGGCCAGGTCAAGATGGCGCACATGGCGATCGCCGCCGGCTATTCGGTCAACGGCGTAGCGAGACTTCATACGGAGATCCTGAAGAATCAGGAGCTGAAGGATTTCTATGAGATGATGCCGGAGAAATTCCACAACAAGACGAACGGCGTCACGCAGCGGCGTTTCCTTCTGCACGGCAATCCGCTGCTCGCGAAGTGGGTGACGGCGCATGTCGGTGATGAATGGATCACCGATCTTCCGAAGATTCACGGGCTCGCGATCTATGCCGACGACGAGAAGGCGCAGAGTGAGTTCATGAATATTAAGTATCAGAACAAGCTGCGTCTCGCGAAATACATCAAGGAGCACAATGGCATCGACGTCGACCCGCGCTCGATCTTCGATGTGCAGGTGAAGCGTCTCCACGAGTACAAGAGACAGCTTATGAATATCCTGCATGTGATGTATCTATACAATCAGATCAAGCAGCATCCGGATATGGAGTTTTACCCGAGAACCTTCATCTTCGGCGCGAAGGCGGCCGCCGGTTACAAGCGCGCGAAGCTGACGATCAAGCTGATCAACTCCGTGGCGGATGTTGTCAACAACGACGCATCAATTAACGGCAAGCTGAAGGTCGTGTTTATCGAGGATTACCGCGTGTCGAACGCGGAGCTGATCTTCGCGGCGGCAGACGTGTCCGAGCAGATCTCGACCGCTTCCAAGGAGGCTTCCGGCACCGGCAATATGAAGTTCATGATGAACGGCGCGGTGACGATCGGTACGATGGATGGCGCGAACGTCGAGATCGTCGAGGAGGTCGGCGAGGAGAACGCCTTCATCTTCGGCATGAGCTCCGATGAGGCCATCGCGCTCGAGCAGCAGGGCGGCTACGATCCGTCCCAGCTTTTCAACACCGACCAGGATATCCGCCAGGTGCTGATGCAGCTGATCAACGGGCAGTTCTCCCCGAACGATCCGGAGCGCTTCCGCGAGCTGTACAACGCGCTGCTCGTGGACGGCAGTTACAACCGCCCGGATCCCTACTTCATCCTGAAGGACTTCCGCTCCTACGCCGAGGCGCAGAAGCGCGTGGAGGCCGCCTACCGCGATGAGCGCGGCTGGGCGAAGAAGGCGATCCTGAACGTGGCCTGCTCGGGCAAGTTCTCGTCAGACCGCACGATTCAGGAGTACGTCGATGAGATCTGGAAGCTTGACAAGGTGATGGTGGAGCTGAACGAAGGATAATACAGGCGATTCTGACTGTGTGCAATAAAAGAGCTCCTGTGATGAAAAAACATCACAGGAGCTCTTTTGTCTTTCGCGCGAGGTACAGCGGAAGGTTGGTAATAGAACCGTCTTTTCGATAACCGCGTTTCGAGAAACGAATTGCATGTTCTGGCTGATGATCGGTGACATATTTTTTAAAGGATGGTGCCGATTTGTCTTCCCCTCCTTTTGCCTCAACAGGGATAATTTCCGTCCCATATTGAAGTACAAAATCAATCTCATTATTTTTATCGGAGAAATAATGCGGCTCCACCTCAAACTGTCCGAGAAGTTGCTGCAGAACAAAATTTTCAGTCAGCGGTCCCTTGAACTGATAATCTGATTTCAGAAGAATCGCGCTGTTGTCAATCCCGGCCATAGCTTTCAGAAGACCGGTATCAAAAATAAAGAGTTTAAATTGATCGAGCCTGTCAAAAGCAGAGAGCGGATGTTCCATTTTTGAAACATTATAGACACGGTTAAGCATACCGGCGGAGACGAGCCATTCGATGGCTTCCTCGAAATCACGCGCGCACCCCCCTTCGCGTACGGCGCCATACATGAATTTCTCATTGGGTTTGGCAAGCTGTGTCACAATGCTGCGGAAGACCATAAGAATGCGCCCGCTGTTGATTCTGCCATTGTGCTTGGAAAAGTCGTTCTCGTAGACTGTGATAAGCTCTCGCTGTATCTGGCTGATTTTTGCCGGATTTTTGTACTTGATCCATGAGACAACACATTCCGGCATACCACCAATGATAAGGTAGGTATTATATGCCTCGAGCAGACGGTTATGGAAAAGGTCCTCTATGATCTGTTCCTTTTGGATGCTGCTGTAATACTCATAAAGAACCGGGTCGACCGCTTCAAGAAACTCGTCAAAAGTAAGAGGATAAAGTTCAAGTAGATTCACCATCCCGACCGGATAAGATTTCGGCTGTGCAAGCAGCGTGCCGAGCAGACTGCCTGCGGCGATTACATGGTAATCATTTGCCCTCTCCTTAAAATATTTAAGCGTATTCAGCGCTTCCGGGCATTCCTGTATCTCATCGAACAAGATCAGCGTTTCACCAGGAAGGATTTTCTGACCGACAATCATGGAGAGCAGTTCAATAATCCTGTGAGGGTTTTTATTTGTCTCAAAAATGGATTTCAGCTCATCCTCTTCATCGAAGTTAAAATAAACATAACTTTTGTAGCAGGATCGGTCAAACTCTTTCATGAGCCATGTTTTGCCGACCTGGCGCGCGCCTTTTAATATCAGCGGCTTGCGATCATCACTGGATTTCCAGTTTATCAGATTCTGAAGCGCATTCCTTTTCAATCAGCTCACCCGCCTCTCAACGTAACTGATATCAGTATAACACATTTTTCTGAATTTATGAAACATGTTTTCGCACATTTTTCTGAATAAAACAGTTGGGAAAAACACATTTTTCCAACTGTTTGTATCTGCTTTTATTGCAGCATCGCAATGATTGCGAATCCGGACAGTCCCTGTTAAAATGAAAGACAATAACAGAACTGTCTGGCGTTGCAGGGAAAGGGGCGTGGACGGGTGAAAAGGTTTACTTCTCCCCATGCGTTCAGTAGATCTCGTATCATCGTCGTCTTATCCACATAATAGAAATCTTCCTCTCGAAGCTTCCGAAAATCTTCGATACCGACCGGAAGTTTTTTCCTCAAACCCGCAGTGTCCATGACCTTCACGACTCCCTTCTGTGTCTTTTATTCTAACATGCACGATTCGAATCTGTAAGAATCCGCTAAATTATTATCTTCCTTACGAAAATTGCAAGTGCAAGTTGAACACATCCGCGAAAAGCTTCAATAGAGT
>JAJQCG010000231.1 GCA_021202815.1 Lachnospiraceae bacterium | reverse complement strand
GCCGTATTATTGCTGAATTGGGGCCGGGTCGTAGACACACCACCCGCAATACGGCTGTTTGATACATCCGCCGTGGAACTGTAGAGTTCCCCGAGTGCCACGTTATTCATGATATAGTAGGTGCTCATGCCGTCCCAGTTCGTCGTCTGTGCTTCGTAATCCGAGGCGCTGCTGGTAGCAAAGCCCACGATCCCGCCAAGATATCCAGCCTGGCTCACGATGTCCACAGCGCTCCAGCAGGAGGAGACCGCACCCTCCGTGTTGCCCACGATCCCGCCTGCATTCGCGTAGGCGGTGGTGATGCTTCCCTGCGCATAGCAGTTCTGAATCGAAGGGATGCCCGTCGCCACACCGACCAGCCCGCCGATGCCGCTCTGAGACGCCTGACGATTCACACTCTCCAGATTCAGCACAAAGCAGTTCTCCACCGTAAGGCCGTTGATTTGCCCGATCAGCCCGCCCTGGCAGACGGAGCTTCCCGAGGAAGAGGCGGTGATCGTCACACCGTTCACCCCGCAGTCGCTGATGCTGCCACCATCCGCGTAGCCGACCAACGCGCCAGCCCAGCCATGATTCGAGCTGATCGTCACATCGGTAAGGAAGACCCAGCTAATCTCCGTATCCTCAGCGCTTCCGATAAAGCCCTGATAATTTCCGTCACTGCTGATACTCAGGCCATCGACCGTCACATTCTCGACAGTCGCTCCCGACGTCTCCCGGAAGAAAGAGTCTCTGTCCAGAGAAAGACCGGAAAGACTGTACCCGTTTCCGTCAAAAGTTCCCGTAAAGGTTCCCAGATTATAGAAACGTGTCTCCGCTCCGCTGCCGGATGCGAATGCTGTAAAGTCAATATCCTCCAGCAGCTTATAATAGCCGTCAGAATCGGTAATGTTGGCCGTGAGCCAGTTGTCCTGCGTCAGCCCCAGATAGAAACCGATGGGAATCTCCTCGTCGCAGGAGACCGCTGCGGAGCCCGTCACGTAGCTGTAGCTGCTCAGTGTATAGGAATCCCGATAGCTCTGCGGCTCCACATACAGATTGACGATCCAGTTCCCTGACTCTGCGTCAAGCCCCTGGCTCTCAATTGTCATGGAAAGTCCATCCATGACAATATTCTCAATATCCACGCCCCAGGAGTTGGTAAAGCTAAGCTTCAACCGTCCATAAACCGTCCCCTCCGTGGCGTCATCCTGCGTTTCCACAACCTCGCAACCCAGGTAGGCGGGAGCCACCGCCTGCCCGCCGGAAGGAATCGGGATATTGTACTGCTGGCTGGATATGCTGTCCGGCATATCAATCTTCGGCATGTAACCCAGGTCGATCTGACTGTCGATGAGCCAGGCGTCCGACCCGCCCAGACGTGAGCTGTACCAGCTGGACTCATACAGCAGAGCATAATTCGTCTCCTTCGTGTATCCATCCGCGTAGCTGTTGCTGGTCGTATCGCTTCCGAAGTAACGGATATTCGATGTCAAAGCACTTGCGGAAGAATAACCTATCACCTGACTGTAGGTGAAATAAAGCGAAGACGTCTGCTGTACTCCGTCCACAAAGCTGTAGCGATAGCGGTCTCCCAGCGTGAAGCAGTTGCGGATGGTCGCTTCGTTCCGCCCACAGATGATACCCGTATACTGCTCGCTGCTCCCGCTCTCCGTGACGATGTTCAGATAACCGTAGCAGTTCTCGATAACGCCTCCCGTGGAATTGTAACCCACGATACCCGCCACATACTGCCTGGTACTGCTGCTTCCGGTGTAAACGCCGGAACCGACCGTCAGGTTTTTCGCGCTGTACACATAGCCGTTGCGCACGGTGCCGCCGAAATTGGTCCTCACCAGGCCAGATACGTTCGTCCCCACATAGTTCGAGGAGAACGCGTCATAATAGACGCAGAAATTCTCGATCAGACCGGTGTTGACATTGATCGGCGCCGCCGTACTGTGAGCGTACCTGCCGGAACCGTAGTCGTTAATCACCACAATATTGCGCAGCGTGCCCTCATTGGATTTGATAAAGCTGGGGTATGTGACCGCTGTCCTGTTCGTCGTCCCGTCCAGGTGGAACTCCAGCACCATGTTCTCGATCAGCGCGTTCTGCGTCAGCTTCGCAAAGAAGTCTGCGTCCGTTACCTTCGCGTATGTCAGACTGATGGTGTGACCGTCAAAGTCAATACTGCCGTTAAACGTATAATTCTGATTACTGCTGCTCAGCAGGGAGACCGAGTCTGTCGACGTATCGGAAAAACTCAGATCCGCCGTCACCAGGAATTTCCCATTCGGATATGTTTTCAGCTTCTTACAATCTTCCTCACAGGCAATGATATAGATGGGTTCCTCTGTATTAAAATCGAGCTCGTCCAGAATAATCTCCTGCTCCACGCCCGCATCCTCATTCACATAGCAGACACTCAGCACGAGATAGTAGCTGTAGTCGGTCGGAAGGTGAAGCACAAGCTCCCCGTCGTAACACAGTCTCCCATATTCATCCACTGTCAGTTCATATTCATCCCATACCTCCGGAGAGGAGACCTCGCCACTCGCCTCGCTCGAGGAAAGCAGCCAGTACTCGTCTGTATCCGCATCCGTCCAGTCTATTGTCAGGGAATCGGATTCATAGATCGTCAGGTACGCGACGGCGTTTTCACTCAGGTTTTGAAGGTAATCCATCACGTCCACATCCAGATTCACCGTACTGTACAGGCCGTTCTCCTCCATCACCATATCCGTCATGGTCAGAGAGCCTTCAATTCCGCGGCCCGCCGTGAAGCTCCAGCTGCCATCGGTCAGATCATAACTGGTATAGGACAGACTGCTGCTCAGCGTCAGCCTGTCGGCCAGTACCTGTACCGTATAGACGGCGTCAGTGACCAGACCGCTGACTACCACCGGTCCGTCAATATAAGCATAGGTGTTTCCATTCTCATCCGTGTCATAGACCAGATCGTAGGTCTTCTTGGACACGACCGCGTTGTTCTGTGCCGGATAGGTGACGGTAACCGTCACGCTCCCGCTGGTAATCGCGGAATCGTAGTCATCAATCTCCACGCCGTAAATATACGCCGTGTCGCCCACGATCACCAGCCCGCCTTCCGCATAGGACACCTGCGGCATATGCCTCAGAGTCGTGAAGCTCAGCGTCCGGTAAGAGCTTGTACTGCTGTCCACATTGTGAGTCTTCTCATCAGCAGTCGCTGTGTAGGCGCCCTCTCCATTCTCCTCCGCGGACACCGCAATGGTAGTCGCTGTGGTTGTGACAGAGAGCTGGTAGGACATGGCGCTGTCAAGGTCATCAAAGCAGAGCCACAGCACGCCTGCTCCGTCCGCGTCAAAGAGGTATTCCCAGGGCGTTTCATCTTCATTCCAGGAACTTGTCCCCAGATAAAGAGTGACCCCATTTTCTACCACTTCTCCATTCGCATCCAGGATGTCCACATTCAGCATGTATTTGCCTTCATCCTCATCCAGGGTAACCCACTCGGCATTGGGATCGTCCGTTTCAAACATCTCACGCGTGAGGTTGATCGTATATACTGTGTCCCCGCTCGTGCGGTCAGTGACCGTCAGCGTGGCCGCGCTCAGGAAGGGAACCAGATTTTCGTTCGTCCTGGTCGTATTGAGCTGTACGGACAGGCGGGCGCCGTCTTCCGTCAGATAATCGGAGGCGCTCGAGAGCGAGTAGACCACCTTGCCGTAGGCGCTTAAGTCCGTGGTGGTGAACAGGCCGCTGGCGATTGTATCCGTGACCAGATTATCGACATCATCTCCCCGATCCGCCAGGTCATAGCAGGCCGTCACCTCAAGCCGGTAGGTCGTCCCCACCACCAGGTTGTAGTCCTCATCATCGCCCAGCGTCCAGGTGAACTCCCACACGCCGTCCTCACCCTTCACCGCAGTTGCGTCCGAGGTGGAGAAGGGTACCTTCTGGTAATACTGTGTATTTCCATCTTCATCCTCAAGATCTGTTCCCGCGTTGGTACCGGTGAACCACAGCGTCTCCGCTACAGTTGAACCGTTCTCATAGATGGAGAACCAGAGCTGATCGCCCTCCTCCGCATCAGCCAGCGCGCCGTCCGTGTCAGTCACGCGGATCGTGATGGACTGGCTGCCCAGAGAATTGTTCACCACCGTCAGCTCCGCTGTAGGCGTCAGCTTACTGGTCTGGCTGGAGCTGTAGATGATATTATCATTTGTATCATCGCTGTCCTCTTCATTTTCGCCGGCTATTTTCCGATAGTCGTAGTCTCCTGACAGACTGCCATCATCCCAGTTGTTCTTTTCCGCATCATAAGTCCCGCTCAGAATCTTCAGATTATTACCGAACGAGTCCTTGGCGCTCACTTCAATGTCATACTTCGTATTGCTGCTGAGGGAATAGCTCTTGATCACAGTACTCCAGTCCAGAGCATCGCCCTCCGCGTTCATATACTTTTTCAGCGTCGATTTATTGATGTAAAATTCATAAGTATCATTTTCATCAGTCTGCGACGTCAGCTTTACACTCAGACGGTAAATATTGTTCAGCAGCGTCGTCGGTCCGCTCACATTCAGATCAAAGAGTGTGATATAATTGGAGTGATATATGTCATCGTCACCTAAGGCCGTCGTAAAATCTATATAGATCGGCGGCAGATAGTCTATGGTCTTGGTCGTAAGATCCAGCGATGAGGTCGTGAACTCGCTGTAAAACTCCGCCAGCTTCTTCACACCATTGTCGTAATAGTAATATTTTCCCACCAGCTTCACCGTGGTTCCGGGTGGGATCGAGGACAGGGTCAGCGTCCCATCCGTCTTGATGGATTTGCGGCTTCCCAGTTCATCTGTCTCAATCTCTCCGTCACCATCCTGATCCCAGTAGGCCTCCACAACGACCTTCTTCAACACGCCGGAGGGGTCGTCAATCGCGACGTCCATACTGATCGTATAGACTCCCTCCTGGAAATTCGACAGAGTAATCGAAGGAAGCGTGATGGAGGAATCCTCCTCCTCGCCGGTTCCGTCCTGGGTGCTGCCTGCGGAGCTACTGCTCCCTGCAGAACTTCCGCTTCCGGACGAACTTCCGCTTCCGGACGAACTTCCGCTCCCAGATGAATTCCCACTTCCGGAGGCACTTCCGCTTCCGGATGAACTGCTGCTTCCGGATGAATCGCTGTCAGAGGCACTGCTGTCAGAAGAACTGTCGCTTCCGGATGAACCGGCATCTCCGTCTGCGGAGCTGCTGCCCGAAGCCGCAGAGCTATCCGCACCGCTGCCCGACGCAGAGGAATCCTCCTCCCCATCCGCCTCCTCGCTGAGAGCGTCCTTTGTGGCTTCCAATTTTCCGAAGGAAGCGCCCCCGCTTACCAGGATCTGCACCGATCCGTCCGCGGCCGTGACGATCTCCGTCTCCGGCTCCTCCTCATCATCCAAATCCGCCGCGGACGTGCCGTCCGACAACAGTCCCAGCGCCTTCAGAAGCTCCGTCCAGCTCATTTCCTGCCCGCCGATGGACACCGTCGAGCCCTGCACATTGGCCTCGCCATAGACAAGCTCCCCGTTGCTGTAGCTGTAATAGTGCAGCATATCCTCCGCGATATACAGGATACTGTTCAGTGGCACCGTTGTTTCGCCCAACGTCTGATAAACCGTCGTCTCCGCCAGATTCAGGAAGAGGCTGTTGCTGGTCTTGAGAAAGAGATAGGAGTCATCATCCGTTTTGCTGTGATCAGACAAAAAGGCAGTCCCGTCGCTGACATACATACCCTCGATCGTGCTGAAGGTGTCAAAATTTTCATCGTAGAGCGTCATGTCCGTGGAAAGGGTCATGACCGCCGTCCCACCATACAGATAAAACGGATAGAGGGAGGAGACTTTTTCCTTCGATTCCCCGACATAATACCAGGAGCCGCGCTGCCAGACCTGATCGTCCACGCTCACCGCCTGCAGCTCCACTTCCTCCGCGGACCCGCTTTTCAGCGAGGCAGAGACATCATCCGATACCGCGTAACCGTCCTCCGTCAGCACGGCGACCTCGGTCAGCGCATAGGCCTGTACCATAAACAGCGCGCAGAGAATCACTAGCGCGAACGCGATTACCTTCTTCATATTAATCTCCTCCTTTCTTCCCTATTCAATATCATTCAGAACACTGGGATCCGTGATCAGCAGATACCAGCTCCCGTTGGTCAGCTTCAGCTGATCTGTCACCACCAGAACCTCCGCCCCGTCTGAAAAGACCAGTTTCGTCTCGCTGTCTGTCAGATCCTCGGAAAAAGCCGTGTTTTCTTCGTAATTGTAGACCTCCAGGAGGCTTCCGTACTCCGCGGTCACCGTGGACAGGGCGCTCAGCTCCACGCTCTCATCATTCCACGTAAGAGTCGCCGGCTCCAACAGCAGATATGTATTGCTTCCGTTGTGCAGAAAACCTTCCGGATTGCTCACGGTCGCGTCGCCGTCCTCGATCACGACCACGCCGCCCTCCAACCGCACTTCGCTGAAATAATCTACCCGAAGCTGTACGCCCGCAGCCTTCTGATTCCAGACCATGGTCTCCTGCAGAATCACCGCATCCCGATCCGCACAGTAAAACATCACGTCCGGCAGATACTGCCTGTCCTCATCTACGACCACATACATAGTGTCGTCCTCATGACGCAGTGTGAATCCATCCGGATACTCGCTGATCATGCCTCCCACATAGGTGTACATCGGCTCCGTGACCGCCAGCACCTCCACCGTTCGGAAATACCAGATGGCCAGAAATACGACAACCACCAGGGCCAGAAAGGCCCCGGTCGCAATCAAGATTCTCTTTTTTCCCCGACTTTGTGCGAATCTGATTCAAAAGAATGCCTCCTTATACTGTCAGCGGGTTAAAGAACAAGAGCAGAAACACAAAGGCAAAGAGAAGCAGCAGCAACACGGACAGCACGATCGCCACCACCATGATACTCTGAATCACATCGCTCTTTGTCTCCGGGTTTCTTCCAATGGCCTCAGAAGCCCTGGCGCCCATAAGCCCCAGGCCGATACCCACGCCCAGAAAGGCTAGGCCCAGCATCCATCCGATCGCTGTTATTGTCGCTGATAATACTGACTCCATAATTTTTTCTTCCTTTCAAACTAGTTGTCTATTCCAGGTTTTTTCCGCTGTCGGACGTGTTTGCCGCGCTGGTCTCGCCGTTGTCGGCACTTTCGGACTCTGTGCTGCCGCTTTCACTTCCACTGTCACTTCCCTCGGCGGTGCTTTCAGTGCTGTTTCCCGTACTGGCAGAGCTTTCGCTGCTGCCTGTGACGGCGGCAGAACTTCCGCTGCTGGTCGTACTTGCGGCGGAGCTTCCGCTGCCGCTGCTACTCGTGCTTTCATTCGAGCTCGAGCTGCCGGAATCGTCAGAAGATGTACTTCCCGCATCGGCGGACGCGTTTCCCTCCAGCGCGGTAATCCGCGCCTGCAGTTCATTCACGGTGCTGATCAGCTCCTCCACCAGGGAAGTGGTGACCGCCGTTGAGGTTTCCGACTCGTACGGGTTCGCAGTGCGCACCCATGCGATCTCCGAGCTACTTTCATTGCCGTCTGTGTAGACCACATTCAGGCCCAGCGCGATCAGCGAACCCTGGAAGGTCGTGATCTGACTTGCATTACTGGTATCAATCGTCACGGTCAGGCTGCTCAGGCCATCATCTGATTTCGCCGCCTTGAGGTTGGAACTGCCGCTCACAGTCAGCTCGCCGACCTCATAATGTGCGGAACCACTCACATCATACAGAGTCACAGTAGCGCTCTTATAGTTCACATCCTCGTCCAGATACAACGTGAAGGTGACTGTATTCTCCGTAATGGCCGTAATCGTCATGGACGCGTTCTCATCGCTGGTCGTCGCCCGCATGAAGTCGCGCTGCACGACTTCGTCCAGGCCGCCCACATAGTACATCTTAATGCTGTAGGTCGTATCCGGATTCAGATCCGATACAGTAATGGAGGTCTCCGACGGGTCTGCATAGACCGTCTTCACCACAGTGTCCGGATCCGTCACATCCACAATGTCAAAACAGATCACTCCGTAAATGGAATAGGGATCGTAAGCGTAAAAATTGATTGTCAGGGAGGTCGTTCCCGCTGTGACGGAGGTCAGATACATGTTGGAGACCGCTTCCATCTCCTCCTGGGTCAGCCCGCTGCTGCCGCTTGTACCGGAACCACCCGTTCCTCCGATCCCGCCTGCGCCGCCTGCGCCGCCGCTGCCGCCGGTTCCACCGGTTCCGCCAGTCCCGCCGGTTCCACCAGTCCCGCCGGTTCCGCCGCTGCCGCCGGTTCCACCGCTGCCGCCGCTGCCGCCATCTCCGCCGGAAATACTGATATCATAAACCTCGCCGCCCTCATCCGCCGCCGCTGCCGCCGCGTCGGCCAGACTGTAGGTCATGGAACCAAAGGTGACTGTTCCCGCCGCCAGATCCAGGGAGAAGGAATCTCCCGTCACCAGCAGGTCGTCCAGTACCTTTACATTGATCTCATCATTCAGCAGTCTGGAATTCCCGGCCTGATCCACGACGATATACAGGAAATCATCGGTATTCGCCTCGCCGGAGCTCACCGAAATATTTCTTCCCGTGATCAGGTAGTGATCCTCACTCAGCATGACAAGTCCCATGGATTCCAGATCAGTCTGCTGATAATAATCATCCAGCACATAGACACTGCCGTCCGACGCATAGCGGTAGCCGCCGCCGTAGACGGTCACCGCAGACAAAGTCGGCTCATAGGCCACCGTGCTCGTGCCCAGCTTGATGCTGTCCTCACTGGCCTGCTCCACATAGTAGCTGGAGTCCCAGCTCCGATAGACACTTCCGCCGCCAGACAGATACTGGCTGCTGTAAGTATTGTCATAGACGATGCTGCCCGCCGTCAGCGTGTAGGATGCACTCTGGGCGCTTACCACCCGCACCACCGACATGCCGAACAGGACAAGAGTCAGGAATACGCTCAGGCTGAAGAGGGCGAAGCCGCTCTTGGCCTTTCCGCTCAATTTTCTCATACGATATCCTCCTTTTTCGCTTCGAACCTCTGCTTATTCATGCAGCTTGCTGAAAGTCACGCTCGCCGTCTCCAGCGTCGTCGAACCCTTCATAAATTTCAGCTGAATCACGAAGGTATCGCCCAGACTGTACTGGGACAGGTAGCTGCTCAGCGCAAAGTCACGGGTATTCGCCTCGCCGCCGCTTGTGAGTGCGCTGAACAGACTGTCTGACGATGAGCTGGTGATTGTATAGGAATAGCTCTTACTGCTCAGCGTGCCGTCCGTATCATTGGCGACGCTGACCGGATAGACCGTGTAGCTGATGCTGGTGATCTGATCCAGGCCTGAGGAATTGTTCATGGTCAGGCGCAAAATCCCGCTGCTCGTATTCACCACGCTGATGGAGCTTGTGTCGATATCCACGCCGCTGGCTCCCACCGTCGTCTTTTCTGTGGAGTACAGACACTTGGCCGTTCCGCCGTCCAGGCTCCCCCAGATCTCAATCACATAGGTCGTGGAAGGTCCAATCAGGTAGGCTCCATTACCGGAACTGTACAGCATCACGCTGTCCAGAGCCGTGTTTGTTGTACCGCCTGCGATCGTAGTTGCCGCTGTCTCATCCGTGCCCTTTTCATAGATTTTCACCGTATAGCTCCCACTCGTAGTGTCAGTCCAGATACGGTATGTGGTATCCCACACCTGATATTTTATGGTCAGAGTCGTCACACTGCCGTCCGTCACACTGGAGGTCGTAGACAGTGTATAAATGGGATCCGTATCGGTGTCCGTCCTCTCGAATTCCACAGTCGTCACGTCATAGCCATTTCCGGTCTCGGCGTTCGTATAGCTCTCTGTACTCAGGATCTTTCCCATGCTGTCATCCGGCTCGTAGTAAGTCGTGATCTCCAGCGTGTAGGTTACGCCCTCTTCAAGCACAGCATCCAGGCCCTCGAGCTGAAGCTTCATCTCCGAGGTGCTGGTGTAAGAAAACTTTGTCCCGTTCTTCATCCAGGTGTAAAGCACATTGTCCTTAAGATCCATCTCAGCTACCGCATTGCCACTGTCATCGTAAGCGGTATAGCCCAGGGCAAGCATAAATTCATTGTGACTTAAAACCTGATGCTGCTCAGCCGTTCCATAATTTTCATAAAGAACGAACTGCAGCCAGTAATCGTACTTGTGGCTCGGCTGCAACGTCACCTCCAGATAACGGCTCTCGTAACCGTCCACCACATACTCCGCCGACAGATTCCCGATCGTCAGGCTCTCCGGCATCTCGAATGTGAAGCAGACGCCCGTCTTGTCCAAATCGCTTATGCTGCCTAAAATACTCGAGGAGTCCTTATCATTGTCCGATGTCGTGGTATAGGCCGTCGGCTGGCCGCTGATGCCATTCGCCACCAGCTGGGCATTATCGATGTTTTGTGCCAGGAACTTCTTCAGGTACAAATCACCATTCTCATCCAGCAAATTGGTGCTCGATATCGTAGCTAATACATCAGCCGTCGGAAGCACATACCAGCGCAGCAGATACTCGGCTCCGTACTCCAGATTCTGCAGATTGACCACATAGGAGCTGGTACCCGCCTCCATCTCTATCGCAGGGACGTAATACGTCTTATCACTCAGTGTCACCGTAGTGATCTGCTCCTCGGTAAAGTAGTCTGTCTGATTTTCCACCCGCTCATAATATCCGCCGCTCTCATACGAAGAATCCTCCACCCAGATGTAGAGCTCCATGTACATGTAACTCGAGTAATTCTTCGCATCGTCCGTGCCCACGATCAACTCGCTGCTGCTGGTCGAGAAATAGATCACCTCATTCCCGAAGGAAGGATAATCGGGATCCGAATCATAGACCTGGGTGATGGAGGGGTAGAGCGCATCTACTTTAAAGCTGAAGTCCGTCTCTGTATCGCCGACCGCCAGCTGCTTGAATACTGCATAACGGGTGACGCCCGCGTTTCCGTAGAGCTGCGCACCACTGTCGGTGTACAAAAGATTCATGTCCGCTACGCAGCCTTCCGGGAAGTACCTGCCCATACTTACCATCGAATAGCGGGACACCTCGAAATAGCCGTCCACATCGTAATCTCCCAGGGCGCTGTTGATGGTCCGGGTTCCGGCTCCTTCCATAGCTGTAATCACATAATAGCCTTTGCCTGAATTCGTGGCAGCACGGAATACCAGACTGCGCCCTCCGTTGGTCTCCGTATCCTCGGTGTAGGCGTAGAGACTCCCGGTCAGAGTCTGAATCGCAAAGCCGCCCTCCGGCAGCTTATCAATGGCGGTGTTCCTGTAAGCATTGTTAAAATTTGTTTCATCTGACGCGCTCCCGCCGGTGATCGTGCTGTCCAGTCCCGAGATTCCGGTGTCATAAATGGCGTAGACATTTACATTATATTCATCCTCGCCCACCTCTACACCATAGAGACCCACGTCCACCGAGACCGTGATCGTCCCCTCGCTGCTGTTATAGGTGTAGCTCAGCGTCCGAACGCCCAAAGATTCATCGTCTTTATTTACCAGCTCCACGCGGAACGCCATGATATGTGAAGCCGCCGCGCTCGTGACATTGTAGACCAGCTCCAGGTTCTGAGTTCCCTTGGTGATGCCGCTCAGTGTCTTATCCAGCACCAGCGCAGGAGTGTTTTCGTTCATGGCCGTTTCCATATCATAGTAGTCGAACTGATGGCCCCCGAAGGTCTGATACATCTCGTCCCACTGCTCGCTGGTCGACAGCTCCTCATCCACATAGCCATCCACGTACAGATCCCGCCGCACGGCGAAATAGTAGGGACTGGTACCGTTCAGCTCACTCCTCTGGTTGTAGAGGTACATCTGCCTGGAGTTCGTGGTATCATCGTCGCCGGCTATGACGGTACCCGTGTAGGTCACAACCCCATTCGTCGACGTTGTTCTTTCTGTGCCGCTGAAGGTCGTCCAGGCAAGATTCTCCGCCGCCGTGCCCGCCGTATCCACAGCAGAGCTGCCCGTGCTCCCGTCAGATGCGTATGGCACGCTCGGAAGACTGCTCAGCTGACTGCTGGTACCTGTCAGAATCAGGGGCAGATACCCGACATTGCCGTTTTCGATCAGGTCGCCCGCGTTATCCTGCGTCAATGTATATCCTGTATATGTGCTTTGATCCTGATACTCCAGCACCGTACCGTCTGGATCGATGATCTCATAGCTCCAGCTGGCCGTGTACGGAGTCGTGTGCTCCAGCCACACCTCAATGGTCGGCTCCTCCTTCGGCGCTTTCACCAGTGAGGAAATAAAAATCGTCTGTCCGTATGTATAGGAACCGGTCACGTCATAAGGATATTCGTAGGTTGCTTTTCCTGTCGCCTGATCAGTGGTGATCGTCAGCAGGGCTGTATAGGCGAAATAATAGTGATAGCCTCGCTCCAGCTTATCTGTGTAGTAGATATAACGGCCATTCTCCTCCACATAGCCCTTCTCCTCGCATTCCGCGATTTTATCCGCGTCATCCGAAAACACCACGGAAAGGCTCGACAATGCATTGGCATTGCCCGCCGGTATCTCCACGCAGATCGCCTCATACTCGCATTCCGTTCCCTCTTCTGCACACGTAGCGATGTAATCCAGGATATCCTTATAATCGCTCTTCAGCTCAGAATCCTGGAAATCTTCGTAGTCGGTCGCCTTGAAACCGTAGTAAATGACATACTGGGCCAGGCGGTCACTGTTGTCATACTTTGCCTGCAGCTCAAAACCCATGGTCGTGTCGGAGTTCTGCAGCTTGCTGTCCTTATCTGACGAATCACCGGTATAGGTGGCTACATTGCCGTTGGTGATTGTGGTAACCTCCACGCCGTCGCCCTCCGGGAAGGAGGGTGCGGAAGTCGCCAGCGTCACCGTCACCGTATTGGAACTGATGGGAATCTCATTGACATAGTCCCCTGTCTTCTTCCCATCAAAATCGCTGGTGCCACAGGTGTAATCATAGCCGCAGATCACCTTCACATCGATCGTTCCGGAGATACTCGTCACATCAAAGTCATTGGAAGTGACCGTCAGCGACTCTTCATTCAGGTACATCTGGCTCAGAGTGCTGGAGTAGGTCGCCCCATCGTCAGAACTGGTCGCAGATGTTGGATAAACACAGGTAGCGATCAGGGATTCCGTTCCCGTGGAGTAAATCCCAACGCAGACAGCACTCAGGGACGCCATCTCCACACTGACTTCATCCGTTCCCGCATCTGTGAGACAATCCTCCAGGGATATGGTGACCGCGAAGCTGCTGCCGTCAGTCAGATTCTCAGCTGAGATCGCCGTCAGCGTCGCGCTCAGCGAATCCGCCGAGGAAGTGGACACTGCGCAGTTCCCCAGATAGGTCAGCGTCGATGAACCATTATAATATCCCCACACCTCGAAGCGATAGCTGCTGCCCGCCTTCAGGCCTACTTCCGTCACCGGAATATAGATACACTCACTGTCATATGTATATTTCCCGTCCACAGTCTGCGTGGAGCTTCCGCCACTCGACCATACGGTTTTTTCATACCAGTCGCTGCCCGTAGACATGATGATGGTGATATCCTTTGAGGTATCAATGTCCGTGCTGTTGAACTCGATGCACAGGGTACCGTACATATAATTGAAGTCGGTCGTGCTCGTACCACTCACATTTCCTTCTTCTTCCAGCCACTCCGATATTTTCGTCTCATTTGTCTCCGGATCAAAATACACGATAGGCGTTCCGACACTGTAGGTGTTAAAATACGTCTCCTCCATGGCGATCTCCGCCGTCTTGTAGTTGTCATAATAGATGGCGTAGGCAGTCACATAGTAGTAGGAGTCCGTCTTGATCGTCTCCCCGTCCAGGTACAGTGACACCGGCGTAGTATCCGACGCGGTCAGCGTCTTCACAAGCGTATAGGAGCCGTCTGAAGATTCCTCATAAATCTCGTAGCGATAGCCGGTAATCGCATTGTCCGGATCCGCAAATACTGTCTCACTCGAGCCGCTGTTAGAGGTCACAATGGAGAGCGCCAGGTAATTGCTGTTCTTGGAGACAGACACCTCCGTCACCGTCGGCGTTGTCTTCAGCGTATAGTACTCCTCCGTCTCGATCAGGTAACTTTCCAGATCCTGTGTGCTTGACGTCAGCGAATTTCCGGAGGTGGCGTAATAGCTCACCGTCACCAGCGTGTCGGAAGGCAGATCGGAGAGCGTCATATCATGTTCTCCTTCCGTGAGAGTCCCCGTGACCTCCACATATGTGGTTCCCTCAGATCCCATATAGGAATATGCGATCAGGCCCTTGCCGCCCAGCACATCCGCATAGCTCTTGACGTCCAGCGTCAGATCCAGCTCTGAATCCGTAGCGTAGTCGAGATCCATCGTCATGCCGACGGAGGATGTGTAAATCGTACGGCTTAGGAACACCTTCGTCCCGCTGGTATCATCAAGGCTGTAGTCACTGGATACGAGAATCTGATACTCCGTATCCGCGCTCAGGGTAACCCCATATGCCTCCAGATCGATCTCCAGCGGATCATCCTCATACTGAGAAAGATCAATGGTGAGCCCCTCATCAGTGCTACTCCACACCACGGTACCATCTGCCGTATTAACAATCTGAATCACGCCGGTATTCGGCTCAAAGGCATCCACATCGCCGCTCGTCTGCAGTGAGAAACTGAGCGTCGAGCAGTCATATTCCAGATCCGTCAGATAAACCCGCGGCAGCGTGCTGCCCGTAGAACCGGACGATCCGGAACTGCCGGAGCTGCCCGCAGTGCCGCCGGTGCCGCCCGCGCTTCCGCTCTCGCCGGTCTCACCGGCGTCGCCTTCCTCGCCTTCCTCACCGCTCTTGCCTGCTTCTCCGGTCTCGCCGCTCTCACCAGTGCCGCCGCTCTCGCCTGCTTCTCCATCCTGTCCGTCAGTCACGGAGAAATTAAAGGTGGGCGCCTCCCAGGCAGTCGCCGTATCCGACTGCACTTCGATTCCTGTCTGAGCGTCGATCTCGATTTCTCCCAGGCCGATGATGGCGTCGCCGTCACTGTCCTGGATCTCCTTCTTCTCCAGATCAATAATTACGCCGTTGCCCAGCACGATCCGTCCGCCGCTGGTGACGACCTGCCAGATATTCGAGCCGTCCGTCACGCGAACGATGGAATCCTCAAGATAGGTCACCTGCAGATAACCATTCTGCAGCGTCTGTACACTTTCATCCGCCAGAAAGAGCTCCATTTCCTCCGCGCAGACCATCCAGATATCGTCGCTGATCTTCCAGATCAGGTTTTGAAAATCCAGCGTGCTGTTGTTATTATCTATGGAATACTCCGTGCCGCTGTTCGTCAGCACCATCTTCGCCTTCAGATAATAAAAATCGACGACGCCGCTCACTGCCTCGTCCAGATCCATCACCGAGCCGTCTGTCAGGGCGCTGATAGAGCCATCGCTGTAAAAGATAAAATTTTCTTCTGACACAGAAGTCTTTGTTCCCTGCACATCCCGGAATTCCACAGTGGCCGGATATTTCACCGTCATGGATGTTCCGCTCAGGAACTGTACCTGAGAGACCTCCACACCGTCCGCACTGCTGTCCACCTGCAGCACATAACCATCGCTGTAAAACTGCGACTGATTCGCCGCCGCGATACGCACTGCCGTGAAGATGCCCACGGCTCCCACCAGGATCGCGACCGCCAGAACAATCAATATACTCTTATGCTTCCTCATAGCCCTTCTCCTTTCCTGCCAGTCTCTTTTCCTTCAGTCTCTTTCCCTTCAGTCTCTTTCCAAATCGTCTCTTTTCCTTATGCTCTCTTTGCATAAGGCTTCTCTCGCCCAGCTGCGGCAGACGGTTCAGCCACAGCACTGCGTTATAAATGATAATAAATATCCCCAGCATGATGCTGGTAATTCGTATATCCAGGGCGGAACGGATATCCGCCATATAGCGGAGCAGCGTCTGATAAACAAACAGCCCCGCGCAGGTTCCCGCCACCTGAATGATATCGGAAAACAGCGCAGCCAGAATCTGTTTTCCTTCTCTCGTGTCCGTCTGCCAGACCAGCGTCAGAAGCAGCAGGCAGACGATATGAGTCAGCCGCAGCTCCAGCCCGCAGAGGACGATTGCAATCACCAGAAGCAGCCTGCTCGTACCCGCTGTCAGACAGATGAGCTCGCGATTGCCAAGTCCATAAAAGAAGCAGTAATACCATTTCCCCTTCTTCAGTCCCTGGAAGCGGAACTGCCGCATCCGCAGAAAGGAGGAGAACAGAATCAGCAGACCGAGCGCCAGAACCAGTAGAATATAGCCCTCATAGGGTACCACATAAACTGTCCAGTCTCTCATGTCTGCCCCTCCAGGTCTATAAACTCCAGCTCTCCGCCTTCCGGCTCCTGCGCCGCCTCCGCGGGCACCGCGTACTCTTCTTTTACAAGAAGCTGAAATTCATTGTCCCGCAGCATGAAGAAGCCCTTCACCCGCTCATAGGTCTCCACTCGTTCGTCGGTTACGATACGAACCGTGCCCTCCACCTCGCCGATCGACGGCGTGTAGTCCGGCATGAGCATCAGGGTGTAGCGGCTGCTGTCCACATGGACGACGCGCACACTCTCAAAGTCCTCCACGCCGTCGCGGATGCTGATCACGCGCGCGCGCATGCGCCGCCCGCTGTCATCCTGCTCCCGCTGCTTTTCTGCTTTTCTTTCCTTCCGGGACTTCTTCGGCTGCTCCGTCGCCGCCGCTTCCGTCTCCTGCTTCTTTTTGCCGGGTCTTGCTGCCATTTTCTCTACGCCTTCTTTTTCATGCTTCCGATATAGGAGAACTCCGCCTCGTCCACATCATCATATTTTCCGTTCAGGATATCCTCCACGTCGTCCAGCACGTCCTGGATGTCGGCGAAGACGCCCGGAATCCCGGTGTAGTCCTCCGCCACGAACATCGGCTGTGTGAAGTAATTGCGCAGCTTTCTGCTGCGATAGAAGATCTCCGCATCCGTCTGCGACAGCTCCTCGACGCCGAGCACGGCGATGATCTCCTCGAGCACCTCATAACGGGAGAGGTAACGAATCACTTCATTTACCAGCTGATAGTGCCGCTCGCCCACATGCTCCACATCGATGATGCTGCTCGTCGTCTCGAAGACGTTGATCGCGGGGTAGAGACCCTTCTCCGCCACCTTGCGGTCGAGCATGACCTGCCCGTCCAGGTGGGAGGAGATGACCTGTACCGCCTCATCCGTGATGTCATCGGCCGGAATGTAAATCGCCTGGAAGGAGGTGATCGAACCTTCCCCGGTCGAGTTGATGCGTTCCTCGACAAAACTCACATCCGACTCGATCGTCGCCGGGTAGCCGCTCTCAATCGGCATATTGTTCATCTCGGCGTTGATCTCCGACGCCGCCTGCACGTAGCGGTAAATATTGTCCACAAACAGGAGCACGTCCTGCTGCTTCTCATCCCGCAGATACTCGGCAAGGGTCAGACCTGAGAAGATCGCCTTATTTCTCATGACAGAGTTCTCGCCCATCTGCCCGAAGACCATCGACATCTGCTGCAGAAGGCCTGCCTCCTCCATCTCGTCGTAGAGCTCCTTGCCCTCGCGGGAGCGCTCGCCGACGCCGACGAACACGGAGTTCGAACCGCTCTTCATATAGACATTGTGGATCAGCTCCTTGATCAGCACGGTCTTGCCGACGCCCGCGCCTCCCAGGAGTCCCATCTTGAAGCCCTTCTGCATCGGCGCGAAGAAGTCGAGCACCTTGATACCGGTCCACAGCGGCTGTCCGCTGATATCGATCTCCTCCATCTGAAGATTGCGCCCGTAAATGCTTCGCTGGCGCTCGGGATGCGCCTCGCCGCCCGCCATGATATGTCCGTAGGAATCGTAGACCTTCCCCAGAATATCGTCGGAATACTCGATCTCCAGTACGCCCTGCGTGTGATAGACCTCCAGGCCCTTCCGCATGCCGATGACGCTGCGCAGCGGCAGGCACATGGCCAGGCTTCCGCTCACCTCCGAGACCTCCATCAGGAATCGGTTGCCATCCTGCACCGCGTAAAGGATATCTCTGTTCTTTGCCTGTCCGTTCACCAGCGCCACTTCAACGTTCAGGTCTGAGACGGACACGACCCTTCCAATCATCTCATTCTCCATAGCTCTCCTTACCGGCCGTAGCTGCTCGACTGGATGAAGTTCTCCACGAGCTTGCCGAATTCCTCCTGTCTTCTCTGTTTTCTCTCCCACATGAGCTGCTCTTCCTCGCGCTCCTCGATCTTCTTCAGAGACTCATGGGTGGTATCCTGCCTCATAATATTCTCCGACGCGTAGCCGCTGATGATCGCCAGCTCCAGCTCCTGCATGAGATAGGTGATCAGGATATCCATGAGCAGTCTCGAGAGGTCTCCCTCCACGACGAAATCATCCTTGTACACGCTGCGGTCCGCATTTTCCGGAATGTCGATCGGATACAGCTTCTCGCACTGGAACTCGATCTTCGCCGAGTTGATGTAGCGGTTGTAGACGATATAGACCTCTGAATTGGCGCCCTCGCAGACTGCTTTCTCAAGAAGGCTCTGTATCCTTTCGCGGTTGTCCGCGAACTCCGCGTGGTCGATGCGCAGCAGTACGTTGCTCTCCGTCTTGCGCAGCTTCTTTCCGATGATGATTTTCTCGCACTGCCTGTCCATGAGCAGCAGCTCGCTGACCTGGTTGTTGTAATTGCTGCAGAATCCGTAGTCGCTGCCGACATAGATGACGAGCTTCGGCTTCCCCTGCGGCGGCACCGGCAGCCGCTTGTCGAGCCGGAAGTTCCGGTTATTCAGGATCTGATCCATCATCTCGTAGAGCTGGCGATCCATCATCATGAGCTTTGTGGCACGGCGCCGCGCGCTGTCGACCCGCACCAGCGCGTGAAAGTTCATGACCTTCACTACATTTTTTACGTTCATAGACTACTCCTGACTGTAGATATCCTCGAAGCGCCGGATGATCTCCTCATGGCTCATCGGGGAATACTTGTACTGGCCAAGCCCCGCGAGGAGACGGCCGCCGCGGCGGATGCGCGCCTGCATCTCCGGGCTCATCTCGTCTACATTTGCAAGCTCGTAGACGGCTCTCGTCTCCAGGTAGCTCAGGAGCTCGCGCCGCACGCGCGCGCCGAGCTTTTTGACCTCCGGCGTCTGCACCGCGCCGCCCAGACGGGACACGGACAGGCCGTAGCTGATCGCGGGCTTCTC
Organism: Lachnospiraceae bacterium; assembly: GCA_021202815.1. Classification (GTDB taxonomy): domain Bacteria; phylum Bacillota; class Clostridia; order Lachnospirales; family Lachnospiraceae; genus Hominiventricola. The sequence goes on along the minus strand of JAJQCG010000231.1, from coordinate 15,931 downwards.
GCCCTTATCGAAATTCTTCTTCGAGAGCACGAGCTGTCCATCCGTGATCGAGATAATATTGGTCGATATATAATCGGTAATATCGCCGCCCCGCGTCTCGACGATCGGCAGGATCGTGATCGAGCCGCCGTTCCTGTGCTGGCAGCCCTTCTCGAGCATACGGGAATGCGTGTAAAAAATATCGGGCGGGTAGGCGTCGCGCCCCGGCGCCTTTCCGGTCAGCAGGCTGATCTCGCGGTAGGCGTCCGCATGGCGGGAGAGATCGTCGATGACGACGAGCACGTCCTTTCCCTGCATGAGATAATGCTCCGCGATCGATACGCCCGCGTAGGGGGTCAGGAAGATGACCGGCAGCGTATCGTCGTTGAAGGCGCACAGGATATGGGTATACTCCATCGCCCCGCGGCGCATGAGCTCCGCATAGAGCGTCTTTACATTTTTCTTCGTCTTGCCGACGGAGACGTAGATACAGATCACGTCCTTGCCCTTCTGGTTGACGATCGTGTCGAGGGCGATCTGCGTCTTGCCGGTCTTCTTGTCGCCGATGATCAGCTGACGCTGACCCTTGCCGATCGGATAGATCAGATCTACGCCGGCGATACCGGTCTCAAGCGGGCGGCACACGGCGGTACGATCCATGATCGGGATATTCGGATTCTCAATATTCAGGCTGATCAGCTCCTCAAAAGTCTTACCGCAGGAGCGGTCCACGCCGAAAAGGTCGGTCACATGGCCCAGCGACTCCTCCGCAAAGCTGACGCGGAAGGTCTCGCCGGTCGCGATGACCTGATCGTTCACATAGATGTCGCCGCAGCGGCGCACGATGGCTACGGTGACCTCGTTTCTACGAATACCATTCACGTATCCCTCGCTGCCCTCGCCGATCACGACGCGCTCATAGAAGCTCACGTCCTCCAGGCCGCTGACCTCGAGAATGTAGTTCTGTACCTTCAGAACGCGGCCCATCCGCTGGACATTCTCTTTATTCTTGATCTTCCTGATGGTATCCTGTACCAGGTTCTCTACATACTGTTCCATACTGTCCTTCCTCGTTCTTTCGTCTTTTCTTACAGACTGTAGTCGTACAGGCAGTCCCGATAACGGATCCTGCAGCCCTCGCAGATCCCCGGATCGCGTGCCCAGCGTACCCGTGTATCCTGAATCGTCAGCGGATTCTCCCGGTCTCCGGTATACACCTGAATCGTTCCGTCCCGGAGCCTGGCCTCAGACTCTACATAGTCAAAAAACGACAGCACGTCGAGGCTGCCGTCCCCACAGGTCTCCAGATAGTCGTTCAGAATCGAACGCTCCGTATCGGAGAGCGCCGCGAAGAGCACCTGCGCCTGATCCTCCTCCGAGAGCGTCAGAAGCTCATAGCGCGCTTCGAAGGGAAATTTCCCGGCCAGAGTCTCATAGGCCTCCGCATCCGACGGTTCGTCAGAAAGCCCGGCGGTAAAGGCGCGCACGACCTCGTTCAGATCGATATCCATATGATCCCGGATGTAGCGATACTGCTCCTTTATCTCCGTGTTCCGGAACCTCGCCGAAGAGACGCTCACAGCACTAAGGGGCTGGAGCTTCTGTGCCCCCGCCGTCTGATAAACCTGTACTTTCTTTCGCTTGCGTTCCTCATCCTGAAGCTCCTGGAGCCTCTCTTCCATCTCCTCGCAGCTTCGCTCCGTCTGTTCCAGTTTTTCCATCCTCTCCTTCGACATGGAGTGAATGTCCTGAAGCTTTCGATAAAATATCTCACGAACCTGACTGTCCGCCCGCTGCACGGCCGTCCAGAAGACGAGAAAAAGGAACACATTCATCGCCAGCATGATCACGAGGACCACCAGCCATTCCCAACTCATATTCAGCTTCCTTTCTCATCTGCAGGACAGCTGTCAGAAACTGTACTTTCTGACAGCGACACGATTGCGCCGGAAATATGTAAATAACGGAACCGGATTGGTGGATACAACGCGGATACAAACACAGATATGTCAAATAGGTATTGATTTTCTGTTTTACTTATGATAATTTATTAATAGAAAGACGGCTGTCAGAAAGTACACTTTTTGACAGCTGATTTATTGTTCTGCCGCATTTCCCTCAGGCGGCGGTAAAAGGTGGATTCGCTCAATCCACTGCACGCTACCGCCTCCTCGAAGCTGATACTCTTTTCCTCCCAGGCACGCACAATCTGAGAAAAATCCTCCGGTGCTTCCTTCTGCGGTCGTCCGAAGCGCACGCCGCGCAGCCTTGCCGCCGCGATTCCCTCCGCCTGGCGCTGCCGGATATTGCTCCTCTCATTTTCCGCGACGAAAGATAGAAGCTGCAGCATAATGTCGGCGATGAATGTCCCCAGCAGATCCTTGCCACGGCGCGTGTCCAGAAGCGGCATATCGATCACAACGACGTCCGAGCCCTTCTCCTTCGTCAGAATCCGCCACTGCTCCAGTATCTCCTCGTAATTCCGACCCAGCCGGTCAATACTCTTTACATAGATCAGATCCTCCGGCTCCAGCCGATGCAGCAGCTCCTGATACTTCGGCCGGTCAAAATCCTTCCCGGACTGCTTGTCCATATAAATATTTCCTGAGGGAATCTGCATCTCCTTCATGGCAATCATCTGCCTGTCCTCATTCTGATATTTTGTAGAAACCCTCACGTAACCGTAAATACGCGCCACCTGTCCTCCTTTCCGCCCCTGCGGGCTCTGCCGTTTTTACACATCCGGCAGCAGTTCTGAATCATTATCAATTTTACCAAAAATGACGAAAAAACCCCTCAGTCCCTGCGCTTGCGCGAGACTGAGGGGTTTCATTCAACTGCGTTTTTGTGAAAAACTTTTCGCCTTAGAGGCGCTCGTAGAACTGCCCGTAGAAATCGTCGTCCTGGCGGTAGGGCGTGACATAAAAGCGCTGCAGGAGCTCCATGCTGACCGGTTTCATCCGCGAGGAATCCGCCCGGACCTCTGCCGTCAGCTCCTTCAGATAATAGTGCCAGCGGGTAACGTAGGCTTCGTATTCCTTCAGATTCGGCGTGTCAAGCCACTTCTTCACCTTCACCTTGCCCTTGTTTGGCTTCGGGCATTCGTGAACCTGCAGAAAATAGCGGAAGGAGCCGTCCTCATAGCAGCGCCCCAGCGGGAACATCCGGCAGAAGCCGGGGCGGAAGGCGTGGATGCTGCAACGGCCGGAGGCGTCGAGGAATACGCAGGCCTCCTCCGGTCCCGACATGCACAGATTCGGAAGGATCAGGCGGTCGACGATATTCAGCTCGATGCCGCCCTGCAGCAGGCCGTTGAAATCCGTGTGCAGGCCGCCGCACAGCCGGAAGACATCGAGCGGGTCGAGCACGATCGACTCGCCCATGCCGCGGCAGCACTCTGAGCAGCCCGCACAGCCGCCGCAGTCCACCCGCACCATATCGTTCGCGCGGTAGAAGCATCCGTCTGACACTTCCGTCCAGTCTATCTCACGTTCCATCCCTGATCCTCCTGTCGTTCATGCAGGATTTCCCTGCTTCAGCTGCTCCGGCGCTTCAGGGGCACGGATTTTCTGTCCCACTGGTTTCGCTCCGGGCTGCGGCCAGCGTGTCCGGCAGATCGCTGAAAAGATAATTATTACTCTTCGGGAAACGCTCCACATAGGTCTCCCGTATCTCCCGATTCATGCGTTCGATCTCCTCCTTCAGCTCGCACGAGGACATCGTCACGCAGCCCTGTCCGCGGATGATGATCTGCTCCAGGCCATCCGAGGTCGCGACCGTCACGCGATATTTCCGCCCGATCTGGTGCGCGGTCCGCTCGATATAGCTGTCCGCGGTCTCCGCCTCCTTCGTATAAACCACATCGATATTGTGATAGTGAAGGATCTCTTCCTTATGTCCCTCCACCCGGTAAGCGTCGAAGACCAGAATCACCTGGCACTGCCGATAGCCCTGATAATTGCAGAGAATATCCTGCAGCCTTTCCCGCGCCCCGGCGATGCTCGTCTTCGCGAGCTCGCTTAAGTCCTCCCAGGCGAAAATCACATTGTAGCCGTCCACCAGCAGATATTCCGGCAGTGCGGGCTTTGGCCTGTAGACATAGGGCTTGTCCGGCTTTTCTTTTCCGGACGCACTTCGATCCGCGGCCCGTCCCGACTCGTTTCCATAAGAGCGACGGGAGACAGAACCATCGATGCGCTCCTTCGGCGCGCCATAGGTGCGCGTAAAAATCTCCTCAAGCTCTTTTTCTTCCCGCACGCCGTCCGCCGCCTTCCTTTCCCGGCGCGGCGGCGTGAAGAGCGGCTCGCGTTCCTCTTCGCCACGTTCCCGCTTCAGCACGCTCTCCAGATGCATGTGTTCCGGCGTCTCATACCAGGGTATGACCGTCCCCGCGCCGTGATAGCAGAATACGGACGAAGACGGATTCTCCGTGTCGGCGTCCGGATCGTAGGCGCAGCGCGCCACGACCTCCTCCGCATTGTGGCAGGACGCGTAGCCCTTCAGCGCGCAGCTCAAATGACCCTGCCCGCGGGTGTAGGCGCTCAGCTCCCGCTGATAATTGCGGATGGCGGCCACCGGGACGCTTCCTCTCAGCACCGCCATGCCGCCCGCCTGATCCGGCGGCTCCTGCTCCGCACCCATACGTTCCAGATCGGACATCGCGCGTCCCACGCTGTCCGTCGGCAGCTCCAGGCGAAACTCATACCAAGGCTCCAGCAGCACGCTTTCCGCCTGCATCAGTCCCTGGCGCAGCGCCCGGTAAGTCGCCTGACGGAAATCGCCGCCCTCGGTGTGTTTGAGGTGCGCCCTCCCAGCCGCCAGCGTGACATGCAGGTCCGTAATCTCTGATCCGGTCAGCACGCCGCGGTGCGTCTTCTCCTGGAGATGCGTCAGAATCAGCCGCTGCCAGTTCAGAGCGAGCTCATCCTCGCTGCAGGAGGTCGAAAAGCTCAGGCCGCTGCCCGGCTCTCCCGGCTCCAGCAGAAGATGAACCTCCGCGTAGTGCCGGAGCGGCTCAAAATGTCCAACGCCCTCCACCGTATTTCGAATCGTTTCCTTATATACAATATTTCCTTCGTCAAAATCGACCGACAGATCGAAGCGCTCGAGAATCCGCGCTTTCAGAATCTCGATCTGCACCTCACCCATGAGCTGCGCCTGAATCTCCCGCAGCTCCTCGTCCCAGCGGATGTGAAGCTCCGGCTCTTCCTCCTCGAGCTGGCGGAGCTTTCCATAGAGCTGCAGCGGATCGCAGCCGTGCGGCGGCAGGACCCGATAAGTCAGCACCGGCTCGAGGATCGGCAGATGTGTCCTCTCTTCGGCTCCCAGGCCCTCGCCGGGATGCGTCTCATCGAGGCCGGTCACCGCGCACACGCTTCCCGCCTCCGCCTCGCTCCTCGTCTCATATTTTTCCCCGGAATAGACGCGGATCTGATTGACCTTACCGCCGGGCAGCATGTCCTTCACGCGCAGCGTCCCGCCGGTCACGCGCAGCCAGCTCAAGCGGCTGCCCTGGCTGTCCCGGCTGACCTTGAAGACGCGCGCGCCAAAGGCGTCGCCCCAGACAGGACAGCGCATATAGCGCTCCATCCCCGCGAGAAAATCCTCCACTCCGTCCACTTTGAGCGCCGAGCCGAACCAACAGGGGAAGACCTTTCGCTCCCGGATGAGACGCGCAATCTCCTCCTCTGAGAGCGCTCCGCTCTCCAGATAGCGCTCCAGCGCCTGCTCCTCGCAGACCGCGACATTTTCCAGCAAATCCGTTTCTCCACCGCCAAAATCCACACAGCCCTCGTCCAGCTCTCTTTTCAGCTCCTCCATGAGCGCCACGCGGTCCGTTCCCGGCTGGTCCATCTTGTTGACAAAGAGGAACACGGGAATCTCATAGCGCCGCAGCAGCTTCCAGAGCGTGCGGGTATGGCTCTGCACTCCGTCCGCGCCGCTCACCACGAGCACGGCATAGTCGAGCACCTGCAGGGCGCGTTCCATCTCCGCCGAGAAATCCACATGCCCCGGCGTGTCCAGCAGCGTTATCTGATAATCCCCGAGCGCAAATTCCGCCTGTTTGGAATAGATCGTGATGCCCCGCGCGCGCTCCAGCTCATCCGTGTCCAGGAACGCGTTCCGCGCGTCGACACGCCCCAGCCGCCGGATTGCGCCGCTTAAGAAGAGCATTGCCTCCGAGAGCGTCGTCTTTCCCGCATCGACATGCGCCAGCACCGCGATACAGATATGCCCTTTCATGACGCTTCGTCCACCGCCGCCGGGAACTGCGCCGCGAAGAGCCGCTTTCCCGCATGCGTGCGGAAGATTTTCCGGTAAACGCTTCTCTGTGTCTTTTCGGAAGACGCATCCTCGAACAGATTGACCAGGAAATCCGCCTCCACGAGGATCTGATAGTCGCTGCCCTCGATCTGCGAATACGTGTGATGATGCCCTACCAGATAAGATACCCGCTCCGTCACATCCTCCGGCCAGCCAAGGCTTTTCAGCAGCTTCTCCGCCTCCGGCGGCCCTTCGAGCTCCTGATACTTTCCGGAACAGTCTCCATATTTTTCCTCCGCCGGATGAATGCCGATGTCGTGCACGACCGCAGCGCTCTCAAGTATAAACTGCGTGTGCTCGTCGAGCCCCTCCAGCTTTCCAATCGTCCGCGCAAACTCGTACACCTTGATAAAGTGCTGAATGCGCTTCGGATCTCCTTTGTCATATTCCATCATGGCGGCCAGCAGTCGTTCCATATCTTCTCCTCTCCGCGGCGGTCACTTCTTTTTCTCCAGTGCTGCCGCTATGATCTCCTGTATATTGTTCTCCCTGACGACACCGGGAGATTTCTGCACAATTTCCGCGATTACCTCCTTCGACCTTGCTTCTTCTGCGCACTGTTCGGAAAATAATTTTTCCAGATTTGGCGTTTCCAGTGCCTTTAAAAGCAAAGAGCGTGTATCGCTGTTTATCCTGCTCCAGTCATCGTACAGGTCAATAACTGCCTTGTCAATCTTTTCATAAGACAGAGGCTGTCCCGCCCGTGCCTGCCCAATGAGAATTCCGACAATGTCTGACATATCTTTTTTATATCTTCGCCCGGAAACCAGCTTCATGGCCAGAAGATATTCCGCCCTTATGGTGCGGACTTCCAGAACATGGGAAAAGGTTTTATAATGGACAGCGTACTCAGCCAGCCGGGGCGTGTAGGACGAGGTCCGCATAAAATCCATGTTCAGCCAGCCGTTCGGAAGGCCAAAACGATCACCCACGGCATTGACCGCTTCCTTCATCACCGTGGGCGGCATGGAAATAGCATCAATGTCATAGGTCATTTCGCGAAAACCATAATTGATCAGGACGGAGGCTCCACCGATCAGAATCAGCTCCGCATGCATGCCCTTCCCTCGTCTACGGTATTCTTTTCCCAGTTCCTTTAAATATAGATCGAGGTTTTCCTTTGTGAACGGCACCTCAAAGGACATCCCGCACCTCGCTTTCCATGATATTAAATCGTCTGAATTCCGGAATGGCTGCTTTCTCACACTGCTCTCTCTGATCCCGTTTTTCGTCGAGTTTTGCGGAAAAAATCACATCGCCCGGATAAAGCGGCTCTTTCAGGGAGCAGGCGCGGATATCGTTATAATCGCCGCATAGCGGAAGCTCGTTAAGCCGGCTCAGGTAATCTACCATTGCCAGGAGATAAAAGGCTTCCGGGTACCATCTGCGCTCCCAGTAGCGGCGAATATCTCCGGATCCAAGCGTCTCAATAATAAAATCCAGATCCCCCTTGTCCTTGACCTGATGACATACATTCCCTTTATAGGTTTCAAAGCTGATACGATAATCGACGCTCTCCAGAAGAAGCTCCTCCATGGGAACATCCAGCGCCACGGAAAGCCGGTATAAGGTATCTGCCGTACAGTTGGCCAGTCTGGTCTTGCCACAGAGCAGCTCCCGGAGCGTAGTATAAGGAATCCCACTTTGCTTCGAACACTGATAAATACTCATGTTTTTCTCTTTCAGCCGGTCACGTAACATACTGCCCCTTCCCTCTTCCAGTCGGACTGTAAAAGACGTCTTGAAAATTATAACGGAATTCCGTTATAATGTCAATTGTCGGCGAAGCCCTCGCGCCGCCGGGCGCTGCAACAAGATGGCCGCCGCGGAACATAGCCCGCGGCGGCCTGATATCTTCGATATAGACTTCACCTTAATAATTCTGCGCCCTGACCTGGAAGTAGCTCTGCGGATGCGCGCATACCGGACATACTTTCGGAGCCTTCTTGCCCACGCAGATGTGGCCGCAGTTCGAGCACTGCCAGACGGCGTCTCCGTCCTTCGTGAAGACCAGATCGCCCTCGATATTGGAGATCAGCTTGCGATAGCGCTCCTCGTGCTCCTTCTCGATCTTGCCGACCTCCTCGAAGAGGAAAGCGATGTGGTCGAAGCCCTCTTCCTTCGCGGTCTTCGCAAAGCCGTCGTACATATCGGTCCACTCGTAGTTCTCACCGGCGGCGGCGTCCGCGAGATTGTCCATCGTGCCCGGCACCTTCCCGCCGTGCAGCAGCTTGAACCACATCTTCGCGTGCTCCTTCTCATTGAGCGCGGTCTCCGTGAAGATATCCCCCATCTGCACATAGCCGTCCTTCTTCGCCTGGCTCGCATAGTAGAGATACTTCGTGTGCGCCTGGGACTCGCCCGCGAACGCGGTCATCAGGTTCTGCTCGGTCTTTGTTCCTTTTAAATCTTTCATTGGTATTCCTCCTCTGATTATTTAATAACGATAATTATTACTGTTTTAATATACCAGTTCCTGCCAGCTCTGTCAAGTGTTTTTTCAAATTTACCCCAGCACCGCGTCCAGCGCCATCATCACCGTAAATCCCAGCGCGAACAGCACCGTCCCGATATTGGAGTGCGGCTCCTCGGACATTTCCGGAATCAGTTCCTCGATGACCACGTACATCATCGCGCCCGCCGCGAAACTCAGAAGAAACGGCAGTGCCGGAAGAATCAGTCCGGCGGCGAGGATCGTCAGTAGCGCGCCCAGCGGCTCCACGATACCGGAGAGCACGCCGTACAGGAAGGCGCGTCCTTTCCCGACGCCCTCCGTGCGCAGCGGCATGGAAATGATCGCGCCCTCCGGAAAGTTCTGGATCGCGATACCGACGGACAGCGCGAGCGCGCCGAGCGCAGTGATATTCGAACTTCCGCTCATGTAACCGGCGTAGACCACACCCACGGCCATGCCCTCGGGAAGATTGTGCAGCGTCACGGCCAGCACGAGCATCGTCGTCTTTTTCAGGCGCCCCTTCGCGCTATCCGGTCCCTCGGCCTCGTCACTGTTCATATGCAGATGCGGAATCACATGGTCCAGAAGCAGCAGAAACAGGATGCCGACCCAGAAGCCCAGCACGGCGGGCGGCACCGCCACGGCGCCCTCCCCCTGCTCGATCGCCGGGATCAGCAGGCTCCAGACAGACGCCGCCACCATGACCCCGGAGGCGAAGCCGATCAGCGCGCGCTGCACCAGTGGATGGATGGATTTCCTCATAAATAATACGCAGCCCGCTCCCAGAGACGTACCCAGCAGCGGGATCAGAATTCCTCTTAATACCTCTACTGTCATGCTATGCTCCCTCCTTCTTTCCTGCCATTGTTATCCTATGATAGCAAGCGGGAACGGGAAAGTCAACGCACCGAAAAATTTTTAGTTTCTATTGTGATTCCCAGTTAAATATTGTATCATGAACCTGTCTGAAACACTATTCTAATAGAAAGGATTCTGTTTTTATGGAAAACAAACAGTCAATCATGGACATTTTCGGGACGAACGTCTTCAACGACAAGGTCATGTGCCAGTACCTTCCGAAGAATGTCTACTACGAGCTCCGCAAGACGATTGAAGGCCGCAAGGAGCTGGACCCCGCGATCGCGGACGTGGTCGCCGCGGCGATCCGCAAGTGGGCGATCGAGAAGGGCGCGACCCACTATACGCACTGGTTCCAGCCGCTGACCGGCTTCACCGCCGAGAAGCACGACTCCTTCCTCACGCCGCCCCGGGAGGACGGCTCCGTGCTCATGGAGTTCTCGGGCAAGGATCTGATCAAGGGCGAGCCGGACGCCTCCTCCTTCCCGTCGGGAGGCCTGCGCGCGACCTTTGAGGCGCGGGGCTACACGGCCTGGGACTGCACCTCTCCGGCTTTCATCCGCGAGGACGCCGCCGGGGCGATTCTCTGCATTCCGACCGCGTTCTGCTCCTTCACGGGAGAGGCGCTCGACCAGAAAACGCCGCTTCTTCGCTCCATGGCTGCCGTCGAGGAACAGGTGCTGCGCCTCCTTCGGCTGTTCGGCAACACGACCTCGCGCAAGGTCGTTCCGAGCGTCGGCGCGGAGCAGGAGTATTTCCTGATTGACCGGGAAAAATATTTACAGAGAAAAGACCTGATCTACACCGGGCGCACGCTCTTCGGCGCGATGCCGCCGAAGGGGCAGGAACTGGACGACCACTATTTCGGCACGCTGCGCCAGCGCATCGGCGCTTTCATGCGCCAGGTGAACGAGGAGCTCTGGAAGATGGGCGTTCCCGCCAAGATGCAGCACAACGAGGTCGCCCCGGCGCAGCACGAGCTGGCGCCGATCTACGCGGAGGCCAACGTGGCCGCCGACCACAATTAGATCATGATGCAGACGCTGAAGAGAGTGGCGGCGCAGCAAGGGCTCGTCTGCCTGCTCCACGAGAAGCCCTTCGCGGGCGTCAACGGCTCCGGCAAGCACAACAACTGGTCGCTGACCACGGACGACGGCATCAACCTCTTCGATCCCGGAAAGCGCCCGCACGAAAACCGGCAGTTCCTGCTCGTCCTGGCCTGCATCCTGAAGGCGGTCGACACCCACGCCGACCTGCTGCGCGAATCCGCCGCTAATGTCGGAAATGACCTGCGTCTCGGCGTCCATGAAGCGCCGCCCGCGATCATCTCCGTCTTCCTCGGCGAGCAGCTCGACGATGTGATCGACCAGATCCTGAGCACCGGAGACGCGACCCACAGTCTGAAGAGCCACCACCTGCATACCGGCGTGAAGACGCTTCCGGATTTCATGAAGGACGCCACCGACCGCAACCGCACCTCGCCCTTTGCCTTTACCGGCAATAAATTCGAGTTCCGCATGGTCGGTTCCCGGGATTCCATCGCGCACTCCACCGTCGTCATGAACACGATTGCGGCGGAGGCTTTCGCGGACGCCTGTGACATTCTCGAGAAAGCGGAAGATTTCAATGCCGCGCTCCACGACCTGCTGATCCGGTATTTCAGCGAGCATCGGAAGATTGTCTTCAGCGGAAACGGCTATTCCGAGGAGTGGGTGGCCGAGGCCGCGCGCCGCGGACTGCCGAATCTGCCTTCCATGGTGGACGCGATTCCGGCCCTCGTGACCGACAAGTCCATCTCCATGTTCGAGCGCTTCCACGTCTTTGACGAGGCGGAGCTGCGCTCCCGCGCGGAGATTCAGTATGAGACCTACAATAAGGCGATCAATATCGAAGCTCTGACGATGATCGATATGACGGTCAAGCAGATTCTGCCGGCTGTCATCGGCTACACCGGCACGCTCTCCTCGATCATCCAGTCCGTGAAGGCCGCCGGAGCGACCCCTACCGTACAGGCCGAGCTGCTGCGCGACATCAGCACGCTGCTGAATGAGGCGAACGGCGCGATCCGCATTCTGAAGAAGGTCGCCGCCGAGGCTCCCACCATCGAGGACAACGAGACGCGGGCACACTATTACCATGACTACGTGATTCCCGCCATGGAGGCGCTGCGCCGCCCGATCGACCGGCTCGAAATGCTCGTCGACAAGGAGGTCTGGCCGATGCCGTCCTACGGCGATCTGATCTTCGAGGTGTAAGCGTCTGGAGCTGGAAGGCTCCTTTCGCAAAAACAGATTATAAACCTGGAAAAGACCGACGATCCCTGACTATGGGATGTCGGTCTTTTGTCAACTGTGCAGGCCAGTCCGCCCGTCTATGTAACGCCTTACAGCGAACGTCTGTTATTTTTCACCGTTCGCTGTATTTCACAGCAAAGCTCGGCTTAGCACACGCCCTGCGCCAGCATGGCGTTCGCCACCTTCTCGAAACCCGCGATGTTCGCGCCTGCCACGTAGTTACCCTCCATGTCGTAGCGCTTCGCCGCGTCGTCAATATTGTGATAAATATTGACCATGATCTGCTCGAGCTTCGCGTCGACCTCCTCAAAGGTCCAGCTCAGCCGCTCGCTGTTCTGCGTCATCTCCAGAGCCGAGGTCGCGACACCGCCGGCATTGGAGGCCTTGCCACAGATGAAGAGTACGCCGTTCTCCTGCAGATACTTCGTCGCATCCAGCGTGGTCGGCATGTTCGCGCCTTCGCAGACCGCTGTGCAGCCATTCGCCACGAGCTGCTTCGCGTCGTCCAGAAGGAGCTCATTCTGCGTCGCGCACGGAAGAGCGATATCGCACTTCACCTGCCATACGCCACGGCCCTCGTGATACTGGGCTGACGGTCTCGCCTTCGCATACTCGGTCAGGCGCGCACGGCGCACTTCCTTGATCTCTTTGAGAAGCGCCACATCAATACCCTCCGGATCATAGACCCAGCCGGTAGAATCCGATACGGTCACGACCTTTGCGCCCATCTGCTGCGCCTTCTCGGTCGCGTAGATCGCCACGTTTCCGGAACCGGATACACAGCAGATCTTACCCTCCATGCTCATACCGTGGCACTTCAGCAACTCGCGCGTGATATAGAGAAGTCCGTAGCCGGTCGCCTCCGTACGGGCCAGCGAACCGCCGAAGCTCAGGCCCTTGCCTGTCAGGACGCCCTCGTAAGAGCCGGTCAGCTTCTTGTACTGTCCGAACATATAGCCGATCTCGCGGCCGCCGACGCCGATATCTCCCGCCGGAACATCCTTGTCTGCTCCGATGTACTTGTACAGCTCATTGATAAAGCTCTGACAGAACGCCATCACCTCTCTGTCTGATTTGCCCTTCGGGTCAAAATCGGAGCCGCCCTTGCCGCCGCCGATCGGCAGTCCGGTCAGAGAATTCTTGAAAATCTGCTCGAAGCCCAGGAACTTGATGATGCCGATGTTGACCGACGGGTGGAACCGAAGTCCTCCCTTGTACGGTCCGATCGCGTTGTTGAACTCTACGCGATAGCCGGTGTTCACCTGCACCTGTCCCTTATCGTCCACCCACGGCACGCGGAACTTGACCTGACGGTCCGGCTCCAGCAGGCGCTCCAGCAGAGCCTCCCTGCGGTACAGCTCCTCGTTCGCGTCGATCACAGGGCGAAGCGACTCCAGCACCTCGTCTACCGCCTGCAGGAACTCAGGTTCCGATGCGTTCTTTTCCCTGACTTTCGCAAGCACCTCGTCTACATAACTCATAGCTTTTCCCTTTTCCTGTTATCCCATTTCTATGATACAACGGATTCCTTCGAAACATAAACGGACAGCAAAAATCGGATATTTCTTATGCTCCCGAAATCCTGAATCACGACTATTTTATTACAATCTTTTCCTGTTTTCAACTGCTTTTGGCATTGATTCAGTAGTGCGTCCCCACAAAAACCGCCACGGAACGCGCCGGCACGATAAATTCATGCTCGATGAACGGCGCCTCCGTCTCCGAATAGCAGTAACGCCCCTGTCCGTCCCCGTTTGTGTTGACGTACAGATGCCAGCCCACGCGTCCCCACACGCGCGGGAGTGTGATCGGGATCGACTCCCAGTGCGTATTTACCGTCACGTACACCAGGTCGTCCCGCCCTTTTTGCGCGTCGTAGCCAGCGAAGCTCGCCGAGAAAATCTTCGCGTCGCGCGGAATATCCACCAGCTCTCCGTCCGGCGGGTGAATGTGCATCTCGTCCATCCCGCAGACAGCGCGCGGAAGCCGCTCCCGTATCACACGGTGATTCCGGCGAAATGCGATCATATATTTAAAAAATTCGAACAGATCACGATTTTTCTCAAGCAGGGACCAGTCCAGCCAGGAGAACTCGTTGTCCTGACAGTAGCAGTTGTTATTGCCGTACTGCGTATTGCCGAACTCATCGCCCGCCAGGAACATCGGCGTCCCGCGGCTGCACATCAGCAGCGCGCAGGCGTTGCGGATCATGCGGAAACGAAGCTTCAACACCTCCGGGTCGTCCGTCTCTCCCTCCACGCCGCAGTTCCAGCTGCGATTGTCATTATGCCCGTCCGTGTTGTCCCAGCCGTTGATCTCGTTGTGCTTCTCATTGTAGGAGTACAGGTCATACATCGTGAAGCCGTCGTGGCAGGTGATAAAATTCACACAGGAATTCAGCCCGTCATAGTCGCCGCGATAATTGTCCATCTCCTCCGTGCCTCCGCCGTAGAGATCGGGCGAACCGCAGATACTGTAGGCCGCATCCCAGGACTGCCAGGCATCGCCCTTGAGGTAACCTCTCAGCGCGTCGCGGTATCTCCCGTTCCACTCCGCCCAGCGGCGGCTGGCCGGAAAGCTGCCGACCTGGTACAGGCCGCCGGCGTCCCAGGCCTCCGCGATCAGCTTCACACGGCTCAGGATCGGGTCGTAGGCCAGATTGCGCAGGAGCGGCGGCTGCGCGAGCGGCGAACCGTCTTCATTTCTCCCGAGGATGCTGGCCAGGTCAAAGCGGAAACCGTCCACACGGTACGAGATCGTCCAGTGGCGCAGACATTCGAGAATCATCTGCTGTACCACCGGATTGTTGCAGTTCAGCGTATTGCCGCAGCCGCTGAAATTATAGTAATTGCCATCCGGCGTCAGCATATAATAAATCGAGTTGTCAATGCCCTTAAAGCAGAAGCTCGGGCCGTGCTCATTTCCCTCCGCCGTGTGGTTGAACACCACGTCCAGGATGACCTCGATCCCATTGTCGTGGAGCGCCTTGATCAGCTGCTTGAGCTCGTAGCCCTCGCGATTGCGTCCCTTCTCGGAGACATAAGCAGAGTTTGGCGCAAAGAAGGCGACCGTACTGTAGCCCCAGTACTCCAGGAGCCGCCTCCCATTCACCTCGCGCGCGTTGATCTCCTCGTCGAACTCAAAGATCGGCATCAGCTCCACAGCGTTGACGCCCAGCTCCTTCAGATACGGGATCTTCTCCATCAGTCCCGCGAAAGTGCCCGGATACTGCACGCCGGACGAGGCATGCTGTGTAAATCCGCGCACATGCAGCTCGTAGATCACGAGATCGCACAGATTCTGCTTCGACTGCGGCATATCGCCCCAGTCAAAGGTGTCACGCACGACGCGCGCACGATAATTCCCGCTCTTATGCTCTCCCCAGATATGCTGACCAGCTACAGCCCTCGCATAAGGGTCAAGCAGCACGCGGTTCCGGTCGAACAGAAGCCCCTGCTTCGGGTCATAGGGCCCGTCGATGCGATAGGCATATTCAAAATCTTCAATGTCAAGGCCAAACACAAGCATGGAATAAACGTCCCCGATCTTATATTCCTCCGGGAACGGCAGCACGACATAGGGCTCCTCCTCCCCGCGATGATACAGGAGCAGCTCGCAGAACGTCCCATGATGAGTATGAATCGTAAAATTGACGCCCACCGGCGTCACGGTCGCCCCGTAGGACGTAAAATCGCCGGGCCTGACCGGATAGCCCTTGATCTCCGCCATCGGGCGCACGGACAGGGGATATTTCGGTGTATATTCTCCAACAAAGCTTTTCAAGTCTTCCCCTCCAGGTTTTGCAAAAGTCTTTTTTATTATAGTAGATTTCCGCCGCCGCGTCAAAATATATGTATAAATTCTCTGTCATTCTTCCTCACAGACATCATAAAATTTTTCTAAAATATGGATTTTATGCTTTCCTTTTGACCATATTTATATTAGAATGAAGAAAACCTGTTATCCATAGGTAATTGCGAAACGAACTGAAATAGTACTTTCAAAATGAAGACTACGGCAT
>JAJQCG010000054.1 GCA_021202815.1 Lachnospiraceae bacterium | reverse complement strand
AATGAATTTATTTAACCAAAATAGGTTGCACCATTGATATTGATATCCTCACCGGATACATAGGACGCCTCGTCCGACGCCAGCCATGCGATGGTGTTGGCGACCTCGCGGGCTGTGCCTGCGCGTCCCATCGCCTGCTTCGCGCGGGACTCCTTCTCCTTCTCATCGGAGAGCGTCGCGCGGATGTCCGTCGCGATCAGGCCCGGGCAGACCGCGTTGACCGTGATCATGTCCTTGTATGCCTTGCAGAGCTCCATCGCCTGCGCTCTCGTGAAGCCGATGATGCCGGCCTTCGCCGCGCAGTAGTGAGCGCCGCCGTATACGCCGCCGCCGCACTTCGCGGATACGGAGGAGGTGTTCACGATCCTGCCGTAGCTGCCCTTGACCATGTAGGGTACGACCAGCTTCGAGCAGAGGAAGGTGCCGACCAGGTTTGCGTTCATGATCTTCATGAAGTCGTCCTTCGTCATCTCGTCGATCGTCACCGGCTGGGTGATGCCTGCATTGTTGCAGAGGATATCAATCTTGCCATACTTCGCGAATACCGCGTCGAACATCGCTTTTACGGAATCCTCGTCCGTGATATTGACGCTGACCGCCATGGAATCACAGCCGAAATCCTTCTTCAGCTCGTCCGCATTCGCCTGCACGCCCTCGAGGTTCATGTCCGCAACCGCAACGCTGCAGCCTTTCTCCGCCAGCACGCGCGCGATCTCACGGCCGATTCCTCTCGGGGATCCGGAGCCTGTCACGATGGCAACTTTTCCTGCAAAACTCATAACTATACACTCCTTTTATTCTGGACTATTTAAATGGCTTTCGCCTGTTCCACAATGTTTTCTACCGTAATGCCGTTGATCGCCAGCAGTCTCTCATAAGGCGCAGACATGCCGAACTGATCCTGGATACCGATCCTCTTTACCTTGCCCTTGCCCATCTCGGCGACGACCTCGCAGACCGCTCCGCCCAGACCATTGATGATATTGTGATCCTCGACGGTGATGATCTTTCCGATGTCGTTCACGCAAGCCTCGACCGCGGCCTTGTCAAGCGGCTTGACCGTGTGCATATCGATCACACGTGCGCTGATGCCGTCCGCCGCGAGCTGCTCTGCTGCCGTGATCGCCAGACGCACCGTATCGCCGTTCGCGATGATGGCCACGTCGGAACCGTCACGGAGCTGCTTTGCCTTGCCGATCTCGAAGGTATCGTTCTCATCGTAGATGACCGGGATCGCGTCACGGGTGAAGCGAAGGTAGCACGGGCCGTCCATCTCAGCCGCCGCACGGATCAGCTTCCTCGCCGACCAGTAGTCCGCCGGCATGATGACCGTCATATTCGGAAGGGTACGCAGAACGCCCATATCCTCGATACACTGATGGGAGGCGCCGTCGTTCGCCGGCGTCACGCCGCCGTGAGAGCAGGCGATCTTGACATTCAGCTTCGGATAGCAGATCTCCTGTCTGATCTGCTCGCACATTCTCAGAGAACCGAACACCGCATAGGTGACCACAAACGGGATCTTACCGCAGGTCGCAAGACCAGCAGCCACACCCGCCGCGTCCTGCTCCGCGATACCCACGTTCACATGCTGCTCCGGCAGAGTCTTCGCAAAGGTGGTCGTCATGCAGGATTTTGCGATATCCACGTCAACTACATAAATATCTTCATTTTCTTTCCCAAGCGCTACCAGCTCGTCGCCGAGGCCTTTACGGGTCGCTATCAACTCGCTCATCCTAAATCCCCTCCTCAAGTTCTTTCATAGCCTGAACATACTGCTCGTCATTCGGCGCCGCGCCGTGCCATGCAAGCTGATTTTCCATATAGGAAACGCCCTTGCCCTTGACGGTGTGGGCATTGACAAATTTCGGTTTTCCGTTCTTTACAGTCTGAATCTTATCGAAGGTAGCCACGATCTCTTCCATATTGTGGCCATCTATCTCATAGGTGTCGTAGCCAAACGCGTCGAATTTCTTCGTCAGATCAAGGTGCGGCATGATCTCGTCCGTCGTGCCGTCCAGCTGAAGGCCGTTGTTATCAATGATAACGACCAGATTGTCCAGCTGATACCGGTAAGCGCACATAACGGCCTCCCAGATCTGCCCCTCATCGGCCTCGCCGTCGCCGACTACTACGTATACCATATAGTCTTTTTTGTCTCTCTTGCCCGCGAGCGCCATACCTACGCCGCAGGAAAGACCCTGTCCGAGGGAACCCGTCGAAATATCGATGCCCGGGCATTTCGTCATGGAAGGATGACCCTGCAGCTTCGATCCCTCTTTGCGAAGCGTATGTAAGTCCTCCTCCGGGAAGTATCCCAGAATTCCGAGAGCTGAATACTGAATCGGGCACACATGACCCTTTGACAGGATAAATCTGTCGCGATCCGGCCAGCGGGGGTTCTTCGGATCAATGTTCATCTCCCTGAAATACAGGCAGGCGACGATGTCCGCTATGGAGAGCGATCCGCCCGGATGACCCGACTGCGCCTCGTAGATCATGGTGACAGCCGTTTTCCTGAGCTGTTTTGCTCTTTCCTTCAGCTCCTCAATCGTGATTTCCTTATTCATATCACTCGATCCTTTCTATCTCCTTTTTCGAGACTGGTGGAATTACCTGCATCCGGCACATTCGTCAGTTTGCAGACAAAAGAATAAAACACTGTTCGCTCCGCGGCTGTGAACGCATCTTATTCTCCTGAATGCTCTCTGTTTTTTTGTACTGTTTGCATATTTCAATCATAAATGATTCGACCTTTTATGTACAATATGTCTTTTGAATAGTGGTATAGTTTAAAACTATAGTGCAAAAATCCCACAGGCTTGACTATTACCCTGAAAACCAGTAAAATAGTAAGGAATATTTCGATTTTGTTATTTTTTTCTACGGGCTGAGGTTGCATATGGATTTAAAAAAACTGGAATATCTGAAGACAATTTATCGGGTAAGAAATTTTTCCAAGGCAGCGGAGGAGCACTATATTTCTCAGCCGTCCATTTCAAACGCCATTCAGAAGCTGGAAGCGGAGCTGGGCACAATGCTGATCGACCGCAATTTCAAGCCGCTGGTTTTCACTCCGGCCGGTGAACACTTCATGCACCATGTCAACACGATTCTGGACGCGGTGGCCTACGCAGAGAGAGATATGAAGGAGTTCCTTCTCCCGGAGCGCCAGACGATCCACACCGCTTTCCACAACACGCTCGGCGACTGGCTGCTGACGCAGATCTACTCGGATTTTCAGCAGAAATATCCGCAGATCGACATCGTCGTGCACGATGTATTTCACAATCAGATGCTCTCGATGCTGGAGTCCGGGGATCTCGATCTGACCTACACCCTGATTCCCGAGGATCTCGATCTCAACAAATTCCGCACCATTCCGCTGCAGAACTGTGAACTCTACGCGATGCTCCCGAAGGGCCATCTGCTCGAGAACTACAGAAAAGTCTCCATCTCCATGCTGAAAAACGAGACGCTGATCACCTTCCCGCCCGGCTCGCTGATCTACGCGCGCCTGAAAGAAGAGTTCCGGGCAAATCACATCGACAAGGCCTTCTGCACGCTACAGCCAATCCGCATCATGCACGAGATGGTGGAGGAAGGCCGCGGGATCGCCTTTGTGACGCGCGACGAATTCAGCCAGCTCTCGGACACGGATCTGTTTTCCGTCCGTCCGCTGGAGAATCCAATCCGTTTTCTGAAGGGATTTCTTCTGAAAAAAGAGAAGGAGCTCACACCCTCGATGAGTCTTCTCATCTCCTATATCGAGGATCAGATTCGCCAGAAGCGCCTGGAAAGAGAGGCCTGATTTTATCCGGATAATAAAAACGGCTGCCCCCGCGAGTGAGGCAGCCGCTTTTTTTACTTGTTTACTACATTGATCGGCGCGCCGTCGATCACGGACTTGATATTTTCCGCGGTCATATTCATGATGCGCTCGCGGGCGTCCTTCGTCGCCCAGGAGATATGCGGCGTGATGATGCAGTTCTTCGCCTTCAGGAGGATATTGTCCGCCTTGATCGGCTCCGTGGAGACCACGTCCAGCGCGGCGGCGGCGACCTTTCCGCTCTCCAGCGCGTCGTAGAGGTCCTGCTCCACAACGAGCGGTCCGCGGCTGTTGTTGACGATCACGACGCCGTCCTTCATCTTCGCGATGTTGTCCTTATTGATGATCCCCTCTGTCGACGGGAACAGCGGGCAGTGCAGGAAGATGAAATCGCACTTCGCCAGCAGCTCGTCCAGCTCCACATACTCGGCCACAGCGCGGCCTGCGTCGCTCTGGAAGGAATCGTAGGCGAGCACCTTCACATTCATCGCGTTCAGGATCTTCGCAGTGTTCTGTCCGATACGGCCAAGGCCGATGATGCCGGCAGTCTTTCCGGAAACCTCAATCATCGGATAGTGCCAGTAGCACCAGTCAGGGTTCGACGCCCACTCGCCCGCATGCACGGAATCATTGTGATGGCCGATGTGCGAGCAGGCCTCCAGCAGCAGACCCACCGCGAACTGGCTGACATTGTCCGTGCCATAGACCGGCACATTCATCACCGGAATATTCTTGCTCTTCGCATACTCGCAGTCCACCACGTTGTAACCGGTGGCCAGCACCGCGATCGCCTTCAGGTTCGGGCACTTGTCGATCGTCTCTTTGCTGATCGGCGTCTTGTTCATAACCACGATCTCCGCGTCACCGATGCGCTCCGCGATCAGCGGGGACTCCTCATAGGCCGTCCTGTCATACACCGTGACCTCGCCCAGCGCTTCCAGCGGCGCCCAGCTGATATCGCCCGGATTCTCCGTGTAACCGTCCAATACTACAATTTTCATACGCTTCTCCTTTTCTGTTATACCATAAAATAAAGTTCACACTCTTCTATATTACCTTTTTTCAGGATAATTTCAACTGTTTCTTTCGATATTCCCGGAAAATTTCTCCAAACTGCGTGCCGCAGTGCTCCACTTCCTTAAGAACCAGCTCCGTGGACGCCTCGTCCTGATACCAGCTCTCACGGCTGATCCCCTTCGTCACGACGGGGCAGACGAGGATCCGCGCCTCCGGAAAGCAGACCTGATAGTAGAGGCTCGCGCGGCGCGCGTGGTAGGCCTGGCAGCAGAGCAGCACCGTCCGGATCTCGAGTCCTGCCTCATCGGTCACACGGCGGGAGAACATCGCGTTCTCGTAGGTGTAGGTAGATTCCTGCTCGCGCAGAATCGCCCCGGGCGGCACGCCCTCCTTTTCAAGAATATCACAGAGGAACGCGCACTCCGTCTCGAAACGGGAATCGCCCTTGAAATG
>JAJQCG010000099.1 GCA_021202815.1 Lachnospiraceae bacterium | reverse complement strand
AAGATTGATTTCCGCATCAACCGTCGTCCCTCTCAGGTGAAGACCTCGGACACCTTTGCCGGAATCAACTGGGAGAAGAAGATTGAGCATGACAAATCATCCGTCCGCTGCAAGGTTGAGCATCCGTTCCTGACCGTGAAGCGAACCTTCGGATACAGGAAAGTCGCTTACAAGGGGCTTGAGAAGAATCGGAATCGGCTCCTATTCCTGTTCTCTTGTTCCAACATTCTGATGTATCTTAGAGGAACAAGACGGGTGCCGATGCCGCTTGTGGGGTAACTGCGCCCTTTTTCAGCAAAATGGGTGATAGGGGGACCTAAATCTGGCGAAAATTGCACCTATGATGGTTGATTTTGCGCTGTTTGAACGTAATCACAAAGATTTTTGACACGAGAGTGCTTTTGCTTGTGCTAAAGTCATTTAATCATTGTCTCCTTAAACTTATAATTGGCAAAGCAAAAGGTGTACTCAAAGGGCACCTTTTGGGAGCAAAGGTGCCCTGCGAGTCCCTCTGAAAAGCAGAGAAAATGCGTTAAACTAAAATCAGCGAAGGAGGTCGATGCATATGAATGAACAGCCAAAACTCAATCCCGTTTTGCAAATCGACAGCGAGTTTGAGAGCAAAATACCGCCGCTGACCGACGATGAGTACAAACAGCTTGAGGAAAACATTCTTTCCGAAGGCATTGTTCTCATGCCGCTTATCGTGTGGGGCAACACGATTGTGGACGGCCACAACAGATATAAAATCGCACAACAGCACCCGAATGTCATCTACACTGTCCACGAAAAGGATTTTGATAACCGCTATGAAGCGCTCGCATGGATTTGTAAGAATCAGCTCGGGCGCAGGAACCTTACCCCGATACAGAAAAAGCTGCTGGTTGGAGACAGGTACGAAGCCGAAAAAATGGCGCATGGTGGAGACAGAAAAAGTGAGGTTGTAAAATCAACGGATCAATTTGGTCCGTTGATTTCAGCCCATGCAACCCGCGCTCGAATTGCAGCAGAAACGAACACCAGCGAGGGCTATGTACAAAGAGCTGGAGAATACTCCAACGGCGCGGAAGCCGCGGAGGAAGTGTCGCCCGGCTTCCGTCAGGAGATTCTTTCCGGCAAGGTTAAGCCCACGCAGCAGCAGATGAGAGAAATTGCTAAAGCGCCGCCGGAGGAGAGAAAACCGCTGGTGGAGGCATTACAAACCGCATCTCCCAAAAAGAGCAACAAGCCGAGATACAAAGTCCCAGCAAAGCCGACAATGAGCGCTGAGAGTCGAAAATCGGCGATTGCCGCCATTCAAAGAATTTCCGCGGAATTGGCAAGGCCGAAGCCGCCCCTGACCTTGCAAGGCGCTGTTCAGCAATTTGAATGGAAGGTCACTTTAATGCTTGAAGATTTAGACGGCATTTTTAACAGCTGGCCGCAGCTCGTATCTGAAGAAATTTACCGCAATCAGGTTGTCAAAACGCTTGAGGATTTAAAGGAATACATTTTGCACATCGAGAGCGGCAGTCTTTATGAGTGGAACCGTGAAGCAAGAAAAATTGTATCGAGTAATACAGATTGACAACAAAAATTTTATGACAGGGAGGTATGCATATGGATGATTTTGCGGATTTTATTCGCAGTTATGTTTATGAACCTATTGACTTGTGCGCTTGCTATGAAGTAACAGACACTCCTCCGGCTGAACTGCTAGAGGAGTGGCGCAGATTGAGGGAAACGATAAATCCCTTTCACTGTACCGCTGAGCGAAAAATCGGAAACACACGGTACCTTGTGGAAACTGTCTGTGACGGAAATGAATCACTCGCGAATAAAGTAAAACGGCTCATTTTTTCGGATAAGGAGGCGATTTGTTGATGACATTTGCGCCCGGTTCTGGTATAATGCAGTTATGCAACCCGATTCTGTCGGCTGACCCAGACAAAAAGGAGGATACAATGCTGGCTCAGCAAAAAATAACGATTCTCTACTGCCGCCTCAGCAACGAGGATGCGCTTGAGGGAGAATCAAATTCTATACAGAATCAAGAGTTACTATGTAGAGGGTGGTCTCTGCCGACCACTACTACATGACTGCGGCTCATCTGTGGAGAATTGACGAAGCAGTTATGGGAAAGGAGAAAATCCAGCAATTGCAAGCAATTCAACGCAGAAAGGAGTCAAATAAATCATGAAATCCCTGTTTGAACAGATGGGAGGAACCTATACGCAGGTCGGAGATTACTTTATTCCTGAACTCGTCCTGCCCGATACGAAGGAATACCACATCGGCAAATACGGGCGGATGCGCCGCCGTTTTCTTAAGGAGCATCGCCCCATCGTCTACACCAACATGATTTTGGAGGGTACCCTTTTCGAGCATCTTGCCGAGATCGATGCATCCTGCAACAGCCGTATGGAGATCATCTGCAAGGCGATGGCTGAACGTGAGGGCGTGACAGAGGCATTGAAAGCAGCCAATCAGATGGAATGGGTGCGCCGGATGAACAGCATCCATGACAGAGCGGAAGAAAGCATTCTGGCCGAGCTTATCTACAGTTAATTACAAAATATCCCAGCGTTGGTATGGCACTGACGCTGGGATATTTTTATGTGAGCCTTGATTTACTTGGTCATTATCTTAGTCACTATCTTAGTTACTATCTTAGTCACTCAAGAAATGGGCAAACTTGTATTTGCCATTTCCCTGACCTTCCACTGCTTCAATGAGGCCAAGGGTTTTCAGGCGAGTCAAGAATTTCCCAGCGGAAGATGGCGCTAAAGCAAACATATTCAATACATCAGCTCTGCTGAAAGCACGTTCATAACCATAGTTATCGAACAGTGTGAGAGTTTTCTCTCTTGTGGGGGTGCTCATTTTCAGAGTAGAAAGGTGGCGTTCAAACGCTACTTTTTCTGCGCCAAGCGCTACTTTCTCGGGTTCAAACGCCACCTTTTTAATGTCGACCCCATAGTTCAGATTATAAAGTGTCACAAAGAACGAGGTAGACGTGGATACAAATTTAGGCTCGACTTCCGGGCGGTAATTTACCGCATGGCGATAATCTGCCTTGATTTTCTTGAAACCACTGCCCCGACGCTCCATGAAGTGCATACGGCTAAAAATGTCAGCGATCACAGGGTTGCGCCGTTTGGAAGCAATATGATCCGTGTCCTGATCTTGCACAATCGTCCCATCGAACATACCTCCGGGTGAATAGATTTCCAACCGGTCATCAAAAATGTCAATATGCACCTCGCTGCCGATCTCCATATAATCACGGTGGATCAGCGCATTCACGAGGGCTTCGTGGACAGCTTGCTCTGGGTATTCCGGCATCTCCACACGCCCGTTTCCAGTCTTTTTCCATCGCTTTTTGGAATTGTTTTTGACAAATTCCTCTCCATTCTGGAGCAAAGAGATTAGGGAACCGCTGTATTCCTTGTCGTCCAAGGCATCCATGACCCCGGATGCTTTATCCAACCCGTACCAGCGGGTACAGAACAGGCGGGAATGGCGAATAGGCGAATCATCCGCCAGCAGCGCACCCGCATTGGTCAAATTGCCGTTTTCATCTAAAAGCTCAAAGGATACAAAATCGGAGTCCGTAAGTTCATTGCCAGTCTGAATCCGATAGACAGAACGGAGCTTTGTAAAAGCCAACTTTTCAAAGGAATATCTGGATGGCAGGCTATCGTAAGAGATGTGGCTGCCACGCAGAACAAGCCTTTTTAGTGCGGTAGCATCTGCAGGGATACTTTCATTGCCCACACGGACATAGGCGATCCGATTTCCGTCACCAACATAGTAATAGGGCGTTTCCTGCCCACTGGGGACTCTCAAGATAATGAAGTCTTTTCCGTCCTCGCTGTGGTTCTCCATCACTACCTGGGGAACGGGGTCCATCCTGCTTTTGATGGCCTCGCTTATTTTTTCGGATACACCCTTTGCATGAACAAGCCCCACAAGCGTTTCATCATCGGATACGCCAAAGATGAGTACGCCGCCGACCCCGTTTGCAAAAGCGCTCACACTTTTCAGCCAGCTACGAGGCTTACGTTCCTCCAGCTTCTCCTTCTTATCATATTCGGTACTTTCGCCGATAAAATCTGCAATTCGCATGGTTTCGCCTCATTTCCGTTTGCCATCTAACGGCTTATTCTTTGCCCGGCTCTTATACACATTATATTGATTCTTACACTGGGGGCTGCAAAAGACTGCGCTGGGGCGGCTTGCCACGAAAGCTTTCATGCAGTGCTTACACAGGCGGAGCGGTCTCTTATCATCCGCCAGCATAAAGCTGAACATCATCTGCAAGCCCAACAGCAGAGAGTGGAAGTCCCACTCAATGGTCGGCTTATCCAGGAGCAAGATCCGATAGGTCGGCGCAATGCCGCCAAACGCCGCCATGCTCTGCTGGTACAGGCTCCGCTGCTCTTCGCACAGTTTATCATAGTCCAGATAATAGAGGAAGCTGCCGGTCATGGTAAAGGCCAGGTCGGTAAACTGCTGTCTCAGCCAGTCATATCGTTCTGCGTAGTCACGCTGAAAGCTCATGTTGACAGCCATCGGCCTGTTGCTCATGGTCATAGCCAGCCCCATCATGGTTCCATCCCCACTAATGTTCCACATGGATTCTATGCCTCGCTTGACCACATTCGGCTTTTCAAAGGGAAAGAATGCAGAGAGGTAGTCCTCTGTGGACATGGTCTCCTCCTTAATAAAATGGTTCTTCGGCAGGTAGACCGCCTCATATTCCATAAAATCCGGCGTGGTGGGAAGGGCAGTCATTAGCCCCAGCAGGCCATATTTGACAGCAAACTGTGAAATTGCCGCCTGTATCTCGCTGTCCGGCTTTTTACTCATGCCCATGCGTCCGATGTTGATCGCATCCACCACCAAACCTTCTGCATCGCTCAGAGGGTCGTAAATATTCAGCTTCGCCTCAGCCGCAGGCGTGAGGTAGAGAACGCCGGTCTTGTCCTGCTTCCACTCGTAATCACTGTATCGCACCCAGTTGGAGCTTGTCTTTTCAAATAGATTGCCCATGTATCATCACTTCCAATCTGCTATGCCGTATTTCTCCATCAAAGCCTTTGCCTGTTCTTTTCCGCTTTCTGTGATATACACAGACTTGCTTCGGGAGGGACGGCTGCCCTGCCGTATATAATCTGCTTCATCCAGTTCGTTCAGAATATCGAAGTCATAGCCCTTCCATGCACGAAAATCTGTAGCATCCTCAAACCGCTCCCCTGTTGTAAAACGGGACAGATAAATTAAAATCATGGTAAGTTCCCGCACGGCGTCCTTTGCGCTTGTTTTATCCATATTGAACCCCTTTCTGTAGTGTAACCAAACATTCAAAAATCATATTACCATTATACGTTGCTGCCCCGTATGGGTCAATGGCTATTTTCTTTTAAGAACGCTTTTTCTGCTATCGTCATTTCCTGCTGTGCCTTTTCTCCGCTCTGGAGATAGGCCAGCAGCTTTTTTTGTATCTTTTTCAGCAGCGTTGCCCGCACCTTTCGGATATTTCGGTCTGTCTGTCC
>JAJQCG010000180.1 GCA_021202815.1 Lachnospiraceae bacterium | reverse complement strand
CCTTAATTTTTCAGAATTGTTTCAATTGTACGTTGAGTTTCCGAGACCACTCAGTAATCCATTGACTCCATATATCTCATGTATTTCACGACCATCAGCGCGATCTTGAACGTGATGGCGTCCTCAAATACACGAATATCAAGCCCGGTGGCCTTCTGGAGCTTGTCCAGCCGGTACACCAGCGTATTCCTGTGAATAAAAAGCTGACGCGAAGTCTCCGACACGTTCAGGCTGTTCTCAAAGAATTTATTGATCGTCGTCAGCGTCTCCTCGTCGAAGTCGTCCGGCGATTTTCCTTCAAAGGTCTCCTTGATGAACATCTTACAGAGCGGAATCGGGAGCTGATAAATCAGACGTCCGATACCCAGGGAGCTGTAGGACACAATATCCCTCTCCTCAAAGAAAATCTTGCTGACGTCAAGCGCCACCTTCGCTTCCTTATAAGAGCGGGACACTTCCTTAATCTCGCCCACGATCGTGCCGAACGCCACGCGGACCTCCTCGCCGTCCATCGACGCCGCGTCCTTCATCTCCTGCGCCGCGAGGAACATCTCCTCATAACCCTCGCCGGGAGCGAGCTCCCGCACTACGATTACGTTCTTTTCATCGACAGCCGTGACGAAATCATGGGACTTGCTCCCATACAGATTTCTCACATTTTCGAGGGCGACATTCACCTTCTCGCAGCTGCACTCGAGCACGAACACCATCCGCCGTACCTCCGCCGCGATATGCAGCTTCTTGGCACGATTGTAGATATCGACCAGCAGGAGATTGTCAAGAAGCAGATTCTTAATGAAGTTATCCTTGTCAAAGCACTCCTTGTACGCGGTCAGCAGGCCGGAAAGCTGGAACGACGCCATCTTCCCCACCATGTAGACATCGTCGCTGCCGCCTTTTGCAAGCAGGATATATTCTAACTGGTTTTCGTCAAATACCTTAAAGAACTGATATCCATGAATCACCTGGCTGTCCGCGGGAGATGCCGTGAAGGACTCCGCCTCCGCTGCAACGTCTTCCGGAAGCTCTTCCGTGGATGCCAGTATCTGCCCATCCATATCCAGAACGCACAGGTCAATCCTCGTAATTCCCCTCAGGCCGTCAATCGTGTTTTGGATGATCTGGTTTGAAATCATGGTATTCCCTCCCCTTATATATAAGTATAGTAAACGGCTCGTCACCGTTTACCCCGCTCATGAATCCGTCACGCTGGATTCCTACGTTATATATTAAAGCAAAACTTCCAAAAAGGAAAGTGCTATTTTTATTTTTATGCATGCTCCGCCGCCCCGCTTCATATAGTATAACCAAAGCATTACCGACGACAGGAGCCTGCCATGAGCGCCAAAACCAAAATCTGGGTATTCCATATGAAGGAGCTGATCTACACCGCGATCTTCGTCGTGCTGGGCATCCTCCTGCTCCTTCTCCTGATCTTTATGTTTTCATCGGGCAGAAACAGTTCCGAAGCAGGACCGGACACCGAAGCTGCTGAAACCGCGGGACGTTACAGAGCCGGCGTCTACACCTCTTCACTCACGCTGGGCGGAAATACCGTGGAGGTAGCCGTCACCGTGGATGAAGACTATATTTCCTCTATCAGCTTCCGGCAGCTCGACGAGACGATCGCCGTCATGTACCCTCTCATGGAACCCGCGCTGGAATCTCTGGCTTCCCAGATCTGCGAGACGCAGTCCCTGGAAAATATCACCTGTTCTGAGGACAGTCAGTACACCTCGATGCTGCTCCTGAGCGCCATACAGGCCGCGCTGGAGAAGGCCGGAAACTGATTTCCCCGGGAGCGCTCTCCCGGCAGATATCACTGTCTGAGATAGACGCCCTGCGACTCGATCCAGTCGTCCAGCTCCGTCAGACAGTCCTCATTCCAGGTCGGGCTCAGCTCTGTTTCCTTACGGACGCCGCTCTCCTCCTGGCCTGTCGCCTCAGCTTCTCTTTCCTTTTCTTCCTGTGCCATAGTGTTTACCTCCGCTTGCGGATTTTTTCAAAAAGCCACCCTCAAAAGCTCTCAGCTTTGAGAGTGGCTTCCATTTCCAATGCATATCAGGACGGCTCCGATGAAAATGAAGAAGTCTGCCAGATTAAATACAAGACGGTTCAGCCGTTTAAACGGCGTATGGAAGCGGATATAATCCACCACATAACCCCGGCGGCAGCGATCGTACAGATTGGAGAGCGCCCCGCCTGTCAGGAACGCGGCTCCCGCTGTGCGGATAAGCTGACCCGGCGTCGTCAGCAGGTGAAGGAAAAAACCGGCGCAGGCGGCCGTTGCAAGAGCCGTGCCCCGCACAATCCCTGTCATATGGCCGGTGCATCCGCCTCCCGCCAGTCCGTGATTGTGCAGACGCTCAATATCTGCAAATCCACCCGGGAGCGGATATGCTCCGCCGCCTTCCGGCAGCTCTTCGATCTGACGCTTCACCGTCAGGTCAGTCTGAAACAGGGCCAGCGCCATGCCCGCAAAAATCAGTTTCTTCATGATCAGCCCTGCATCTCCAGCGCAGGCACGCCGCGCAGTGTAATCAGCGGTCCGCCCCTGTGCTCGATATAGTCGCCTGTGATCGTCACCTGGCCGATATTGTCGTCCTTCGGAATCTCATACATGATATCCAGCATAAATTCCTCGATAATCGCGCGCAGCGCCCGCGCGCCTGTGTCCTTCTCCATCGCCTTTTTCGCGATTGCGCGCAGCGCATCATCCGTGAACTCCAGCTTCACCTCGTCGAGCGCCAGCAGCTTCTGATACTGCTTCAGGATCGCGTTCTTCGGCTCCGTCAGAATGCGCACCATCATATCCTCGCTCAGCGCGTCGAGTGTATAGATAATCGGCAGCCGCCCGATAAATTCCGGAATCATCCCGAAATTCCGGAGGTCTTCGACCGTCACCCGGCTGATGAGATTCTTTTCCTTATCATATTTGTCCTTCAGATCCGCGCAGAAACCGATCAAGGACTGCTCGTTCAGCCGTTCCTTGATGATATCCTCCAGATCCGGAAAGGCTCCGCCGCAGATAAACAGGATATTCTTTGTATTGATCGTCTCGAGCGGCACCATCGCGTTCTTGCTGTTCGCGCCCACCGGCACCTCAATCTCCGCGCCTTTGAGCAGCTTCAGGAGACCCTGCTGCACCGACTCGCCGCTGACGTCGCGCTGGGTCGTGTTCTTCTTTTTTGCCAGCTTGTCGATCTCGTCGATGAAAACGATTCCACGCTCCGCCTTCTCCACGTCGTTGTCCGCCGCGGCCAGAAGCTTCGAGAGCACGCTTTCGATATCATCGCCTATGTATCCGGCCTCCGTCAGCGACGTGGCGTCCGCGATCACGAGCGGTACGTCCAGAAGCCGGGCCAGCGTCTTCACCAGATAAGTCTTGCCGCAGCCGGTCGGCCCGATCATCAGCATGTTGGACTTCTCGATCTCGATGCCGTCCGCATCCGCCCCCGCGGCCACCCGCTTGTAGTGGTTATAAACCGCCACGGAGATCACCTTCTTCGCTCTCTCCTGGCCCACAACATACTCGTCCAGGCTGGCCTTGATGCGATGTGGCGCGGGAATCGAGCGGATATCCAGCTCCTTCTCCGGCGCTTTCTGCTCCTCCTGCTCCGGCGCCTTCTTTTTCACACGCTGACGGCGGGGAATCATATTCTGCAGATCGGACAGATTAATCATGCTGATATTCGGCATCCTTGAAAAATCGAACTTGCTGAAGTCCACATTTCCGCCGCCCATCATGTCCAGCATCCTCTGCATGCACTCCGGGCAGATATGGATATCGTCAGTCAGATCCATCAGCTTTCCCGCCTTGCTCGCGGGACGGCGACATACAAAGCAGGATTCCTCGTACTCTTCCTCCTGCTCCTGCCCGTCGGCCTGCTCTTCCAGTTCTGTATCTTTATCTTCAAAATCCATGGGAATCTCCTTTTTCCGCCATTATACATTACGGAGGACTTCGAAGCAAGCGAAACTGTTATCTCTGGGCAGCGTTAACCTCCTCCGCCGTGCACAGTGTCACCTGCAGCGTCTCCTCCGTGTAGGAAGAATTTTCCATCCTCTGAACGATCACCTCGACCGTCTCGCCCGCCGCATAGTAGGTGAGCTGCTCCTTCAGTTCGCTGTAGCTCGACACCGTCACTCCGCCCAGTTTCGTGATAATATCGCCCGCCTCCATACCGGCCGCGTCCGCGCCCAGGCCTGCAATCACCGTGCGGACATAAATGCCGGTCGGCATATTATAGCTCTCGGACACATCGGAAGTCACGTCAACCAGATCGGACACTCCGAGATAGCCCTGTTCGCTCTCGTCGACCTTATCCCGGATCTCGATATCCATCAGCTCGTTGATGATCTCCTCCACATCGGAGATTGGAATCGCGTAGCCCATGCCTTCTACATTCTCCGAGACGAATTTCGCGGAATTAATGCCGACCAGCTCCCCTTTCGAATTCAGCAGCGCCCCACCGCTGTTTCCCGGATTGATCGCCGCGTCGGTCTGAATCAGCTTGCTCATGATGGTCTGACCGTCGGACTCCAGCGTCACCTCGCGGTTCAGCGCGCTGACAATGCCGGCCGTCACCGACAGTCCATATCCGTAAGCGTTTCCGATCGCTACCACGGGCTCTCCGACCTTCAGTGTGGAAGAGTCTCCGATCGTCGCGATCTTGACCGTAGTCAGGGTCTCCTCCGGGATATCGCTTAAATCCACTTCGATCACCGCGAGATCCTTATTGCTGTCCGTCCCCTTCACCAGAGCGGAAAAGACGTTGCTCTCATCTGCCTCATCGCCGTCTGAATTAAAATAGACGCTGATCTCATCCGCGCCGGAAATCACATGGTTGTTCGTCACGATCAGGAGTTCCTTATTATTCTGTCCGATGATAATACCCGAGCCGCTGGAAGAGCTCTGCTGCGAATAGCTTCCGAACATCGTCCGGAATTCGGTCGTGCTCACGTTCGTGATCGAGACGACTGACGACATACAGTTCTCCACAATGCCCGACACGTCATAGACGTCCGAACCGTCAGAACCGGTCGTCGTGCTCGCTACCGTGTTTTCACTCTCCCCGAGCTCCGTCTCCGCCGTGCTCGTATCAGCGGTATCCGTATCGACCTGCGCGCTGACCGCGTCGCCAAAATACCGATTTCCCAGATAGTTCACGCCCATAAACGACGCACTCGCGACGCTGCCGAACAGAACCGCCAGCACCAGGCATTTGGCGTCCGTCCTGCCAAAGCCTCCTTTTTTCTTTTTCTTCTTCGGCTGATTCATCGCGTCGGAAGAATTATAGTGCGTATAGCTGCTCCCGGTGTCATAGTAATTTCTGCCTGTCGTGTCATTATTATTCAAATCGTCATACATGGCTGTTTCTCCTTCGGTTCCCTGTATTTTTGAAAATCGGCCGTTTCGCGGCGGATAGTCGGCACAAAACAGACCGCAAAATTTCCTACTGTTATTTATAGCAACGAAATGTGTTCAAATTGTGATTTTGCGATTAATACTTTAAAAAATTTTCAAAGTGGTGTATACTGT
>JAJQCG010000058.1 GCA_021202815.1 Lachnospiraceae bacterium | reverse complement strand
CCTTCGGCATCCAGACGATGCGCTCCACGCCGCCCTCTGCCTTCATGAACTTCTTGGAAGAGATGAAATGCTTGCCGTGGCCCATGAAGCCCGGGGTCTGCACGCCGCCGCCGGTCATGGAAGCCAGATCCGCAAAGGTCATGCCCAGAGGCGTCATGCCCGCGTACTCACGGTTCGCGATGATCACACCGTTCGAGAAGGGCTCGATACCGCAGATGCACTCGAAGCAGCCGCAGGAGGTCATCGGGTCTTCCATGATGGAGTAGAGCGTCACGTGCTCGAGAGCGCCCTGCGAGAACTTGTTGACCGCCTCGTCGACGTCCTCGTAACGTCCGAGGTTCTCGTCGATCACGCGCTCCTTGGTGATGACCTGGCAGGGTCCCTGCGGGTCGAGCTGGTTCGTCGCCTTCGCGTCAAGCCACGACACGGCGCCGCAGAGTCCGAGACGCTCCGGGGTAACCACGCACACATGGCTCGGCGAGAAAGCCTGGCACATGATGCAGCTGTAGTAAACCGGCACGGACTCGTCGGTCAGCGTTGTGAGACGCTCGTCACGCGCGTCGTAGGCCGGCGTCGCCAGCTCGTGGCGCAGCTTCGTGCACTGTGCCGGATCGGTCACGATCGTCACGGAACACTTGTCGACAACCGCGTCGAACTCGTTCTTGATATTGACATACAGCACTTCCGCCAGATCCTTCGCGCGGAAGCCCGCCTCGAAGGTGCTCTTGCTGATACGGACGCGGATCATGTCGCGCTGTCCCGTATGCATCACGCCCTCGATGCAGTTGATGTAGCTGTGGAACTTACGCTCAAACACCGGCTCGAAGTCGGACTGCATATTCTTGCCCGCCACATTGACGATATAGGCAATCTGCTGCTTGCTGCCAACTTCCATCGTGTCGAAGTCCGGTCCGATAAGTTCGAAGCCGTGATCGACAACGTCGCCCGCATCCTTCGTGCAGACCAGCTCGAAGCAGTCCTTGCGGGAGCCGTCGAACTCAACCTGCATGTCGCCGCGGCGGATAATCTCGCCCTCGAACGCGGAAGCGAAGGAAACCGGGATATCGACCTGCGCGATCTTGATCTTGATGTCGCGCGCCTCAAGGGACGTCGCGTTGAACTTGGATGTATCTCCCTGCAGAATGAGGCTCTTCGGCACGTTCATATCCTTTAGGCTGACCAGATCATTCGAGATGACCGGGAAGCCGAAGGCAATCGCGCCGCCGCCGCAGCCCATGGTCAGATCGTCAACCGGAGCATATGCGTTTACAAATGCGAACACACGGTCCTTTGTGTACTCCATCAGGCTGTCAAGATCGCCCGGCGTGATGTTGCCGAAGATCAGAGCCGCACGCAGAGCCACAGATACGACGTGGATGACGGAAGTGATCTCGTCGCCGAGCAGCGTCACACGCACGTTGAATCCGGTCTTATAGCCGGCGTCGATCAGCTGCTGGCAGATGCCGCCGGTACAGGTTACAAAGATACCCTGGGACTGATAGCTCTTGACCAGAGCGACAGCCTCCTCTTTCGTCGGAGCTGCGTTGATCAGAACCGCCACACCAGGGATGTCGCCGGTGACCAGCGGCACGCCCAGCTCACGAATCCAGGCATCAGAAAAGCTTCCGACATAGGGCTCCGCATAGGGCTCCGCGCCGTCAATATACTTCATGGCCTCAATGATCTCAGCCGCCAGCGCGGTGCCGATGCCCGCCTGGAAGACATTGTGAAGACGCTCCTTGCGCTCCATCATGCTCTTGATTCTGCCGCCGAACGCTTCCTGCACTTCGCCCAGCTTCGTCAGCTTCTCGCCGGTCACTGCATAGTAGCAGGGCAGGCAGTATGCCGTCTGCGGAAGGGACACTTCTTTGTCAACGCCATATTTCTCGACTGCTTCCGTAACAGCTTTCTCGGCCCACGCATACATTTCCTGCGAGCCGCCAAATACTCTGTCAAATAATGTCACGATGTTACCTCCATACGTATTTATCGGTTTATTGTTCCAGTATCTCCTTGATCTTCCGAATCTCGTCGGTGGCGGTCGGGCTCACGTCATAGGGAGCCTTTCCCTGCCGGTCCGCATCGATCACCTCGGCGTTGTAATGGATAAAGCCGAGCAGATCCTCCGCGGGAATCCGGGAGCGCACAAACTCCTCATCCTCCGCGCCGCGCACCTTGTTGGCCACCACACGCACCTGACGGATTCCCAGATCCAGAGCAAGTCGTTTTACATTTTTGTAGGTCTGCACACTTCGCGCGCCCGGTTCGATAACCACCACAAACTGCTCCATGACCTCGCAGGTGCCGCGACCTAAATGCTCCAGACCGGCCTCCATATCCATGATGACCACCTCGTCCCGGTGAATCACCAGGTTGCTGAGGATTCGCCGCAGCATCACGTGCTCCGGGCAGACACATCCGCCGCCTCCGGTCTCCACCGTCCCGAGCGTCAGCAGCTTGACTCCATTATAGGTCTTGCTGTAAGTATCGGGAATGTCGCTCACCTTCGGGTTCAGTTTGTAAAAGGTATTGTCCGGGCCTGCACCGGTCCGCTCCTCCACGAGCTTCCGCATCTTGGAAATCGGAATGATCGAGTCCAGCACATCCTCCTGGAATCCCAGGGCCAGCCCCAGGTTCGCGTCCGGGTCCACATCCGCGGCCAGAACCGATTTTCCTTCGTCCGCGTAGAGCCTCGCGAGCGTCGCCGCAAAGGTCGTCTTGCCGACTCCGCCTTTACCGGTAACCGCAATCTTCATGTCCACACCTCTTTACTGTCAGATTTAGATACCTAACGCCGTTCTCTTGGCTTCGATATGCTCAATGATGCCATTCTCGAGTTTCTCCATGTCGGTCTCAATCGTGAAGGCAGCCTCAACCCAGTCGCGCACGCCCGCGGTCAGCCAGTACAGCATCTCGCTGGAACCTGCCACATAAGGATCGATGCCGAGGAAGGTATCAATACCGGTGGAAACAACATAGTTGCCGATGGAAACTGCCTTCTCAGACATCCACTCCGGCGCGCAGCCGACAACCGGCAGCTGACCGATGTTCCAGCCGGAATCCTTTGCAAGCTCGGATACCAGAATCATCATACGACTGATATCCACGCAGGAGCCCATGTGCAGCACCGGCGGGATGTCCGCCAGCTCGCAGACTCTCTTAAGCCCCGCGCCGCAGTACTTCTTCGCGCGCTTGTCCATCAGGCCGGCTCTGGCAGCGGACTGCGCCGAGCAGCCGGAGGCCACGACGATGATATCGTTCGCAATCAGCTTCTTCATCAGCTCGATGTGAGAGCGGTCCGGACGCACCTTCGGGTTGTTGCAGCCGACCATCGCGACCGCGCCGCGCAGGACGCCGGAGCGCACGCACTCGACCAGCGGCTTTAAGGTGTTCAGCTCATCGACCTGGCTGTTCGTGACCGTGTCAAGGGTCTTCTTGATCGCCTCGACGGAGTAACCAACCGTCGCGTGACGCTTCAGATCCGGTATGTAGACAAGCTCCGGCTTGCGATTCTGGAAGTTTTCAACCGCCTCCTTCACAATCGCCTTCGCCTTCTCAGCTGCGGTTCCGACATCAAAGCGGACAAACTCGGAATCCGGCATCTGCGCGATCGGGGAGGTCGTGATAAATTTCGTATGGAAGCATTTACTAAGGGGTCCAAGTGCCGGGAAGATACACTGCACGTCGACGACAATCGCCTCGCAGGCACCGGTCAGGACCACGTTCTCCTGCTGCAGGAAGTTTCCTGCCATCGGGATGCCACGGCGCATCGCGACCTCGTTCGAGGTACAGCAGACGCCGGATACGGTGATGCCCTTCGCTCCAAAGGACTTCGCGTAGGCAATCAGATCCGGGTCCTCCGCGTACTCGCAGATCATCTCGGAAAGCGACGGATCATGTCCGTGTACAATGATATTGACATTCTCAGCATTCATAACGCCAAGGTTTGCCTCGGTCTCGATCGGCTTCGGCGTGCCAAACAGAACGTCTGAGAACTCGGTGCCGCACATGGAACCGCCCCAGCCGTCGCACAGGCCGGCACGCAGAGACTGACGCACCAGCGCCTCCGGCTTGGAGGAACATCCCATATGAGTCATATGCATCGAGCAGGACACCTCGCGGTCGATCGCGCGCGGCTCGATCTCCGCCTTGTGCCAGAGCTCTCTGGTATGCTTCGGCGCACGGCTCAGCCAACGGGATACGCCGAAGGGCTTGCCGTACTCCATGAGAGCCATCTCCGCCACCTCATGCGCCACCTCATAGATATCGCGATACTCGGTCTGGATGCCCCACTCTTTCGCGATGCGGATCAGCTTCTCGGGATCTTTCACCTTGTAGGCGCCGTCCTTGCTGGAAGCGTACAGGGTGTGGCAGATCTCACGGCCATGATCGGAGTGCGTCGCGGCGCCGCCCGCCGTGAAGCGCAGGAAGTTACGTCCTACGATACCGTGTACATCGCAGCCGCAGATGCCTCTGGGCGCCTTCGGGGTAATACGGCAGGGTCCCATCGTGCAGATACGGCAGCAGATACCCTGCTCACCGAATTTACAGTGCGGAGTCTGGTTCTTTACACGCAGCTCCCAGGAATCTGCGCCAACCTTATCACGGGTGGCCTGCAGCTTCTGCACTGCCTCCGCCATCTCGTGCACATATGTCAGTCTGAATTCTTCACTCATGCTTTTTCTCCTAATAACAGTTTTGTCTTTGTTTACAGTTGCAATTGATCCACGATCTTACGAAGCGCGGATTTCACCGGATTGTCGACGGGGAGCTCCGTGGTGGGCGTTCCCTCGCTGTCGTACTCGAACACCTCGTCGTCCTGCGGTACGACTCCCAGAAGCGTCAGGCCCTGCTTCTCAATCTCTTCCTGAATCCCATCTGTGAGAACGCCCTTCGGCGCCCGGTTCACAATCAGGCCGACCTTCTGCGGCTTCAGCCCGCACTCCGGTATGAGCTTCGCGATGCGCCCGACCGCCTGGATTCCACGGCGGGAGCTGTCGCTCACCAGAATCACAATATTCACATTCGGGAGAATCCCGCGGCTGATGTGCTCCATCCCTGCCTCATTGTCCACGATCACATAACTGTAATTCTGCGCACGCCTCGCGACCTGTGTCGACAACAGGCCATTCACAAAGCAGTAGCAACCTTTTCCCTGCGTGTGGCCCATGACCAGCAGGTCGTAGTCGTCCTCCTCCACCAGGGCGGAATCAAAACGGAATTCCGTGTAATCCTGCTTGGACATGCCCTTCGGGATCGGGCTTTCCTTGGCCGTCTCGGAATTTTCCAGCTCATCGCGAATGTCGCCGAGCGTCATCTCGACCTCAACGCCAAGCACCTCGTTGAGGTTCGAGTTCGCATCCGCGTCGACCGCAAGAATCGGACCCTTTTTCTGCTCTGCGAGATACTGGATGAGCATTCCGGTCAGCATTGTCTTGCCGACGCCGCCCTTCCCCGCCACTGCGATTGTCTGCGGCATATTGTCACCTCCTGTCTGTTAAGGAAACGCTGAAATAATAACACTTTCAGCTTAACTAGCCATCCAAGCGGAT
>JAJQCG010000148.1 GCA_021202815.1 Lachnospiraceae bacterium | reverse complement strand
CCTTCGGCATCCAGACGATGCGCTCCACGCCGCCCTCTGCCTTCATGAACTTCTTAGAGGAGATGAAGTGCTTGCCGTGACCCATAAAGCCCGGGGTCTGCACGCCGCCGCCGGTCATACCGGCCAGATCCGCGAAGGTCATGCCCAGAGGCGTCATGCCCGCGTACTCACGGTTCGCGATAATCACGCCGTTCGAGAAGGGCTCGATGCCGCAGATGCACTCGAAGCAGCCACAGGAGGTCATCGGGTCTTCCATGATGGAGTAGAGCGTCACATGCTCAAGAGCGCCCTGCGAGAACTTGTTCACCGCCTCATCGACATCCTCGTAACGGCCGAGGTTCTCATCAATCACGCGCTCCTTGGTGATGACCTGGCAGGGTCCTTCTGGATCGAGCTGGTTCGTCGCCTTCGCATCAAGCCACGACACAGCGCCGCAAAGTCCGAGGCGCTCCGGGGTGACAACGCACACATGGCTCGGCGAGAATGCCTGGCACATGATGCAGCTGTAGTAGACCGGCACGGACTCGTCAGTCAGGGAGGTCAGTCTCTCATCACGCGCGTCATAGGCCGGAACCGCCAGCTCGTGACGCAGCTTCGTGCACTCTGCCGCATCGGTCACGATCGTCACAGAACACTTGTCGACAACCGCGTCGAACTCGTTCATGACATTGCAGTACAGCACCTCCGCCAGATCCTTTGCGCGGAATCCCGCCGCGAAGGTGTCCTTGCTGATACGGACGCGGATCATGTCACGCTGTCCGGTGTGCATGATGCCCTCCACACAGTTGATATAGCTGTGGAACTTACGCTCGAAGACCGGCTCAAAGTCGGACTGCATGTTCTTGCCCGCAACACTCACGATGTAGGCGATATTCTGCTTGCTGCCCTCTTCCATCGCATCGAAATCCGGTCCAATGAGCTTGAACTCATGATCCTCGATCTCAGAGGCATCCTTCGTGACGACCAGCTCGAAGCAGTCCTTTCTGGAACCGTCGAACTCAATCTGCATGTCGCCGCGGCGGATAATCTCGCCCTCATAGGTGGAGGCAAAAGCCGCCGGAATCGGAATCTCAGTCACTTTAATCTTGATATTGCGCAGCTCAAGGCTCTTCTTCACCGTCGCGTCATGATCTGTCACGGACTCCAGCGCTCCCGCGATCTGCAGGTCGCCGAGATCGATGTCCGTGATCACCGGGAAGCCGAGCGCGATCGCGCCTGCACCCGCGGATACGGTCACCGCATCCAGTGCTCCGAAGGTATTCACATAGGCCGGTACACGCTCCTTCGTGTAGGCGAGAAGTCCCGCCAGATCGCCCGGCTTCACATTGCCGAAGATCAGTGCCGCACGGATCGCGACCGTCACAACATGGATCACGGCTGTCACATCATGTCCGAGCGGAACGACACGATAGTCAAGGCCAATCTTCACGCCGCTCTCCATACATTGCTCGATGACATCGCCCACCAGGAAGGACATAATACCCTTGCTCTGGTAATCCTTCACGATCTTCGCCACGTCCGCTGCGTTGTCCGCTTTACCAAGGATAACCGCCACGCCGGGAATATCGCCCGTGACAAGCGGAACGCCGAGAGAACGGATAATCGGATCCGGCACGAAGCCGATGCCGCTGTCCTCCGCGTAGGGATTCTCGCTCTCCACATACTTCAGAGCCTCAAGAATCTCCGCGCCGACTGCCGTCGCAAGACCCGCGTTCAGAGCCGCTCCCAGATCCTCTTCATTGGTAATCAGACTTTTCAGCACGCCTACACAGGCCGGCAGATCGCCGAGCTTCGCGACCTTTACGCCCGTGGCCGCGTAGATGGTCGGAAGGAAATACGCCGTATCGCCAAAAGACACCTTCGTATCCTCCCCGTGTTTCGCGATCGCGTCGTTCACAGCACCCTCTGTCAGACCCGCCACCGCATTGGAACCCCCATAGATTAAATCTGTCAAAGCACCCATTTTACAATTACCTCCTGTTTATATGTCTGCTTATATACAAAGAGGCACAAAATGTTTGTGCCTCTTTATCTCTCTCTGATTAGATCTCCAGATAGGAGTCTGCATACAGATTGTTATTCTTGATGATATCACAGGACTTGATCGTCTCCATCAGACGCAGGTCGTTCGGGTTCACGATCGCAGAGGTCAGGCCGCACATCATGGCCATAGCCACCATCGCGGAGTCCATGATCGGACGAATGTGCTTTGGCATGCCGTTCGAGTTATTGGAAAGGCCGCCGGTGGAGTTCAGCTCCATGTCGGAAATCATCTTGATGCATTCCAGAATCTGCATCTGCTTGTCCTGCATACCCTTGATGACAAGGAACAGCGGATCAAACCAGAGATCGGACGGATCCATGCCGTGCTCCATACCTCTCTCAAGCATGGTCTGGCAGTACATCATACGCTCGTCGTTGTCCTTCGCGATGCCTTCGCCGTTGCACAGAGCGATGACAATGGCGTCATTTGCGGCGGCGAGGTCTATGTACTCGATTCTGCCCGCAGCGTCAGCGGAGTTGACGATCGGCTTGCCCTTCGCGCGGTTGTAGACGGAGATGCCCGCCTCGATCGCGGCCTTGTTCGCCGTATCAAGCGCCAGCGGGACATTGTCGAACTCGCTCTGAAGCAGCTGCACCGCCCACTTCATCAGATCGGGTCCATCGTTTTCAGCCGGTCCGATGTTGACATCCAGATAGGTCGCGCCCGCGTCCAGCTGCTGCTTCGCGCGCTGAATGATCGGCTCCGGATCTCTCGAGGTGAAAGCCTTGTTGACGCTCGGTGCGGTCGTGGACAGTCTCTCACCGATTACTACAAATTTTGCCATAGTCATGTTCTCCTTTTTGATTATTTATTTGTACCCCGCCGCGGAAGGCGACGGGGCCATTCACAGTTTAAATCTCTCCGGCCGCCTGCATGTCCTTCAGGAATTTTACAAGCTGCACCGCTTCGTTCGGAGCCACGATCACTTCCCAGCCCGGAAGCTTCGCTTCCACATCGCCCTTCAGCACGGCGACCTTTCCGGGGATGATCAGCTTCCTGCACTTAATCTTCGGCTCAACATTCTCGATGATGAACTTCGAGATCGAGGTCGAGGAGAAATTGCCGGCCTCCCAGGATGTCAGCACGGAAAGTCCGCACGCGTCGCTGATTACGAGGTTGCAGGGCACGCCGGAGCGCTCCAGCTCGCCGGAAACCACGAAGTAGGTAAGCGCGAAGTCAACCGTCGTCAGCACAACCGAATTCTCATCGCCGCCGTTCAGCGGAT
This sequence comes from Lachnospiraceae bacterium, assembly GCA_021202815.1. Taxonomy (GTDB): domain Bacteria; phylum Bacillota; class Clostridia; order Lachnospirales; family Lachnospiraceae; genus Hominiventricola. The sequence goes on along the minus strand of JAJQCG010000148.1, from coordinate 2,413 downwards.
AGATGCCCGGCTCCACCTTCATCGGCTTCTGCGGATCGGTATAGACGTTCTGGCGCAGGCCGTACAGCGGAAGCGCTCTGGCGTAGTTCATCGTATCCATCACGATGATGGAACCGTACTTCAGTACGAACATGGACGCGAGCGCGATCTGCATCGGCTCATCGTTCGGCGCAATCTTTGAAAGATTTACGATCGATGGATAGCCGCAGGTTCTGTCCGGAGTCTTTGCCAGGCAGGCACGGCGCACCTGTACGGTCGTCGCAAAAGTCGTCTTAATGTCCGCTCCGGTCGTGTCGAGCACGAGCTCCTTGTAACCGAGCTTCTCAATCGCAGCGGTCGTATCGTAAAGCTCATTGATGTCCGCTCCGGTCACACCAAGCACAACGCCCGCGGCCTTCGCAGCCTCGACCATATCTGCGTAATTGGAAGCGTCCGCACCATCAAGGATCGGCTTCTCCGCCTTGCAGACCTCGAGAGCGGCCTTCGCAGCCTCAACGTCCTTGCAGCCAAGGATGATCGTCTTGCCGATGCCGCAGACCTTCTTCACAGCCTCGACATAGGCCGCGCTGTCTCCTGTATACTCCACATAGACCATCTCCGCGTGCATCTGCTCGCCGATACGGTCGTAATCTACCTTATTCACTTCCGCCATCACCGTGTCGATATCCATGTCCGCGGTCAGGTTCACCGCGAAACGCGGTCTGCTGACGAAGGTCTTCTCATGTCTGGCCAGAACGGTCTCGCCGCCCAGGCTGTACTCGGCGTCGCCGGTACCAACCTTGATCGTCTTCATAGGCGGAGCCGTCGCCTCGGACAGCGTCGCGAGAGCCTCCTCCGACATATGCGGGCACTTGGAAAGATCCACCGCGCCCTGCGCCACCTTCATCGAGAAGGCCATGCAGGTCGGGCTGCCGCACTCCTTGCAGTTCGTCTTGGGTGTCAGTTTGAAAATATCTAATCCTTTTAAAGCCATGGTATGATTCCTCCTCCTCGATTACACCAGTTCTTTGATCAATGCAGATATGGTCGCAACGGAAGTCGGATGTTTCAGAATGACTGTGTTGGAACCGGATGCCAGTACAGAAGCGGCCGTGGATACCTCCATGCCGATGCCGCGGGCTTCCTGATCGCCCCACTCCGGTATATCTTCCTGTGTGGCAATCGCCTCTTTGGTGCTCCACGCCTCATCGGCAACCGGCGTGATGATCGGCATCTGAAGCTGTGCGTCGCCCTGAGACAGAGCCGCCGCCTTGACACGATCCATCGTGGAAACCACGTACTCAAAACCGTATCCGACAGCCGCGGTACCGACGTTCATCACAACGTTCGCCGGGGCTACGCCGAGCTGGGAAATCAATACGTTAAGCTGCTTTGCAAGGTTGATATCAACGGCGGATTCCGCACCGACCTTCTGATTGTAGGCAAGGCCCGCAGCCGCGCCGATACCCTTGTAGTTTTCTTCTTTCGCCGCCAGGATCAGAACATTCTTTCCCTGGGCGACTTCCGCCGCCTTCGTCAGAAGCTCGGCATCCTTCGTCACGTTCTTGCAGCCGTACACGACAAGCGGCACGTCGATGGCGTCAACGACCTCTTTCAAAATGGTCATGCACTCTTCGGTCGACTTGTTCTCGCCGTTGGGATCCGCTCCCTCAAGCTTCAGGCAGACGAAATCTGCTCCCGGCATCGCAGCGGCCTTCTGCGCGATCTCAGCAAAGCTGCTGCAGCCCTCGTAGTAGGCCTTCACGCCCGCCGGCTCGTTTTCCAGGCCAAGATCAGAGATCATGACGCCGATCTTCGGCGCGTTCTCGATCGGCGCGTCAAAGGTGTAGAACGGATAAACGTTCTCGCCGCCAATCTTGATCGCCTTCTCGCCGCAGCCGATCTCGACTGTGTTGATGGAAGCATTAAATTTTCCTGATTTTCCATTGAATGGCATTGGTATGTATCCTCCTTAAAAAATATCTCAGTAAATTATAACACAAATGAAAGAAAACTAAAAGCTTTTCGTACGCTCCGGAAGGGAAACCCCGAAATTTTTCGGTGTTTCCCTTCGTGGGGTGGTATAAGCTAGTCGATAATTAGATGAGGCGACAGAATCCGGCCGTGCTTCGCGCATCCGCCGCGGCTTACGCCGCTAAAAGATTCTGTCGTTAACAGCTCGGGTGATGCTTTAGACTCCAGAAATGCTTCGCATTTCTGTCGTTAAGCTGTCGGCCTCCTTCGGAGTCCTACGCGGCTTTCCCTATGGGAAACCCGCTGGGACTGCGTATGCAGTCCCGACAGCTTACATCATCGGCTCCATGCCAAGCGCCGGGTGGCCTTTCTCGGTCAGGAACTCGAGCAGGGACTCGGGGTCGGTGGAGACGGTCTCGTCGCCGATCATATCGCAGAAGTTGTCGATGCCGTAGAGCTC
>JAJQCG010000092.1 GCA_021202815.1 Lachnospiraceae bacterium | reverse complement strand
GAGCTGGCGGAAAGAAATCCACAGATCAATTATGTCGGGATCGAGCGCTATGCCAGCGTGCTGCTCAGGGCGCTGGAAAAGCTCGATGAGATGGAGACGCCGCCCGGGAATCTGCGTCTTTTGCGGATGGACGCCGGGGAGATCTGCCGGTGCTTCGGGGAGGGCGAGGTGTCGCGGATCTATCTGAATTTCTCCGGTCCATGGCCGAAGGAACGCCACGCGAAGCGGCGGCTGACCAGCCCACAGTTTCTCGCGCGCTATGAGCGGATACTGGCTTCGGACGGCTGGATGGAATTCAAGACGGACAATCAGGAGCTCTTCGAATTCTCTCTGGAGTCGCTGCGGGAGAGCGGCTGGAAGCTGCTCGCGGTGAGCCGTGATCTGCACCGCGATGCGGAGCTGATGCGCGGAAATGTGATGACGGAATATGAGGAAAAATTTTCCTCGCTCGGCAGTCCGATCTGCAAGCTGATTGCTGCGAGGGAATTGTGCTCCGCCACTTGACAAAAACGGAGTTATTTCATATTCTATAGAAGATTGAGAATGAAAAAAGAGAACGGATACCTTCGTCTCGGTACGGGGACGGAGGTTTTCTTATAAGGAAAGGACATCTATGGGACTGGTCAGTTTTGTGAGGGAAGAGATCGCGGTAATCCGCGAGCGCGACCCCGCGATCAAATCAAATCTGGAGGTGTTTCTCTATCCGAGTTTCAAGGCGATTCTGCGGTACCGGGTGGCGCATAAGCTGTACGGGAAGGGACACTATTTTCTCGCCCGCTGGATTTCGCAGCGGACAGCCAGGAAGACCGGTATTGAGATTCACCCGGGTGCGACGATCGGAAAGGGACTGTTTATCGATCACGGCTCCGGTGTGGTCATTGGTGAGACGGCGATCCTGGGCGAGAATGTGACGCTCTACCAGGGCGTGACGCTGGGCGGTACCGGCAAGGAGCACGGCAAGCGCCATCCGACGCTGGAGGACAATGTGATGGTCGGCTCGGGGGCCAAGGTGCTCGGTTCCTGCACGATCGGGGAGAATACCAAGATCGGAGCGGGGAGCGTCGTGCTGGGGCCGGTGCCTGCGAATTGTACCGTGGTAGGCGTGCCGGGACGCATCGTGAAGAGGGAGAATGCCCGGATACCGAGGGATTTCCTGGATCACACAAATCTGCCGGATCCGGTCATGGACGCGATCAACGAGCTGCGTGAGGAGAACCGGAAGCTGCGCGAGGAGCTGAATGCTCTGGAGGGAAAGACAGAAGGAGAAGAAAGAGCGTGATTCGCATTTATAATACCTTATCAAAACGGAAAGAGGAGTTTATCCCGCTGGAGGAAGGGAAGGTGCGCATGTATGTGTGCGGCCCGACCGTGTACAATCTGATTCATATCGGGAACGCGAGGCCGATGATCTTCTTCGACACGGTGCGGCGTTATTTTGAGTACCGCGGCTACGAGGTGAATTTCGTGTCCAATTTCACTGATGTGGACGACAAGATCATCAAAAAGGCGATCGAGGAGGGCGTCCCCGCGGAGGAGATTTCGCAGCGTTATATTGCGGAGTGTAAAAAAGACATGGAGGGCATGAATATCCGCCCGGCCACGACGCATCCGCTCGCGACGCAGGAAATCGACGGCATGCTCGACATGATCTCCACGCTGGTGGAGAAAGGCTATGCCTATGAGGTGAACGGGACGGTCTATTACCGGACGCGCCGCTTTGCCGATTATGGAAAGCTGTCCCATAAAAATCTGGACGAGCTGCAGGGCGGCAACCGCGCGTTGCTTGTCTCCGGAGAGGATGAGAAGGAAGATCCGCTGGATTTCGTACTCTGGAAGCCGAAGAAGGAAGGCGAGCCCTACTGGACTTCCCCCTGGAGCGATGGCCGGCCGGGCTGGCATATCGAGTGCTCGGTCATGTCGAAGAAATATCTGGGCGAGCAGATTGATATTCACGGCGGCGGCGAGGATCTGATCTTCCCGCACCATGAGAACGAGATCGCGCAGAGCGAGGCCTGCAGCGGCAAGGAATTCGTGCGCTACTGGATGCACAACGCTTTCCTGAACATTGACAACCACAAGATGTCGAAGTCGCTTGGGAATTTCTTTACGGTGCGTGAGATTTCGGAAAAATATGACCTGCAGGTGCTGCGTTTCTTCATGCTGAGCGCGCACTACCGCAGTCCGCTGAACTTCAGCGCGGATCTGATGGAGTCTTCAAAAAATGCGCTTGAGCGTATCCTGACGGCTGCGGACAATCTTCATTTTATCGCGGAGCATGCCGTGCGCGGGACGCTGAACGAGGAGGAGAGTGCAAAGCTTGAAGAAGCCGGGAAATTCGTCGCGCAGTTCGAGGCGGCGATGGACGATGATTTTAACACTGCGGACGCGATCGCGGCGGTCTTTGACCTTGTGAAGTACGCAAATACCAATGCCTCGGAGGACTCCGGCAGCCTGTTCGCGAGTTCTCTGCTCGCAGAGCTGCAGAGACTCTGCGATATCCTCGGCATCATCACGGAGCGGAAAGAGGAGCTGCTTGATGAGGAGATTGAGAACCTGATCGCGGAGCGCACGGCTGCCCGAAAGGCGAAGAACTTCGCGCGCGCCGATGAGATCCGCGCACAGCTGCTGGAAAAGGGCATCATTCTGGAGGATACCCGCGAGGGCGTGAAATGGAAGAGAGCATGACGTATCTGCGGGAGAGCTTCAGACTCCCCGAGGTGGACATCCGCACCTACTCTCCGGCCACGCTGGCCTATATCGGGGACGCGATCTACGACCTGATTATCCGGACGATCCTGGTGGAGCGGGGAAATCGCAGCGCAAATTCCCTCCATAAAGAGGCGAGCGCCTATGTGAAGGCCTCCGCGCAGTCAGCATTGGCGGACGCATTGATGGATGAGCTCTCTGAGGAGGAACAGTAGTATTTTCGGAGAGGGCGCAACGCGCATCCGGCGTCGATGGCGAAGAACGCGTCGATGCATGATTATTGGCGTGCGACAGGCTTCGAGGCGCTGATGGGTTACCTCTATCTGACCGGCCAGATGACGAGGATGATCGACCTCATAAAGCTCGGTCTTGCGAGAACGGGAGGAACGCCGTGAGATATGAAGAGATGACGATAGAGGGACGCAATGCAGTTCTGGAGGCCTTCCGCAGCGGGAAGACCATCGATAAGCTGTACGTGCTGAAGGGCTGTCAGGACGGTCCGGTGAACACAATTCTGCGCGAGGCGAGGAAGCAGGATACGATCGTCAGCTTCGTCGCGAAGGAGCGGCTCGACCAGATGTCTGAGACCGGAAAGCACCAGGGTGTGATCGCTTCCGCCGCGGCCTATGCTTACGCGGAGGTGGAGGACATCCTGAAAATCGCGGAGGAAAAAGAGGAAGCGCCCTTTCTCATCCTGCTTGACAACATCGAGGACCCGCATAACCTCGGCGCGATCATCCGCACGGCCAATCTGGCGGGTGCGCACGGGGTCATCATCCCGAAGCGGCGCGCGGTCGGCCTGACCGCGACGGTAGCGAGGGCTTCTGCGGGCGCTCTTAACTACACGCCGGTCGCGAAGGTGACGAATCTGGGGGCGACGATCGACGAGCTGAAAAAGAGAGGGCTCTGGTTCGTCTGCGCGGACATGGACGGAACGACGATGTACGACCTTGATCTGAAGGGGCCGATCGGTCTCGTGATCGGAAGCGAGGGGGAGGGCGTCAGCCACCTGGTGCGCGAAAAATGCGATCTGATCGCTTCTGTCCCGATGAAGGGTGATATCGATTCCCTCAACGCTTCCGTGGCGGCCGGGGTACTGGCCTATGAGATTGTACGGCAAAGATACAGGTGATTTTTTCAGGCAGGTTGCGGATGCAGCCTGCCGTGTGTTATACTGGAGTTGTGCGGAAGATGAGGCTCATGCAGGAGGGTTTTCATGATGAGAGAAGATCAGAGGGAGCAGAGGAGGCCGAGGAAGCGGAGGCCCCACAGGAGACGGAGGAGACTGAATCCAAGGGTGATACCGGTGCTCATCGCCCTGTTTTTGATCGTACTGGTCGCAGGCATTCTTGTCGGAAAGATGCTGTATGATAAGTATTCGCCGTCGAAGGAGCAGGCGGATCTGAACGCTTATTTCGAGCTGACCGACACGGACGAAATGGCCATTATCCTGAACAATGAGATTCTGGAGGAGAAGGCACTCTATATCGATGGCACGGTATATCTCGATGGGGAGACGGTGTATGACTATCTGAACAGCCGTTTTTACTGGGATTCCACGGAGAACCTGTACCTGTACGCGCTGCCGACGGAGCTGGTCAGCGTGGGCGCGGGCGAGTCGAGCTATATGGTCGCGAAGGCGAGCGCGAGCGAGGACTATGTGATCCTGCGCGTGGATGGGAGCAGCGCCTATGTGGCGCTGGACTTTGTTCAGAAATATACAAACTTTACCTATGAATACTGGGAAGAGCCGAACCGTGTGCACATCATCACGGAGTTCGGCAGCCGCGACGTCGTGACGGCGCAGAAGAACGCGGTGGTTCGCTACCAGGCGGGCATCAAGAGCCCGATCCTGACGACAGTGGAGAAGTCGACGACGGTATATGTCCTGGAGGAGTCGGAGGAGATCGAGGAGTGGACCCGCGTGCTGACGAAGGACGGCTACATTGGCTACATCCGCGACAAGAATATCTCTTCGGCTACGCAGGAGACAATCGAGGAGCCGGAGTTTGAGGAGCCGGAGTACACCAGTATCTCCAAAGATTATACGATCAATATGGCCTGGCACCAGGTGACCAATGCGGATGCGAACGACACGCTCCTGACCCGCATTGCGGATGCGAAGGGGCTGACGACCGTTTCGCCGACCTGGTTCTCGATCGCGGACACGGACGGCAACATCTCTTCGCTGGCGAGCCAGAGCTATGTGACCTATGCGCACCAGCAGGGTCTCGAGGTCTGGGCTCTGGTGGATAATTTCACCGAAGGTGTCAGCACCTATGAGACGCTTTCGAAGACTTCGAGCCGTCAGCGCCTGGTCAACCAGCTGATCGCGGCGGCGATCCAGTATGGCCTGGACGGCATCAACGTGGACTTCGAGGCGATCACGGAGGAGTGCGGCAGAGCCTACATCCAGTTCATCCGGGAGCTGTCGATCATGTGCCGGATCAACGGGATCGTTCTCTCCGTGGACAATTACGTGCCGACAGATTCCTCCGATCACTATGATCGCGCGGAGCAGGGAGCATTCGCGGATTACGTGATTATCATGGGTTATGACGAGCACTATTCCGGTTCCGAGGAGGCCGGTTCGGTCGCGTCCTATGATTTCGTGGAGCAGGGCATCAAGGATACGCTGGAGGAGGTTCCCGCCCAGAAGGTGATCAACGCGATTCCGTTCTACACGCGCTTCTGGAAGACCGATGAGGATGGAAATGTGACGAGCGAGGCGCTCGGCATGGACGCTGCCGACCAGAAGCTTATCAATAATGAGGTTTCGGCGATCTGGGACGAGGTCACACACCAGTATTATGTGGAATTCGAGTATGAGAACGCCATCTATCAGATGTGGATGGAGGAGGAAGAGTCCATCGAGGAGAAGATGAAGCTGATCAAGGAGTATGAGTTGGCCGGCGTCGCCGAGTGGCGGCTTGGGCTCGAACGCTCGACGATCTGGGATGTAATACTGAAGTATTTGAACTGATATTACGAAGGTTTTCAGGACCTGCCGCGTATACTCAGGATAAGAG
>JAJQCG010000142.1 GCA_021202815.1 Lachnospiraceae bacterium | reverse complement strand
ATTCAATCGCTATGGATTTTTTAGGTGTTCAACTTCATTTTACAATCGACCATTAAATTTGTATTTTTATAATTTTATAATATGTGATACAATAGGTTAAGTTTTTATACCGACACACCAGAGCAGAGCTTCTGCATCTGCTGCAAGGGCTCAGATATTTTACGAGGATTTTTACCTATGCCGAAAGTATCCATCGTCGTCCCCTGTTATAATGAACAGGAATCGCTGCCTCTGTTTTTCACGGAAACAGAGGCGGTTCTGTGGGAGACAGGCTGCGACTACGAATTCATCTTTATAGACGACGGCTCCTCGGATGAGACGCTTCCGTTTCTCCGGCAGCTGGCCATGCGGGATACGCATGTCACTTACCTTTCCTTTTCCCGGAATTTTGGGAAGGAGGCTGCCATGTACGCCGGACTGTGCAGTGCGGACGGGGATTACGTCGCCGTCATGGATGCTGATCTGCAGGATCCGCCGTCGCTGCTTCCTCAGATGATTACGCTTCTTGAGAGCGGCGAGTACGACAGTGTCGCCGCCAGAAGGAAAACCCGGAAAGGCGAGCCACCCATCAGGAGCTGGTTTGCACGCAGGTTCTACCATCTGATTAATCGGATCTCCGATACGGATGTGGTCGAAGGCGCCAGAGACTTTCGCCTGATGCGCCGCGAGATGGTGGACGCCGTCGTCTCCCTGTCGGAATACAACCGTTTTTCCAAGGGCATCTTTGGCTGGGTCGGATTCCGTACCTGCTGGCTCTCTTATGATAATGTGGAACGAGCCGCAGGAAAGACCAAGTGGAGCTTCTGGAAACTGGCAAAATATGCGGTCGATGGTATCATCAATTTCTCACAGGCACCGCTGAGCATTGCTTCCTGGGGCGGGATGCTGATGACGCTTGTATCATTTCTCATGCTGATCATCATCATTGTGCGAAGATTGATCTTCGGGGTTCCGGTGGCCAGCTGGGCTTCCACGATCTGCGTCATTATTTTTATCGGAGGCCTGCAGCTTTTCTGTCTCGGCGTGATGGGACAGTATCTTGCAAAGACCTATATGGAAACCAAACGGCGTCCGCACTTTATTATTGCAGAAACCAACAGAAGCGATACCCGGCGAATTCGCTGAATATGCTGAAAATCGGGAGGGAGCACCATGTCCGACAGTCTTGCACCCTATAAACTGATCATACTGAAGATACTTGATTAGGCAGCCGTGCCGCTGACCGGCTCACAGATCTCCGACCTGATCCTGATCCACGAATACACCGATTACTTCCATCTCCAGCAGATTCTCGCGGAGCTGGAGGAGACCGGTCTGATCGAACGCCGGGAACACAGTACCAAACCGGGCAGCACCCTGTACCGCATCACGGATTCCGGCAAAAGCTCGCTGGGCTACTTCGCGAACCGGATTCCCGACACCGCCCTTGAGGATATCCGCGTTTTTCTGGAAGAGAGGGAGATAGAGATCCGGGAAACTTTTTCCAATGTAACCGACTGCTTCCCGGCCGGAGACGGAAGCTGGCTGGCGCGCTGCCAGGTGAAGGAACCAAGTTCCACGCTCATCAAGCTGACACTGTCCGTTCCTTCTGAGGAAGAAGCCCGGGCAATCTGTAGCCACTGGCAGGCGAAGAGCCAGGAGCTCTACGCCTACATCATGAAGGAACTGCTGTAGTGCAGCGTTTCATAAATAGCGGGACTTTTGCGCAGGATATTTTTCTGAAAGTGCAGGTTGAAAAACACAGGCATAGCAAGGCCTGTGCTATCGAGAAAACAGGCAGGCAGAAAGGCCGGTTATTTTGAGGACACCGTACCGGTATCGTATTATGCCATACCGGCTGTGGCAGACTCTATTTCTTTCCAGATTTCTTCCCGCCCCTGCCGCGTCTGCGCGGAAAAGGGAATCAGCGCGGTTCCCTCCGGCAATCCCAGCGTCTCGCACACAAGCTTTATCTGCTTTGCTACCTGACTCCGCTTCAGCTTGTCAAGCTTCGTGGCGATGATGACCGGTTCATAGCCCTGCGCCACGATCCAGCGATGCATCTCACAGTCGTTGGCCGACGGCGCATGACGAATGTCGATCAGAAGGAAGACCGCCCGCAGCTGCTTCGAGGAGTGCAGATAGCGCTCGATCATCTTTCCCCAGTCCGCGCGAATCTCAGCACTCGCCTTCGCGTAGCCGTATCCCGGCAGATCCACCAGATATCCCGCTTCGTTTACCTTATAGAAATTGATTGTCTGCGTCTTTCCCGGCTGCGAGGAGGTCCGCGCCAGCGCCTTCCGATTCAGAAGACAGTTGATCAGCGAGGATTTCCCCACATTTGACTTTCCAGCAAAGGCCACCTCCGGCAGCGAGTTCGCCGGCAGCTTACTTGTGATGCCGCAGACAGTCTCCAGCTGCGCCTGCCTGATTATCATTGTATCATCCTCAAAATTCCACGCGGGAATGCATCAGGCGCCGCGCCTTCTGGTGATCTTCGCGGGCTCGCTGCCGTCCACGGATCCCTTTGTGATCGTGCAGCTCTGTATCGTGCTGTCCGACGGAATCGTGAACATCAGATCCATCATCGTCTCCTCCATAATCGACCGGAGGCCTCTGGCCCCGGTTTTCCGGGAGATCGTCTTGTCCGCGATCGCCTCCACCGCGTCATCGTCAAAATCAAGTCCCACATCGTCCAGCTCGAACAGCTTCTGATACTGACGCACGATCGAATTCTTCGGTTCGAGCAGGATGCGAACCATATCGTCCCGGCTGAGCGGGTCGAGCGAAACCGTGATCGGCACACGCCCCATGAATTCCGGAATCATGCCGAACTTAATGAAGTCCTCGGGCAGCGCATTGCGCAGCAGCTCGCCCACATTCTCCTGGCGCTTCTCACGGATATCCGCGTTGAAGCCGATGGACTTGCGATCCATACGCGTCTCGATGATCTTATCGAGGCCCTCGAAAGCCCCGCCGCAGATGAACAGGATATCGGTCGTGTCGATCTGCAGAAGCTCCTGATGCGGATGCTTTCTGCCGCCCTGCGGCGGCACGGAGGCGACCGTTCCCTCCAGTATCTTCAGCAGCGCCTGCTGCACGCCCTCGCCGGAGACATCCCTTGTAATGGAAGGATTCTCCGACTTTCTCGTCACCTTGTCAATCTCGTCGATATAGATGATGCCCTTCTGCGCGCGCGCGATGTCATAATCCGCCGCCTGAATAATCTTCAGCAGAATATTCTCCACATCCTCGCCCACATATCCGGCCTCTGTCAGCGTCGTTGCGTCCGCGATCGCGAAGGGTACATTCAGGATGCGCGCCAGCGTCTGCGCGAGCAGCGTCTTGCCGGAGCCGGTCGGTCCGAGCAGCAGAATATTACTTTTCTGAAGCTCTACATCGAGATCCTTTCCCGCCAGAATTCTCTTATAATGATTGTAGACCGCCACAGAGAGCACCTTTTTCGCACGCTCCTGCCCGATCACATAATCATCCAGAAAAGCCTTGATCTCTTCCGGTTTCAGAAGGTTGATGTCCTCCGCGGTGATACCACCGTCCTCCTCCTCGCTCATCTCCTCATCGATGATCTCTGAGCAGAGCTCGACGCAGGCGTCGCAGATATAGACGCCGCTTGGCCCCTTCAGAAGCTTGAAGACCTGGCTCTCCGTCTTTCCGCAGAAGGAACACCTGATTTCATTTCTTGCCATTCCATTCTCCTCTAATGTCCCGCAATCACCTGATCAATCAGGCCGTAGGCTTTCGCCTCCTCCGCGGTCATATAATTGTCGCGTTCCGTATCTCTCGCTATGACTTCCAGCGGCTGGCCCGTGCGCTCGGCCAGGATTTTGTTCAGCTTTTCTCTCGTCTGCAGGATATGCTTCGCCACGATATCAATCTCCGTAGCCTGCCCCTGCGCGCCGCCGGAGGGCTGATGAATCATAATCTCTGCGTTCGGGAGTGCAAAACGCTTGCCCTTCGCGCCACCCGCCAGGAGGAAAGCTCCCATACTGGCCGCCATGCCGATGCAGATCGTCGACACGTCGCACTTGATATAATTCATTGTGTCAAAAATCGCCATACCGGCCGTCACCATGCCGCCCGGGCTGTTGATGTACAGGTGAATATCCTTTCCCGGATCCTCGGACTCCAGAAACAGGAGCTGTGCCACCGTAAGGCTCGCTGTCGTCTCATTGACTTCCTCTCCGAGAAAGATAATCCTCTCCTTCAAAAGACGGGAGTAGATATCGTAGCTTCTCTCCCCTCTGCTGGTCTGCTCAATCACATAAGGTACTAATGCCATTTTTACTCCTCCTATGCCATCGCTTTCCGTGTAAGAAGGGTACAGCCATCGCTATGCCCTCTGTCTCATGGTTTCTTTTACGCTTCCACAGCCGCGTCGGTCACAATTGTAACGGCTTTCTGGATTGCGAGATCCTTTTTCATCTCATCCAGCTGGGCTTCGCCGTAGAACTCTTTTATCTTTGCGGCTTCCATTCCATACTGCTCCGCCATCCGGTCGAACTCCGCGTCCATATCCTCGTCGCTCACCTCGATCTTCTCCGCCTCGGCCACAGCCTCGAGTACCAGTCTGCTCTGAATATTCTTGAGTGCGGAGGGCTTCGCCTGCTCCCTGTACTGCGCCTCAGTCATGCCCGTGTACTGGAAGTACTGCTCGAGCGACAGTCCCTGGCTCTGCATCCGGCGACCAAAATCATCCAGCATCTGCTGTGTCTGGTAGTCCACCATCGCGTCCGGAATCTCCATCTGGGCATTCTCGATGATCTTCGCGATCACCGCGTCTTCCTTCTCGTTCCGGGCCTTCGTCTCCTTCTCCTTCAGGATATTCGCCTTAATGTCCGCCTTATACTCCTCGAGCGTGTCGAACTCCGACACCTCCTGCGCGAACTCGTCGTCCACCTCCGGAAGCTCCTTCACCTTGATGCTGTGCACCTTGCACTTGAAGACTGCCGCCTTTCCGGCCAGCTCCTTCGCGCCGTACTCCTCCGGGAAGGTGACGTTCACATCGAGCTCCTCCTCAGGCTTCGCGCCGATCAGCTGATCCTCAAAGCCGGGAATAAAGGTGTTCGAACCGATCGTCAGCTCGTAGTTCTCACCCTTGCCGCCCTCAAAAGCCTCGCCGTCCACAAAGCCCTCGAAGTCAAGCATCACGATATCGCCGCTCTCCACCGCGCGGTCCTCCACCGTGATCGTTCTGGAGTTCTCATCGCGCTCCTTCTCAATCTTTGCGTCGATCTCCTCATCCGTCACCTCGAGGGAAGCCTTCTCCACCTCGATGCCCTTGTACTCATCAAGCGTCACCGGCGGCTTCAACGCGACCTCCGCCGTAAAGATAAAGGGCTTGCCACTCTCAAACTGCGTCACGTCGATCGACGGATAGGAGACGATCTCCTCACCGCACTCCGACGCCGCGTCCGAATATGCTCTCGGCAGCAGCGCGTCCATCGCGTCACTGTAAAAAATCTCCTTGCCGTACATCTTCTCGATCAGCTGACGCGGAGCCTTTCCCTTGCGGAAGCCCGGGATATTGATGCTCTTTCTCGACTTCAGATAGACATTCTGAATCGCCTTCTCCACTTCCTCAGCCGGTACCTCCACCGTCAGCTTCGCCATGTTCTTCTCAAGCTTTTCTACCTGTACGCTCATTGTAAAACCTGTCCTCCTTAAATTTATCATATCTCAGTATTGCCTGATTTACATACTCATAGACATTGTACCAAGTCGCTAACGCGACGGCTAGCCTTGGATATAAATTTTTCTGCT
>JAJQCG010000131.1 GCA_021202815.1 Lachnospiraceae bacterium | reverse complement strand
TTCTGTGCGAAAATTTTGCCATTTTGCGCTAAAAATCGTTTATAAGTGACCTAATGCTTTCGAGCTGGCTGCAGCTTTTATTCAACGCCGCTGACGTCATCGTCGTGGGGCGTTTTGCGGAGAGCGAATCGCTGGCGGCGGTCGGCTCCACCTCCTCGCTCGTCAATCTGCTGACCAACCTGTTTATCGGGCTGTCGATCGGCGCGAACGTGATGACCGCTCTGACGCTCGGCTCAGGCGACCGCGAGGGGACGAAGGACAACGTGCACACGGCCATCTCCCTCAGTCTGCTCTCCGGAGCCGCGCTCGTCGTCATCGGTCTGCTCTTTACCAGACCTCTGCTGGTCTGGATGGATACGCCGGACGACGTTCTCGAAAAGGCGGCTCTCTACCTGAAAATTATTTTCATCGGCATGCCTGCGAATATGGCCTACAACTTCGGCAGTGCGATCCTGCGCTCCACGGGCGAGACGCGAAAACCGCTCTACTATCTGTCCGCGGCCGGGGTGCTGAACATCGCGCTGAACCTCTTTTTCGTCATCGCCCTGCATATGGACGTGGCCGGGGTGGCGCTCGCCACGGTTCTCTCCGAGAGCTTAAGCGCGGTGCTGATACTGCGTTTCCTGTGTACAACGGATGAACCCTGCCGCCTGGATATCCGGAGGCTCTACATACAGCCCGCGCGGCTGCGCCGCATGCTGCACATCGGACTGCCCGCCGGAATCCAGAGCTCGCTGTTTTCTTTTTCCAACGTGCTGATCCAGTCCGCTATCAACTCCTTCGGCTCCGCCGTCGTGGCGGGCAGCAGCGCGGCGGCCACAATTGAAAATTTCGTCTATATGGCGACAAACTCCATCCATCAGGCCACGGTCAGCTTTACCAGCCAGAATGTCGGGGCAAAAAAACCGGAGCGCATAGGCAGAATTCTGCACTGCTCGCTCGGCTGCGTCACCGTCCTCGGACTGACGCTCGGGATTCTGGTCAATCTGTTCTCCGTACCGCTGCTGTCGGCCTACTCCACAGAGCCGGATGTAATCGCCGCCGGACAGATTTGTCTGCTCTGGGTCGTCACGCCCTATTTTCTCTGCGGCGTCATGGAAACTGTCATGGGCGTGATGCGCGGCCTCGGCTACGCGATCGCCCCGATGCTGGCCGCCCTGTCCGGCGCCTGCCTGTTCCGGATCGTCTGGCTGGTCACCATATTTGCCTGGTTTCCGACCCAGCAGGTACTGTACCTGTCCTACCTGTTTTCCTGGATCCTGACCTCGTTCATTCACTATATGACCTACCGGTATGCCAGACGGCATCATCCGATCTTCCTGCAGGAGAAATAAAGCATCTGACGCTTTTCCGAGAGTTTTTGCAGGAGTGCGAAGGCGCGCTCCTGTTTTTCTTCGTCCAGATTTACGAAGGGATCGTCCAGAATAAGCACCGGCTGCTCCCCCTCGCAGAGCGCGTCCACGATCGCCAGGCGCTCCGCGATCGCCAGGAGGTCCTGCTGCCCCGTGCTGAGATAGTCCGTCTCGCGCAGCGCGCCTGCCTCCTGCGCCTTCACCTTCAGCTTCACATCCAGAAGCGCCTCCGTTTCCACCCCCGGCTCTATCTGCTTTCTATAATATTCCAGTCCCTGCTGCAGCTCCTTCAGATAACGTGTGGCAAACTGCTCCTTCGCGGCTTTCAGATATTTCAGCGTCTTTTCCAGAAGGCCGTACTCACGCTCCCCCGCTGCGATCTCCTGCGAAAGCCGCTCTTCCTCCTCCGCAAGCTCCGTGATCCGCTCCGCCTGCTCGCGCAGCCGCCGCAGCTGATGCTGCAGATCCCTCTCTTCCTTCAGAAGGCCATCCCGCCTGTCCCGGCAGGCCTGCAGCTCAGACAGAATATCGGCGAGCTCGCGCTCCGGCTTCTCAAGATTCTGCAGCTTAAGAAGCTCCTGCTCCGGGAACCTTTTCTGAAATGCCAGATAAGTCTCACGGCTCTTCACGACCTCCGCGCGCCGGCTCTCATACGTCTGCCGCAGCCGCGCGTAGTCCCGGCTCTCGCGACGAAGCTGTGTCAATCGCTCCAGAGGCTCCGTCTCCCTGCTGATATGAAGCGCGGCGCAGATCTGCTGTTCCAGCGTTTCCTCCGCCATTTCCCTTTTCTGCACATTTTTTTCGGCCTGCTTCAGCTCCCGGCGGGCAGCCGCCTCTTCCTCGGAAAGCTCTGCGCGCTGCCGCCTGGCCTGTCCGACTCTCCGCATCTCCATAAAAGCGATCAGCAGAGCCGCGGCCATGAGCAGCGCTCCGGGCCAGATCTGCCGCCACAGAAGTACCGCGCCCACGCCGAGCAGCACGCATATGCAAAGGCAAAGCGGGACATGCGCTCCCGATGACCGCGGGGCCTCCTCCGTGAGCTCCGCGAGCGCCTCCTCCGCCTCGTACTGCCTCTGCCGCGCTTCCTCCGTCTGCTCCCGCGCGGTCTTCAGACGGCAAATCTTCTCATAACAGCGGTCCAGCTCTTCCTCCGGCATCGGCGGAGCCGTATACGCGCCCAGCTCCGCGGCCGTCCGTCGAAGCTGCTCCTCCTGCTCCCGCGTCTGCTCTGCCAGAAGGTCGAGCTGCGCCTTCCGGGCCGCCTTCTCGCCGTAAGAGCGCGCTTTCTCCTCCTGTGCTTCCAGCACGCGGATTTTCTCCAGCAGCGCCTGCTCCTGCGCCTCCTTCTGCACAAGCCGCGCCTGCCAGTCGACGGCCGCGCGTTCGCGCTCACGACAGGAGGCGAGCTCCTCCCGTACGAGCCGCCGTTCCTCTTCCAGCTGTCCCAGCCTTCCGCGGTTTCCGGTCTTGCGAAAATATTTCATCCGCTCCTCGAGAGAGGCCGCCGCCTTCTCGTAATTTCCCATATCTCCGGCGTTCTCCTCCGCATGCGCAAGAGACGCGTTCAGACTGTCGCCAGGCGTCACCACAAAGTCCTGCTGTCGGAAGAAAAACGTCCGCGTGAAAGCCTCCCGGTCCAGATGAAAGAGCTCCTCGCCGAGCCGCTCCGTATAATCCGCGCTCTCCATACCGGTCGCCAGATCGTAGAGCGCGAAGCGATCCTCCTTATCCTTTGCGCCGAAGCTCCGCTCCACGCGGTACCCCATTCCCGCCGCCTCGAACACCATGCTGCCGCCGAAGACGCCGCCCTGCCATGGCGCGTAGTGCTTCCGGTCATTTTCCTTCAGGGAGCGCTTTGTCGTGTAGTCCAGACCATAAAACATCGCGCGGATGAAAGCCGCAAGCGTCGATTTACCCCAGCCGTTCCGCTCACAGATGAGGTTCAGGCCCTCCGTCGGGCAGAAAGCAAAATCATGCAGCTTTCCAAAATTGATAATATGAAGCTTTTTAATCTGCATCCTTAGTCCTCTCCCGTCAACGCGCGAATACCGAGTCGCAGCACCTGCTCCTTCTCCGCCGCGGACAGACGCGACGCGAGCACCAGCCGCACAAACTCGCCCTTCAGCGACACGTCGTACTGATAATCCTCCGGGTGAATGGCGAGCCGCGTCTCATCCTTCACCTTCAGAAGATAGTAATCGTTCTCCAGCCATTTTTCGATGGCAGCCGCGTCTTTCTCCGCCTCCGGCGGGGTCTCTCCGGTCAGTACGACCTTCACCGCGTCCGTCGGCGGGATCTCCCGCAATGCCTGCCGAATCGCTCGCCGGATCTCCTCCTGCGTGAACAGTCCGGAAACATCCACACACACTTCCTGAAAACGCCTGCACGCAAAGGGCACGAACTCGCTCGACAGCCGTCCGTCTTTCACCTCGAGCAGCACATAGCCCTTCTCCCCGCACTCGTCAAAGCCGCGCCCCTCCAGACAGCCGCTGTAGCACCAGAGGCCGCGCTCGTCCAGCCGCTCCTGACGGTAGCTGTGGATATGTCCCAGCGCCAGGTAATCGATATTCCGATTCTTCAGCTTTCGCAGGGAAAAGCCCTCCTGCTGCCGATTCGCGCCGTACGCCGTCACCTGGCCGTGCAGCATGACAATATTGATCCGCGCCGCGTCGAGAATCAGGCGCTCCGCGAGCGCATCCGCCGTCCCCTCCGTGATCTCCGCACCGGTGATCGTCACGCCGTCCTGCTCCTCGTAGCTCGTCCAGTCCGGGCCGAAGGTCTTCAGATTCTCCGGCCTCTCCGCAAGGTCGCTCAGAAAACTGTTCTGATCGTGATTTCCCTGCAGATAATAAAAGCGTATCCCCGGATGCTCCCGCACCGCGTCCAGTACGCAGTTTCTCGCACGCGCCGAGATCGTCCGCGCGTCAAAGAGGTCGCCACAGAGCAGCACTGCGTCTACGCCCTCCGACGCGCCGCGCTCAACCATCTGTGTGAAGGTCCGCAGAAGCTCCAGCCGCCGCTCTTTCGCCTTCTCCTTCGAAAGCCCCGTCTCCATCCGGGAGTCCAGATGGAGATCGGCACAGTGTATTATTTTCAAATTTTTTCCTCCCGCAGAATGTATGCGAGCAGCGCCTCGCAGCCCTCCCGCACGTCGACATAGGTCTCGTCAAAATTACCGGTGTACCACGGATCCGCGATATCGCCCTTCCGCTCCGTGTAGTCCAGCAGTTTATGAATCTTCCCCTCCGGGTCGCCGCCCGCGATGCGGGTCATATTGCGGATATTCCAGGTATCCATCCCGATGAGATAATCATATTTTTCATAATCCTGCCACGTCATCTGCACCGCGCGATGATCCCCGCAGGGAATCCCCACCTCGCGCAGCTTCTGCTGCGTGCCGCGGTGCGGACGACTGCCGATCTCCTCGCGGCTCGTGGCGGCGGAGTCGATGTAGAAAGCGTCGGCGAGGCCGCGCTGGTCGACGAGGTACTGCATGACGTATTGAGCCATGGTGCTACGGCAGATATTGCCGTGGCAGATGAATAATATTTTTACCATACTTCTTATATCCCTTCAATAGTCTGATTTTTTAAGCCTTCCGGCGCTTTCGGTCTCCGCAAAATTGATGATTTTTACGCTGCTGCATTGGCATTTATTGTTTCTATAACCTTCCTAATCCCCATCCATACCTTTAGATCAGTAAATATCTCTACTACGCTTCCCTGATCCGTGAATGGAGATTCCTGGAGCACAGAAAGGTCCTTCATCATTCCATTATGAACGATATATTCCACGATTTGATTTACGAAGTAAATCTGTCTGCTGTCCAGGCTTGTACTTGTCAGGTATTCCGAAAATGCTTCCTTCGCTGCATTCATATCAAGCCCTACGATTTCGCGGACAAATTCTCCAAGTGGCTTTGTACCAATTTCATGTTCATAATCCTGTCTGGTTCCAACCTCTTTCCACAGAATTGCTTCTAATGTTTCAACATCTGTCTCAGTCAATGGCTGATTCGTCTTAAGCTTTGCAATGGCAATGTTATCCTGGTGTTGTCGAATATAGTACTCTGCCTTTGCTTTGTAATTCTTCAGCTCATCATTATCCAGTTCAGATTCCTTCCATTCGACGGAAAGCAGCTCATCTGAGAAATTAGTCTCATATATGACTTTACCACGTGGAAGATATTTCATCAGATCACGAAGCTTTTCTCTGATTTCTTCAAATTCGTTAATCCCTGCATTATCCACATAGTCCGTATTCAGGATCTTATGAATCAACTCTGACTGTGCCTGGATCTCCGGTATATTTGCAATACTTGCTATTCCCGCAACTTTCTTATGCAGATCGGAACGAGCCCTTGTATATTTCTTTCCTATCAGATATGCCAGTTCAATTCCATACATAAGAGCATCAAATCGAACCGC
>JAJQCG010000199.1 GCA_021202815.1 Lachnospiraceae bacterium | reverse complement strand
GATTTACATAATATTATTTCGGAAATCAAACCGATTGACCGGGACATCATGGAGGCGACCTGGAAGTGCTGGGACTCGCTCGCAAAGCCGCTGAGGGGGCTGGGCTGGCTCGAGGAGGCGCTCGTGCAGATCGCCGGTATCATGGGAACGCCGACCCCGCATCCGGACAGACGCGCCACCGTCATCATGGGAGCGGACAACGGCGTTGTCGCGGAGGGCGTGACGCAGACAGACAGTTCCGTGACGCTCCAGGTGCTGGAAAATATGGGCGACGGCATGTCGAGCGCCTGCATCATGGGAAAGCTGGCGGGCTGCGATTCCATTCCGATCAATATCGGTTCCCTGACCGATGCGAAGCATCCGAAGGTTCAGAATCGCGTAGTCCGTTATGGCACCGGAAATATCGCGACAGGCTCTGCCATGACGCGCGAGGAGTGCGTACAGGCGATTCTGACTGGCATCGATGTAGTCCGTGAGCTGAAGAAGGATGGCTATCAGCTCATTGTCACCGGCGAGATGGGCATTGGAAATACGACGACCAGCGCGGCCTGCGCAGCGGTACTCTTTGAGAAGGATCCGGAGGAGGTCGCCGGGCGAGGGGCGGGACTTTCCACAGAAGGTCTGAAGCGCAAGGTGGACGCGATCCGTCGTGCGATCGCGGTCAATCAGCCGGATAAGGAGGATGCGATCGACGTGATTTCGAAAGTCGGCGGGCTTGACATTGCCGGACTGGTCGGCTGTTATCTCGGAGCGGCGCATGAGCATATGCCGGTTCTGATCGACGGCTTCATTTCGGCGATTTCCGCGTATCTGGCCGGTATGCTCTGCCCGACGGCGAAAGAGTATATGATCGCGACGCACGATTCGACGGAACCGGCAGCGCATATGGTGCTCGAACAGCTCGGTATGAAAGCCCCGCTGCAGGCCGGTATGCACCTTGGCGAGGGAACCGGCGCGATCATGGGACTTGCGCTGATCGATCAGGCGATGAACGTCTACTATCACATGGCGACCTGGGACGGCGCGCATGTAGAGGCTTATGAGCACCTGAAGTAACAGTTCCGGGGAGAAGCAGAGAATCGTTAAGCCTCAGATATATGATGCGCAAGCGGCATGCGGCTTTCGAAGAAGGAGGTCTGTGGCCTGCTGTTCTGAACAATTATAACTTGAAGAAGTAACTGCCAGGAGCACTCGATGGAAGAATTTGTCTATAAAAATCACAAAAAGCTGCGTTACGGCTACACAACCGGTTCCTGCGCGGCGGCCGCGGCGAAAGCCGCGGCGCTTATGCTGCTCGGCGGGCGCGAGGTTTCGTATGTCGAGCTGTTGACGCCGAAGGGCGTTTCGCTCCATCTGGAGGTGCTGGATATCCGGTGGGAGCGCGACTCTGTGAGCTGTGCGATCCAGAAGGACGGCGGAGACGATCCGGATGTGACAAACGGGATTCTGGTCTACGCAAGGGTGCAGAAAAGAAAGTCTCAGACAAAAGTACCGGAATCCTCCAGTGGAAATTGCACAGCGACGCAGTATTCTGACTGCAGTCAGGCAGAAAAGAAAAGCAAAGCGGACGTGAAACATGACACAGACCGTATTCACATCGATGGCGGAATCGGCGTGGGCCGCGTCACGAAGCCCGGACTGGAGCAGCCGGTTGGCGCGGCGGCGATCAACCGCGTGCCGCGGCAGATGATCCGCGAGAATCTGGAAGCGGTCTGTGAAAAATACGGTTATGATGGGAGCCTTGACGTGCTCATCTCGATCCCGGCGGGCGAGGAGCTCGCGGCGAAGACCTTCAATCCCCGGCTCGGCATTGTGGGCGGCATCTCGGTGCTCGGCACGAGCGGTATCGTTGAGCCGATGAGCGAGCAGGCGCTGATCGAGACGATCCGCGTGGAAATGCGCCAGAAGCTGGCGAACGGCATGGAATACCTGCTCGTCGTCCCCGGCAATTACGGCATCGACTTCCTCTCGCAGTATGGGCATGGCCTTGACCTCGAGGGCGCAGTCAAGTGCAGCAATTTTGTCGGCGAGGCGCTCGACGCTGCGGTGGAATTCGGTGCGAAGGGCGTACTGCTGGTCGGCCATATCGGAAAGTTTGTCAAGCTGGCGGGCGGCATTATGAATACGCACTCGCACAATGCGGATGCACGCATGGAGCTTCTGACCGTGCACGCCGCGCTTCTGGGTGCGCCGGTGGAGCTGCT
This sequence comes from Lachnospiraceae bacterium, assembly GCA_021202815.1. Taxonomy (GTDB): domain Bacteria; phylum Bacillota; class Clostridia; order Lachnospirales; family Lachnospiraceae; genus Hominiventricola. The sequence continues at coordinate 3,601 of JAJQCG010000199.1, read as the reverse complement.
GCGGAAAATGATGGACTGCGTAACGACCGACGATGCGCTGGGGTATCTCGACGAGGCGGGGCTTATCCAGCCTGTCATGGAGCGGCTGATGGAGCATATGGAGTTCTATGTGAATCAGCGCGCGATGCGGAAGCTGGAGCGCGGCGTGATTACCTTCTCGAATGTGTACGGCGTCCTCGGGCAGACCAGTAAGGTGCCGGAGCTCATAGAAAAGATTGTGGCGCAGGGATGAGCGCAGTGAGTCTTTTTCTTGTTCCTTTTTGTCTGTTCTGTTCTCAAGACCAAAAGGAACCATGTAGGCTGCATGTTGTATGCGTGTCTTATCAAGTTTTCCTTCCATATTTATGGAGAATGCTGCAGCGAAAACAATATTGACAGGTAGCGATTATGAAGATAGCAATTATCAGTTTTACAGAGCACGGAGCCATGTTGGGGCGGATGCTCGCTGCAGGACTATATGCTCAAAATATATGCTGTGAGTGCTGGCTGAAAAAAAAGAACGTTTCCCCTTCGGATTTTCCCGATATTCAGGTTCTCACAGACCCCCTTCCCGCGTGGACAGAGGCGCAGTTTCATGAAAAAGATGCGCTGATCTTCATCGGTGCGACGGGTATCGCGGTACGCAGCATCGCGCCGTATGTCAGGAGTAAAAAGACGGACCCGGCGGTGCTCGTCATGGACGAGCAGGGACGGCATGTGATCTCGCTGTTGTCCGGACATATCGGCGGGGCGAACGCGCTGACGCTGCTCACGGCGAAGATCACGGGCGCGGAGCCGGTCATCACGACGGCGACAGATCTGAACGGAAAATTTGCGGTCGACGCTTTCGCGTCGCGTCGCGATCTCTATCTGGATTCCATGCCGCTTGCGAAGGAGATTGCGGCGGCGCTGGTGGAGGGGCAGCGTGTCGGGATGCGCAGCGCGTTTCCGGTCTTTGGGACGGTTCCGGGAGAGCTTGAGCAGGAGGGAACGCCGGAGCTTGGATTTTCGGTTACTTTTCGAAACGATGCGCCCTTTAAGAGAACGCTGCACCTCGTGCCGCGTGTCATCGTACTCGGCGTCGGCTGTAAAAGAGAAACCGGGGAGGAGCGGATTCGCGCGCTGGTCGGCAGGACGCTCTCGAAATATGCGATTTTCCCGGAAAGCGTCGCGAAGATTGTTTCCATCGATCTGAAAAAAGAGGAGGCAGGGCTGATCGCCTTCACAGAGAGCTGCGGCGTGCCCTTTGAGACTTATACTTCGGAGGAATTGGCGGCGGTGGAGTCAGACGAAGCGTTCGCGGAATCTGATTTTGTGAAATCGGTGACGGGCGTGGGAAATGTCTGCGAGCGCGCGGCTCTGAAGGGCAGCGGCGCGCGCCGCCTCCTGATCCCGAAGACGGCGGAGCAGGGCGTTACGGTGGCGGCAGCAGTGATGGACTATACGCTGTGTATGGAGGATTAGAAAGCATGAAACCTGTGGTCATTTTTGCGGGAACCGTCGAGGGGCGGACGCTCTCAGAGACGCTGTCCGGGCGGAAAATCAATGTGACGGCCTGCGTCGCGACAGAGTACGGCGAGACGCTGCTTGCGGAAAATGAGTATCTTCATGTTCACGCGGGGCGTATGGACGCGGAAGCGATGGCGGCATTTCTGCGTGAGCAGGGCGCGGCGTTGGTGATCGACGCCACACATCCCTACGCGGTAGAGGTGTCGCGGAATGTCGCGGCGGCCTGCGCGGCAGCGAACGCGGAATACATTCGCCTGATTCGTGAGCAGGAAGCGGAGGACGCGGGCGGGGCGGTACTTGTCGACTCCGTCGAAGAGGCTGTCGAATATTTAAAACATACAGAGGGAAATATTCTGGCGACGACCGGCAGCAAGGAGCTCTATAAATATACGGCGATTCCGGATTATGAAAAGCGGGTTTTCGCGCGGGTGCTCTCTACGGGACAGGTGGCAGCCGCCTGTGAGAAGCTTGGTTTTGTCGGGAAAAATCTGATCTGTATGCAGGGTCCCTTCAGCGAGGAGCTGAATACGGCGCTGCTGCGGCAGTTTGACTGCAAATATCTCGTCACGAAGGAGACCGGGAAGGCCGGCGGCTTCGGCGAGAAGGTGCGCGCCGCGAGGAAGGCGGGCGCGCGGCTCGTGCTGGTCGGACGGCCGCCGGAGCAGGAGGGCTGTTCCTATGAGGAAGTGCTGCGGCTGCTGGAGGAACGTCTGAAGATACCGGGGCTGCACGACTGCCCGTCTGATACGGCTCCATTCTGTATAGAGTCAGGCGAGAGGGTACATCGCATCATCACCCTTATCGGCATCGGCATGGGCACGCCGGAGGGCATGACCGTCGAGGCCGCGCGCGCGATCCGCGAGGCGGAGCTTCTGATCGGCGCAAAACGCATGCTGGAGGCCGCGGAAGCGCCGGAGAAACCGTCCTATATGGCCTACAATGCGGAGGAGATCGCGGGCTATATCGGGCAGCATCCGGAGTATTCGCGGGTCGCGATTCTGCTCTCCGGCGATATCGGCTTTTACAGCGGCGCGAAAAAGCTCTACGACGCGCTGGATGGGAAGGATTATGAGATCCGCAGTCTGTGTGGGATCTCCTCCGTCGTGTATTTCTGTGGAAAGCTGCATATTGCATGGGAGGACGTCTGTCTCCTGAGCACGCATGGCCGAGAGACAAATCTCGTGGCGGCGGTCAAAAGCCATGCGCGCAGCTTCACCCTGCTAAGCGCGAAGGACAGCGTGCAGAAGCTCTGCGCGGAGCTTCTGGAATATGGCCTTGGCGACGTGACAGTATCGATCGGTGAGCGGCTCGGCTATGAGAACGAGCGTATCCGCCGCGGCGTGCCAGCGGAACTGCTGGATCAGATCTGGGACGGCCTTTGCGTGGCGCTGATCGAGAATCCGGCTCCCTTCGACGGTCTGCGAAGCTGCATTGACGATGAGGAATTTCTGCGCGGGAAAGCGCCGATGACGAAAAGTGAGATCCGGAGTCTCTCCGTCGCGAAGCTGCGGCTTCCGAAGGACGCTGTCGTCTACGACGTGGGAGCCGGTACCGGCTCTGTGACGATCGAGCTTGCGCTCGCGGCCTGCGACGGAAGCGTATACGCCATTGAGCGAAACGAGGAGGCCTGCTCCCTGATCGAGGAAAATAAGCGCCGTTTCGGCGCGCCAAATATCCGCGTGATCCACGGGCTTGCTCCGGAGGCGCTCGAAGAGCTGCCTGCGCCGACGCATGTGTTTATCGGCGGCTCCGCCGGAAATCTGAAGGAGATCCTCGCGTGTATTCTGCGGAAAAATCCGTCTGTCCGCCTGGCGATCAATACGGTGACGCTGGAGACGATCGGCGAGGTGACGGACTGCCTGCGAGCGCTGCCGCTCATTGAGGAGGAGATTATCTCCGTCAGCATCGCACGCGCGAAAGCGATCGGCAGCTATCATCTGATGATGGGACAGAACCCGATTTATATCGTCACACTGAGAGGGGGAGCGGCGGAATGAAGAGAAAAATGCCTCGGATTCTCCTCGCCGCCCCGGCGAGCGGCAGCGGCAAGACGCTGATCACCTGCGGAATTCTGCAGGCGCTTGTAAACCGGGGGCTCAAGGTGGCCTCGTTC
>JAJQCG010000022.1 GCA_021202815.1 Lachnospiraceae bacterium | reverse complement strand
AATCGCTATGGATTTTTTAGGTGTTCAACTTCATTTTACAATCGACCAAATAATACGATTTCTCTACGGGATCTGAACCTCGCCATGCAACTTGGTACGCTCGGGGAACAGATTGTGCTCCTTTCAGAACGAGCTTTCAGACAAAACGAATTTACCAGGCAAGAACTCGCCAGTTACCGCGAATATTATTATAAGAGAATCCGGCGGGATCAGGATGCCAGAGCCTCTTACGCGAACAGGAAGAAGAATTTAGAGCAGCTCCGGGAGGATATTTTTGTGCTCGATATTATAAGAGAGGATATGAAGTATGACGACCCACGCTTACAGTCCATTATATCTGAGTAAAGCCTCCCGCACCGTCGGCAATATGCTTCACGATGCGGTATGTGAATTCCATATAGACGGCCCGGACTTTCTGATCCGCTTTATCCAGTCTAATGTGGCGGAACAATTTGAAAACGGCAATTCCAAATACATCGCGGGGAAAAGCGGCCTGGAGATTTTTCTGGAGGTTATGGAAAGAACGACCGGTGAAAGCCGTGATGTCAGGCTTGTGGAAAGCTACGACCGGAGCGCTGCGTACTGGGTCGGCTGGATGCTGACGCACTATCAGTGGTATTCCGGCAAAAGCTTTCAGCACATTCTGGACATTGTCCCCTACGAGGAACTGATTAGTCTGTACGACACGCTGCATGAAGCGGATATCCAGAAAAGCTATGAAGTCATGGATGCGCACTTTGCGGGCAGCGAAAGCAGACTGAAGACCACGAGGCTACGCTGCGGCCTGACACAGGAAGCGCTTGCAAAAGAATCCGGCGTCTCCGTGAATACGATCCGTGCCTACGAGCGAAAAAGCAAGGATTTGAATAAGGCGCAAATTGACATTGTGATGCGACTCGTAAGTGTATTGAAATGTGAGATCTGCGAGCTGATAGGATAAAACAAATCCATGGCAAAACACTGCCCGGCGGCCAGAGCCGCCGGGCAATTTCTTTCAGATTCGTCACTGTGCACCCGCTTACCGTCACGATGCAGCTGCACATCTTCCTTTTCTGCGGGAGAGACACAATTTCTACTTCCTCAGCTCCTCCAGAATCTCCCGGAAGGCCGGCAGCGAATTCACGATCATCTGCTCCGACACGCAGTAAGAGACGCGCGCATAGCCCTCGCAGCCGAAGCTGTCGCTCGGGACGATCAGCACGTCGTGACGCTTCGCACACTCGGAAAATTCATTCGCGTCCGGCACCGGAGACTTGACAAAGAGATAGAAGGCTCCCTGCGGGCGCACACACTCATAGCCGATCTCGGTCAGGCCGTTATAGAGCAGCTCCCGGTTGCGCGCATAGGCCTCGATATCGGTCGGCACATCCGCGCAGAGCGCGGCGACACGCTGAAACAGCACCGGCGCGCAGACAAAGCCGAGTGCCCGACCCGCTCCGGCCACCGCCGCCATGACCCGTTTCGAATCGGCGACCTCATCCGGCACGATGATATAGCCGATGCGCTCGCCCGGCAGCGACAAGGATTTACTGTAAGAGTAGCAGACCAGCGTGTCCGCGTAATAATTCGGCACATAGGGCACGGTCAGCCCGTCGTAGACGATCTCACGGTAAGGCTCGTCGGAGATGAGATAGATCACCGTCCCGTACTCCTGCTCCTTCGCGCGGAGCAGTTCAGAAAGCCGTTCGATCGTCTCCTCAGAATAGACGACACCGCTCGGATTATTCGGGGAGTTGATAATCATGCCCTTCGTGTGCGGCGTGATCAGGCTCTCGAATTTCTCAAAATCAATCTGAAAATCCTTTATGTCCGCCGGAGTAATCTTCAGCTTCGCGCCCGCGTTCTCTACCCAGACCGCGTACTCCGGGAAAAAGGGCGCGAAAGTGATATACTCATCCCCCTCGCAGACCGTCGCCTGGATGCAGATATTCAGCGAAGCCGCCGCACCGACTGTCATATAGAAATTGTCAGCTGTGAAATGTGTACCGAAACGCCGGTTCACCGACTCCGCGAGCGTCTGTCGCACCTGCGGGTCTCCCGAAGCCGGCGAATAGCCGTGCAGCGCTTCCGCGGGCTCCTCCAGCAGCCCCAGCAGCGCCTCCTTCACCTGCGGCGGCGCCGGAATGCTCGGATTGCCAAGGCTGAAATCATAGACCTTGTCCTCGCCGACAATCTTCTTTCTCTCCAGGCCGTAGGCAAAAAGCTCACGAATGATCGAACTCTTGCTCCCATACTCATACATCGCGCTGTTTATCGTCATTTCCCTCTCCTCCTCTTTATACGCGGAAAATCCCCATGGATCACTCCACAGGGATTCCTGAAATCACATGCTTATACCAGCTCCAGCACTACTTCCATCGCGCCGTCGCCTTTTCTCTGGCCGATCTTCACCATACGGGTGTAGCCGCCGTTCCGGTTCGTGTACTTCGGAGCAATCTCATCGAAGATCTTCGCGACCAGGTCAACTTCCTTGGTCTTTTTCTTCTTCGGGTCGACCTGCGTGCGCACCGGATAGAGCACCTTCATCATCTGCCTTCTCGCGTGCAGTCTGGACGGAAGATCCTTCTTGATCTCCTTCTCGATCTCGTCATAGACGGTCACTTTCTTTCCATCCTGTACTTCCTTCACGCGCTTGCCGTCCTTGTCCTTGCGAGCGACCTTCGCCGTCACCTTGACAACCTCATAGTTATCCTTCTCGCGGACTCCGAGTGCGATCAGCTTCTCGGCGATCTTTCTCATCTCTTTTGCCTTCGACTCTGTGGTTACGATCTTTCCGTTCAAAAGAAGCGCGGTCACCTGGCTTCTCAGCAATGCTTTTCTCTGAGAAGATGTTCTGCTCAGTTTTCTATATCCTGCCATGTCATTTCCTCCATTCGTTGTCCTCCGTGCCACGCGTCTTCGGGCTTACTGACACGGAGTCTGGCTGCAACCAATTCTTTCTTAAGCTTCCTCGCTCTGGTTCAGCTCCAGGCCGAGTTCTTTTAATTTTGCGAGCACTTCCTCGAGCGATTTGCGGCCCAGATTACGGACCTTCATCATATCCTCGGATGTGTGGTTGCACAGCTCTTCCACTGTGTTGATGCCTGCCCTCTTCAGGCAGTTGTAGGAACGCACGGAAAGCTCCAGCTCATCGATGTTCATCTCGAGAACCTTCTCCTTCTCGTCGCTCTCCGTCTCCGCCATGATCTCCGTCGCTCTCGCGTTCTCAGAGAGATCGATGAACAGGCTCAGATGCTCGCTCAGCACCTTCGCGGCAAGGCTGACCGCCTCGTCCGGGCCGAGCGCACCGTTTGTGTAAACGTCTAGCGTCAGCTTGTCAAAGTCTGTCTGCTGGCCTACACGGGTGTCTTCGACCGTCATGTTCACACGCTCCACCGGCGTGTAGATCGAATCGATCGCGATCATTCCGATCGGGAGATCATCGCTCTTATTCTTGTCAGAGCTCACATAGCCTCTGCCCTTCGTGATCGTCAGCTCTATGTAGAGCTTGTTGTCCGCACCGCCGTTCAGATGCGCGATCACAACCTCCGGATTCTGAATCTCGATATCGGGATCGCACTGAATATCGGCCGCCGTCACGACGCCCTCGCCCTCAAAGTCAATATAAGCGATCTTCGGTTCCTCGGACTCGCTGATATTCTTGATGGCAAGGCTCTTGATGTTCATGATGATCTCAGTCACATCCTCCTTCACGCCGGGGATGGAACTGAATTCATGAAGCACGCCGTCTATCTTTACCTGGCTCACCGCCGTTCCGGGCAGTGAGGAAAGCATGATCCTTCTCAGAGAATTGCCGAGGGTAGTGCCGTAGCCTCTTTCCAGTGGTTCCACAATGAATTTGCCATATTTTCTGTCTTCTGAAAGTTCAGCTATCTCGATTTTCGGTTTGTTAAATACCACCACTAAAAGCCCCTCCTGTTCTGTGTTGGACGACGGATTACTTGGAATACAGCTCGACGATCAGCATCTCGTTGACCGGAACGTCGATCATATCCCTGGCCGGAAGCTCTTTTACACTGCCTTTCAGGTTCTCAAGGTCTGCCTCAAGCCACTCCGGAACGAGACGTCCCCCGGTGGTCTCCGCAATCGCCTTGAAATGATCGGAGCTCTTGCACTTCTCCTTGATCTCAATCGTATCTCCCGCCTTCACCTGGTAGGACGGAATATTGACCTGTTTGCCGTTCACAAGCACCTGCTTGTGATCGACGATCTGACGAGCCTCTCTTCTCGTTCTGGCAAAACCAAGACGGAAGATCGCGTTGTCCAGTCTGCACTCGAGCATCACCATCAGATTCTCACCGGTCATGCCCTTCATGCGATCCGCCTTCTCATAGTAATTGCGGAACGGCTTCTCCAGCACGCCGTAGATGAATTTTGCCTTCTGCTTCTCTCTGAGCTGAAGACCATACTCGGAAACCTTGCGGTTTGTCCTCTTTGCGTGTCTGTTCGACTTTTTATCAATTCCCATATAGACCGGATCCAGATCGAGAGCCCGGCATCTTTTAAGGACAGGTGTTCTGTTTACTGCCATCTTTTCATACCCTCCTGATTAAACTCTTCTGCGCTTCGGCGGCCTGCATCCATTGTGCGGCACCGGCGTCACATCGGTAATGCTGATAACCTCAAGCCCACAGGCCTGGAGCGCGCGAATCGCGGCCTCTCTGCCCGAACCGGGGCCCTTTACAAACACGTCCACGGTCTTCAGGCCATGGATGAGCGCCGCCTTTGTGGCAGTCTCCGCAGCCATCTGCGCAGCGTAGGGAGTAGATTTCCTTGAACCTTTAAAACCAAGACCACCGGCACTGGCCCAGCTCAGAGCGTTGCCCGCCGTGTCGGTCAGGGTAACGATCGTGTTGTTGAAAGAAGCCTGGATATGTGCCTGTCCGCGTTCAACGTTTTTCTTGACACGCTTTTTTGTCACTTTTCTCGTAACCTTTGCCATTCTAAACTAACCTGCTTTCTCTACTTTTTACTTTTTCTTATTTGCAACGGTCTTCTTCGGACCCTTTCTTGTTCTCGCGTTGTTCTTTGTGTTCTGTCCACGAACCGGAAGGCCTCTGCGGTGACGCACACCGCGGTAGCAGCCAATCTCCTGCAGCCTCTTGATATCCATCGCAACCTGTCTCTTGAGGTCGCCCTCGACGGTCTGCGTCTGCTCAATCACAGAACTGATCCTTCTGACTTCATCGTCAGTCAGGTCTCTGACGCGGGTATCTGGATTGACCCCTGCGTCCTTCAGAATGCGGTTGGAGCTGGTCCTGCCGATCCCGTAAATGTAGGTCAGGCCGATCTCAACGCGCTTCTCTCTTGGTAAATCTACACCAGCAATACGAGCCATTGTGATTATTCCTCCATCTTTCTTTTACTACTTACTTTTTCCTAAATGAGGCCCGAATGACGGATTCCATTCGATGCCCAAATGGGCAGCTGCCCATTCTTTCCGGTACTCGCGGCACGTATGTCCGCTCATCCTTCCCAGTTTCAGGTGAGGTCCATCTCATATATGAATAATCGCTGCTCTTTTGTCTTTCTCTATTATAAAAGGACTAAAAGGCAATGACACTCACGAAAAGATTATCCCTGCCTCTGTTTGTGCTTCGGGTTTTCACAGATGATTCTGATAGTACCTTTTCTCTTGATGACCTTGCACTTCTCGCAGATAGGTTTTACCGAAGATCTAACCTTCACAGCACCAGTCCTCCTTTCACATTTTTACACATAGAATACGCGATTCGCAAAATCGCGCCTATATAGTATAGCAAAAGTCTCCCTCGATTGCAAGAGATATTTTTATTTCGAAAATTGCAAGTGCAAGTTGAACACATCCGCGAAAAGCTTCAATAG